>NC_015656.1:2628888-2957500 GCF_000177615.2 Candidatus Protofrankia datiscae | reverse complement strand
CTGCGAGTTTGCGATGTGTGGCGAGGTTAACCTTTGTGGGGGAGCCGTAGCGAAAGCGAGTCCGAAGAGGGCGTTTGAGTCGCATGTCCAAGACCCGAAGCCGAGTGATCTATCCATGGCCAGGTTGAAGCGCGGGTAAGACCGTGTGGAGGACCGAACCCACCAGGGTTGAAAACCTGGGGGATGAGCTGTGGATAGGGGTGAAAGGCCAATCAAACTCGGTGATAGCTGGTTCTCCCCGAAATGCATTTAGGTGCAGCGTCACGTGTTTCTTGCCGGAGGTAGAGCACTGGATGGCCTAGGGGGCCTACAAGCTTACTGAAGTCAGCCAAACTCCGAATGCCGGTAAGTGAAGCGTGGCAGTGAGACTGCGGGGGATAAGCTTCGTAGTCGAGAGGGAAACAGCCCAGATCGCCAGCTAAGGCCCCTAAGCGTGCGCTAAGTGGGAAAGGATGTGGAGTCGCGGAGACAACCAGGAGGTTGGCTTAGAAGCAGCCACCCTTGAAAGAGTGCGTAATAGCTCACTGGTCAAGTGGTTCTGCGCCGACAATGTAGCGGGGCTCAAGCGCACCGCCGAAGCTGCGGCATACACACGTGTGTGTATGGGTAGGGGAGCGTCGTGTGGTGTGTGAAGCGGCGGGGTGACCCAGCCGTGGATGCTACACGAGTGAGAATGCAGGCATGAGTAGCGAATGACGGGTGAGAATCCCGTCCGCCGGATGACTAAGGGTTCCTGGGGCAGGCTAATCCGCCCAGGGTGAGTCGGGACCTAAGGCGAGGCCGACAGGCGTAGTCGATGGACAACGGGTTGATATTCCCGTACCGGCGCTGATGCGCCCATGCTGAACCTGGTTCGTGCTAACCGTCCGATCTGCATTCTGCTTTCGAGTGGGGTGTGGGGAGCGCGGGATCCCGGCTGGTAGTAGGCAAGCGATGGGGTGACGCAGGAGGGTAGTCCAGCCCAGGCGGTGGTTGTCCTGGGGCAAGGGTGTAGGGCGAGGCATAGGTAAATCCGTGTCTTGTGTGCCTGAGACCTGATGCCGAGCCGATTGTGGCGAAGTGGATGATCCCATGCTGCCGAGAAAAGCCTCTAGCGAGTGTCAGGGCCGCCCGTACCCGAAACCGACACAGGTAGTCAGGTAGAGAATACCAAGGCGAGCGAGTGAACTGTGGTTAAGGAACTCGGCAAAATGCCCCCGTAACTTCGGGAGAAGGGGGGCCGTTGTCCGTGTAGGGGCTGTGCCTCCGAAGCGGATAGTGGCCGCAGAGACCAGGGGAAAGCGACTGTTTACTAAAAACACAGCTCCGTGCGAAGTCGTAAGACGATGTATACGGAGTGACGCCTGCCCGGTGCTGGAACGTTAAGGGGACGGGTTAGCATTTCGGTGCGAAGCTCAGAACTTAAGCGCCAGTAAACGGCGGTGGTAACTATAACCATCCTAAGGTAGCGAAATTCCTTGTCGGGTAAGTTCCGACCTGCACGAATGGCGTAACGACTTTCCTACTGTCTCAACCACAGACTCGGCGAAATTGCATTACGAGTAAAGATGCTCGTTACGCGCGGCAGGACGGAAAGACCCCGGGACCTTTACTATAGCTTGATATTGGTGCTCGGTTCGGCTTGTGTAGGATAGGTGGGAGACTGTGAAGCGGGAACGTCAGTTTCGGTGGAGTCACTGTTGAAATACCACTCTGGTCGAATTGGGTGTCTAACTTGGGTCCGTGATCCGGATCAGGGACAGTGTCAGGTGGGTAGTTTAACTGGGGCGGTTGCCTCCTAAAGGGTAACGGAGGCGCCCAAAGGTTCCCTCAGCCTGGTTGGCAATCAGGTGTCGAGTGCAAGTGCACAAGGGAGCTTGACTGTGAGACAGACATGTCGAGCAGGTGCGAAAGCAGGGACTAGTGATCCGGCGGTGGCTAGTGGAAGCGCCGTCGCTCAACGGATAAAAGGTACCCCGGGGATAACAGGCTGATCTTGCCCAAGAGTCCATATCGACGGCAAGGTTTGGCACCTCGATGTCGGCTCGTCGCATCCTGGGGCTGGAGTAGGTCCCAAGGGTTGGGCTGTTCGCCCATTAAAGCGGTACGCGAGCTGGGTTTAGAACGTCGTGAGACAGTTCGGTCCCTATCCGCCGCGCGCGTAGGAGACTTGAGAAGGGCTGTCCCTAGTACGAGAGGACCGGGACGGACGAACCTCTGGTGTGCCAGTTGTTCTGCCAAGGGCACGGCTGGTTGGCTACGTTCGGGAGGGATAACCGCTGAAAGCATCTAAGCGGGAAGCCTGCTTCGAGATGAGGTCTCCCACAGGGTGAACCTGGTAAGGCCCCCGAGTAGATGATCGGGTTGATAGGCCGGAGGTGGGCGTACGGTGACGTATGGAGCTGACCGGTACTAATAGGCCGAGGGCTTGTCTTCGAAGGTATTGCGCGTCCACTGTGTGGTTCTGGGGGTATGGCCGGTTTCCGGTTGTAGTCTCGTGGTGTTTCGGTGGTTATGGCGAAGGGGAAACGCCCGGTTCCATTCCGAACCCGGTAGCTAAGCCCTTCTGCGCCGATGGTACTGCGTGGGTGACTGCGTGGGAGAGTAGGTCGCTGCCGGACTTGTGTGTGGTGGGGAGGGGCTGCCCGGTTTCGGGTGGCCCCTCTTCGTCATGCACGAAAACCCCACCCCGCATGGGTCAGCGTATGCGGTAGCGCCTGGCTGGACGCCTGCCGCGGCTGGCCAGGCCGCCCTGCGGAGCCGAGCGGGCGGGTTGCCGGGGTCGCGGCGAACCAGCTTCCGGTGTGCCAACCCGTGGCCTTCCCGCCGTCCCCAGAGGGCCGGATGGCGACGGGGACGTGCCGACACGTAGATCGCGTTCGTACACGCCGGCGAGGACACTGCTTACCCGTGCCTGCGTGGAGCCACGGGTAAGCGTCAGGCGGGCCAGCCTGGCGTCCACTGTGACGCCGCTGCCGCTGCGAGCACTGGGACCCTCCACGCGCGCCGCGGAAACGATGGCGGTTTTTCCAGCGCTTTTCCCGGCGCTGAGCGAGCTGGCGACCGAGATCGCGTGACTGATCGGGATGGCGTACCCGGCCCGCAGCCCGGCCGGTAGGTACTCGTTGAACGCGGTCGCCGCCGTGTCCATCCCGATGACCTCACCGGCCGAGCTGACCAGCGGGCCGCCGGAGAACCCGGGTCTGATGGCGACATCGGTTTTGATCAGCCCGGAGAGGTCCTCGGGGTTGCCGCCGTCGGAGTCGGTCGCGGTGATGCTCTGGTTGAGCGCGGTGATCCTGCCGGAGACGACCTCGGGTGCCCCGCCTTCGGCATTGCCGATGGCGGCGACGGAGTCACTGACCCCGACCCTCGAGGAGTCACCGATCGGAACCGCGGCAAGCCCGGAGGCGCCCTGCAACCGCAGGACCGCGACATCGTCAGCCATGTCCGTCCCGACGACCGACGCCTGGTAGGAACGGCCGCTGCTGGTGACGGTGACGGTGATGGCGTCGGCGTTCGCGATGACGTGGTTGTTGGTGAGCACTTCACCGGAGGCGTTCAGCACCATACCGGTGCCCGCCGCGGAGGCGTTCTGCGAGGTGATCCTGGAAAAAACTCTCACCACTCCGGGAAGTACCCGGTCGGTGGCCGCCGACAGCTGCGCGGGAACGGGGCTGCCAGCGGCGGTAAAAGCATCCGGAATGGTGAAGGTCTGAAGCGCCCGGGTGGCGGCCGGCGCGTTTACACCACCGCCCGGAGCAGCAGTTCCAGTATCGGTGCCGATGACGCCGGAGGCCGGGCTGACGGCCCCGGCCACTATTACCGCGCAGCCGGCGACAGCGCTGCGCAGCCGCGGTCTCCGCCGGGCGGGACGTGATACGGATCGCCAGGGCTTTTCGCCCGTTACCGCTCCGGGAACTGTTTGCTGTGCTCCGCCGGTGCCGAGGCTTTCCTGGCCGGTTGTGACCTCACCCACTGTGACCTTCACCTACCCTGAGTCTGCTCTGTTGGGCGACGTCCGTTGATCTAAGACAATCGCGTGGCAAACCTCGGGTAATCACGATCGCCGCGATGCGGGGCACATCACGCCCGGGACACACCGGGCCCGGATTCGGTATCCGTCACATTCACCGGAAACCGGTTGCGGATTATGCGCGGGAGTCGGGGCCTCGATTACGTGCCCGCCGGCCATCCTCGTTCGGGTGGCGAAAGGCGACCTGATCGAGGCCGGGCACCGGGCACCGGGTGCGGGGCAGGGGCTCAGGGCAGGTCGGTTCCGGTTCCTGTTCCTGGCCGGTCGAAGAGGAAGATTTCCTCGATGGCCAGGCCGAAGATGTCGGCGAGGGTGAATGCCAGGGGAAGGCTGGGGTCGTACCGTCCGGTCTCGATCGCGTTGATGGTCTGCCGGGACACCCGGCATCGGTCGGCCAGGTCGGCCTGGCTCCACCGGCGTTCCGCCCGCAGCACGCGCAGCCGGTTCTTCATCGGCGCAGACGGGTACGCAGGTCCGCGATCAGGAGCCACATCGCCACGCCACCAATGGTGATCGCCTGAACGAGCTGGCGTAGCTGGACGATGTCGGCGGCGTCGAGCAGGGCGGCTATCTGCAGCCCTACCATCACCGCGGCAAAGGCGATCGCCATGCTCTCCAGCTGGATCTTGCGCTGGTACTCGTCGGCGCGGCGGAAGGCTCGCAGCAGCACCCATGCCACGGCGAGCGTGAACGCGCCGCTGATGCCGAGCCAGCAGGCCTTCTGGGCGGCGCTCTGGTCGGGACTGCTGCCCAGGGCCAGTGCGATCCCACCGAGGGTGGCGACGGGCAGACCGTCCAGGAAGATCTCCCTGCGTGCGGCGCGTGTCATGTTGTCCTGCCGTATTTTATCGATCATGCTCCTAATGTAAAGCCTACTTTCCATTGAGACAAGCCTTATTGTCATGGGCGGTCCGCTGTGTCGATCATTCCGCCTGTCGGATGCGAGACTGCTGCCCGTGATGGAGCTGGACGGTGCGCCGCCCAACGTTAATGATCTTGTCGTGTTGGCGCTGACGAACTACGGCCACTTCACGACCATGCGGGTCGAGTGCCAGCGGGTGCGCGGGCTGTCGCTGCACCTGAAGCGGCTGGCCCACGACTGCAGGCTGCTCTTCGACGCCGAACTGGACGTCGAGCGGGTCCGTCATCTTGCCCGCCGGGCAACGCGTCCCATCGGCGCGGGCTCCTGCGTGCTCCGGATAACCGTCTTCGACCCGGCGCTCGAGGTGGGGCATCCGAGCGTGCGGGCGCAGCCGCGCGTCCTGGTGAACACCAGGCCGGCGCCCGCCGCGCCGTTGCCGCCGCTGCGCGTCCGCTCGGTCGCTTACCGCCGGAACATGCCGGCGGTCAAACACGTGGGCCTTTTCGACGCGCTGCGCCACCGCCGTGCCGCGCAGCTCAACGGTTTCGACGACGTCCTCTTCACCGAGGCCGCCCCCGGCATCGCCTCTCCCGCCTCGAAGGGCCTGGCCCCGGAGAGCGTGCTGTCAGAGGGTCTGGCGTCAGAGGGTCTGACATCGGGGGGTGTGGTCTCGGAGAGCCGGGCCGCTCCGAAGGGGCTGGCCTCGCGGAGCCGGGCCGCACAGAGCCGGGTCTCGGAAAGCTCGGCCCTGAAGGGCTCTGGTCCGCGGAGTTCGGGCCCGGGGAGCATCGCCTCGGGGGGCGGCAACCCGACGGATCTCGTCTCGGAGGGTGCCACCTGGAACGTCGGCTGCTTCGACGGCGACCACGTGATCTGGCCTGCCGCGGACTGCCTGCGCGGCGTGACCATGCAGCTGCTCCAACGGACGCACGAAGGCACGATCATCGCACCGGTCGACTGGCTGGGACTGGTCGGTATGCAGGCCGCGTTCGCCACCAACGCGGCCGTCGGCGTACGCGCGATCGCTGCGGTCGACGACCGGGAACTGGCAGCCGATCACCCGATCGTCGAAACCCTCCGCCGGGAATACCTCAGCATCCCCGGCGAACCGTTGTAGAGCCGCCATGACGTTCCGCAACGCCGGCCAGGCGACGCGGGGAGCCTCATTCCGAAAGCGGTGAACCGGAAAGCGGCGAAATGGTAGCGGTGGAGCGTCCCGCGGCCCCGTACGTACCCGTACCGCTATTCGGAGGCGGCTCGTCGCAACGAGTTCTTCCGGCTCTGGATGACCTCGTCGACGAGGCCGTACTCGACCGCCTCGTTCGCGTCGAGGATCTTGTCGCGTTCGACGTCCCGGCGGATCTGGTCGGGGCTCCGGTTGGTGTGCCGGGCGAGGATCGTCTCCAGCAGATCCCGCATCCGCAGGATCTCCCGGGCGTGGATCTCCAGGTCGCTCGACTGCCCCTGGCTCTGGCTGGACGGCTGGTCGAGCAGTATCCGGCTGTTGCTGAGAGCGAACCGCTTGCCGGGTGTCCCGGCCGCGAGCAGGACGGCCGCCCCGGAGACGGCCTGCCCGAGGCAGAGGGTCTGGATGTCGGGCCGGACGAACTGCAGCGTGTCGTAGATCGCCATCAGCGCGGTGAACGAGCCGCCCGGGGAATTGATGTAGAGCGAGATGTCGCGGTCGGCGTCCTCGCCCTCAAGGTAGAGTAGCTGCGCCATGATGTCGTTCGCGGAAACGTCGTCGATCTGCGTGCCAAGGAAGATGATGCGTTCCTTCAGCAGCTTGGAGTAGGGGTCCATCCCGTATTCGCCGCGGGAGGTGCGTTCGATGATGTTGGGCAGGACGTAACGGTTCACAGCGGTGCGTGTCATGTGCTTCTCTCTCGGTTCTCTCGGTTCGGCCGGGTGGTGCGCGACCGCGGTGGCCGGCAGGGGCGCACCCGTGCGGTCAGGGTCGGGACGGGTGGTTGAGCATATGGGCGGGCTGTCATCCACCGCCGAAGAAGGCCCGCCACTGTTCGACGGAACGGGGGCGGAACACCGCGTTGCCGCTACGTACCGTCGACATCGGCGCGCTGGGCTGCGCCGAGTAGAAGTGACCGGGGTAGACGACGGTGTCGTCGGGCAGCGCGGCCAGCTGCTGCAGGCTCGCGTACATGGCGTCGGGGTCACCGCCGGGGAAGTCGGTGCGTCCGCAGCCTTCCAGGAAGAGCGTGTCACCGGCGACCAGCCGGCCGTCCACCAGGAAGCACTGGCTGCCCGGGGTGTGCCCGGGGGTGTGCAGCAGGCGGACGGGCACGGCGCCGACGTCGAGCACGTCGTCGTGGTCGTGGCCGACGAGGTCGGTGGTGGACACACCGGTGGTGCGCCACACCCACTCGCGCTCGTCCCGCTGCACATGCACCGGAACCTGGACGCGGGCGAGCAGCTCCGGCAGGCCCGGCAGGACGAAACCGAACATCTCGCCGCCGACATGATCGGGGTGGTGATGGGTGACCAGGGCACCGGTCAGTCGCATCCCGTCGTCAGCCAGCACCGAGAGAAGATCGTCGACCGCGTACGCCGGGTCGATCACCACCGCCTCCCGGGTCTCCCAGTCCCCGATCAGGTAGGTAAAGTTGACCATCTGGGTTGCCACCGGGTTGCCGACGGCATAGTCCCGTCCGGACAGCAACTGACGAAAGTACAGACGGTTGACCATTGGCCCAGACTACGGCCGGGGCTGGCGCGACGGCGGTCGGCCGGAACCATCATGCCAGAATTCGCCGATCAGCGGATCCTGCGATCGGCGGCGGGACACGGCGGCCAGGGGCGGTGGGAACCGGCCTCTGCCACGTCCACGCGGTGCGGGTGCCCGGTGGCGAAGAACGGGCCTGGCCTGGAAACCGTAACGGACCTGGCCGGGGAACCGTTCTGTCACGTCCCGGTGGGGAGGGCGCCCCCGGTGATCCAGGCGGCGGTTGCGGAGCCGATGATGCCGCTGCTTTTGATCCAGGCGAAATGGTCGTTGACGATCACCCCGGAGCCGTCCTCGACGTGCCAGCGGGTGACCTGGGCGCCGCGCATCCTGCCGCACAGGAAGTCGACGTTGGGACGCGGGCCGAGCGGGTCGCCCGCTATCGAGATCACCAGTACCGGCAGGTCGAACGTGCGCAGCGCCTCGTTGTAGTCCCGCCCGCTGCCGCGGGGCTGGTAGCGGCCGTTGCGGATGTGCCGGGCCCAGTCGGTCATCACACCGCCGGCCATCGGCGCGGGGATCACCATGCCGCCCGGCCAGTACCCACGGATCCGGGACACCAGGCCGATGATCTGCCCCTGCCAGAGCGCGACGAGCCGGCGCCGGGGGGCGAAGGACCGCCAGTAGACGCTGCTGGTCGCGATCACGCAGGCACCGGCGATCTCCTTCGATGCCGAAGCCGTGTACAGCAGCGCGAGCTGGCCGCCGAGGCTGTGCCCGAACAGGTACACCGGCGCCTGCGGCAGGCGCGCCCGCAGCGCCGCGAGAACCGTCGGAAGATCCACTTCCAGCAGCTCGCGGTAGCCGAAGTTGGGCTGCTCGCGCAGGCTCGGTGTGCTTTCCCCCTGGGCCCGCAGATCGCAGGTGGCGGCGGACAGGCCGGCGGTGAACAGCGCCTTCGCCAACGGCCGGTAGAACTTCGCCTTCATCCCCATGGCCGGCAGGATCAGCACGACCGGGGCGGTCGGGTCGTCATGCTCGAGCAGCCGAATCACAAAGGTCACGTTGTCGTCGGTCGTGACGTGAATCGCTTCCGGAGCTGCCAGCTCCGACGGCTGTACGGCCGGGCCATCGGTGGCGGCGTTACGGTCGGTCCCACGTACGGACATGTAAGCCTCTCATCGGAGTGGAATCGGCCATTCCGCCGCGGCTGGCTGCCGACGGCAGGTCAGGCTGCCAACGACAGTCAGGATGTGCCGGGATTCCGACCGGACGAGACGCCGCTGTGACCTGTGATCAGGTGCTTCGTCCCGCGCGGGTTCACGTCCTGCACGGTAGGCGACCGCGGTCGGGGGCCACAACCGGACGGGCGGAAACCGACGGCACGATTGCCAGAACCGATGACGCGATTGCCACCACGCACCACCGGCATCCAGCGCGGTCAGGCCCCACCTCCGGTGAAAACGGCCGCTTCAGGAGGCCTGACACCCAGGCCACCCAGCCGTAGGCGGAAACCGCTGTCGGAACGACGGAAGTCGCCTACATGGTGGGCCGCTCGAAGGAGGAGCGTCCGACGAGCCTTATGGGCGATTTTCGGAATAGGATCAAGAACTGTGGAGACAGGCGGGCATTGCTGTCCGTCGCACCGTTTCTCGGTCGGCCGGGTGCAGGGCGCGCAGCAGGGCCTCGCCCTGGACATGGCGGGACGCGAGGCTGACAGCGGCGTCGGGCACGACGACGTCGAAGCCGTGTGTGGCGTTCGGGTAGATGTGCAGCTCCACCGGCACGTCGGCCTGCGCGAGCCGGGTGGCGAACGTCAGCGCCTCGTCCCGGGCCAGCTCGAGATCGCCGAGGATCAGCGCGGTCGGCGGCAGCCCGGCGAGGTCCGTGGCACGGGCCGGCGCGGCGTAGGCCGGCACGTCCGCGGCGCCGGCCACCGGGCCGAGATAGCTGCGCCAGCCCCGCTGGGAGCCGGCCCGGTTCCAGGTGCGCGGGTCGGTGATGGCCTGGCTGGAGACCGTGGTGTGCCGGTCGTCGAGCACGGGCGCGTGCAGCAGCAGGGACGGCAGGGGCTCCTGCCGGTCGCGCAGGTACAGCGCCAGCCCGGCCGCGATGGCGGCGCCCGAGCTGGAGCCGATGATGGCCGACCGGGTCGGGTCGACGCCGATTTCCGCGGCCCCTGTACCGACTCTCCTGCCGGCTCCTTCGCCGGCCTCCTCGTCGGGGCCGCCCGTCAGCCAGCTCCACACGGCGTGGGCGTCATGCAGCGCCGCCGGGTAGGGGAACTGGGGGGCCAGCCGGTAGCCGACCGAGACGACCACCGCCCGGGAGGCCGTGGCATACCACACGCAGTGCTGGTCGAACTGCTCAAGCTCACCCAGCGTGAAACCGCCGCCGTGGACGAAGAGCACCACCGGCGCCTCGGCATCGGCCTCGGCAGGACGGTAGACCCGTACCGGCACGTCCCGCGCGTCCGGGCCGTTGGTAATCTTGACGTGCGTGTCGGTTGCCCGGACGCGGTCCGCCGCTGGGTGCAGCCGGCTCAGCCGGGGGCGGCTGGGCGGGTTCACGAGATAGTCGCGCAGCTGCGGGTCGACCCGGTCCTCCAACGGTACGGGCGCCACGACGCCTTCCTCACCATGTCGAGCTTCACTGTGTCGCGCTGCACCGTGACGAGCTGTACTGCGGTGAGCTGTACCGCGGTGAGCTGTACCGCGGTGGAGCTCCACCGCGGCGAGCCCCGCCAGCGGAGCGCAACTTTGACTCCACGGACACTATATTGAACGTTCGGGTTCATTCAAGTTGCCGCGCGGAACTGTCGATCGATATGGTCACACGATGGCACCGTCCGCTACCGTCCATCACGGTCGGATCGACAAGCGTGTCGCGATCCTCGACGCCGCGCTGCGCGTGTTCACCCGCGACGGGTACGGCCTGGCTCGGGTGGAGGCGATCGCGGAGCTGGCGGGAGTCGCCAAGCCCACCGTCTACAACCACTTCGGTGACAAGGAAACGCTCTTCCGCACGGTCATCCTCGACGGCGCCCGGCGCGCCGGCGACAGGATGGTAGCCGCGCTCGACACCCTGTCCGACGACGGCGCCGACCTCGCCGGTGACCTCTCCCGGGTGGCCCGCGAGGTCATCGACTGTCAGCTCACCGGGGAGGGCTGGATCCTCCAGCGGCTGATGTATGCCGAGGCCGGCCGGTTCCCCGACCTCTTCGACGAGGCACTCGCGTACGGAGGGTCACGGGTCCGCGGTGCCCTCGCCGGCCGCCTCGCCCGCCTGTCCAACCGCGGCCACCTCGACCTCGACGAGCCCGACACCGCCGCCGCGCACTTCCTCGCCCTTGTCTCGGGAGACCTCCCCGAACTCTCCGCGCTCGGCACCAGAGAGGTCGCCGACGCCGAGCTGCGCGCGGCCATCGCCGCCGGCGTCAACACCTTCCTTCGCGCCTTCGCCCCCGCCCGCCCGCCGAACCGCCCACCACAACCTCCGACACGGTGCGACACGAGGTCGCACGAGAATGAGCGAACTATCCAGTAAGGAGGGTCGGATAATACCGAGAGGATGGTTCCGGGCCAGTGCTCAAAGGGCCCGTCCCTGCTCCGACGTGCGTCGCTGGTGACGGCGGGGTGCGAAGCTCGGAGAAAAAGCCCAAGAATCCTCGTTCCGTCCGGGGATTACAGGCAAAGGGGAAGACCGGACGGGTGAACGCGAGTGAACCCCTGATGATGCTTCGTGAAGGTTCGCTCCGCAGGCGGGTGGTAGCAGCGGGGTACAGGACTGGCCGATGAGAAGCGGCAGGCGTCGGTTGAAGACGTGTCGTCAGCCGAGAGGGCACCGCCGTCCCGGAGTAGAAGGGGCACCCACCCCGGTCGTGTCTCATTCGCGTGGAACGTGGAAACCCCGTCGGAGTCCGGCCCGGCAACGGGCCGGTGGGCCGACCGCGGGCGTTCGTGGATGTGGTGACGATGGGGGCGGGTAATCTTTTGGAGAATTTTCTCGTGATCTACTGTCCTGAGTCGTTGATTCGCTGGCAGTAGGCGGCGAGGGTCTCGAGGATCTCGTCGGCGGTCTTGGCCCAGACGAACGGCTTCGGGTCCTTGTTCCAGGCGTTGATCCATCGGCGGATGTCGGCTTCGAGTTCGACGACCGAGCGGTGCGTCGATCGGCGCAGCTTGCGGGTGGTCAGCTCCGCGAACCAGCGCTCGACCAGGTTCATCCACGACGCCGAGGTCGGGGTGAAGTGCAGGTGGAAGCGGGGGTGGCGCAGCAGCCAGTTCTTCACCGCCGGGGTCTTGTGGGTGGCGTAGTTGTCCAGGACCAGGTGCAGGTCGTAGCCCTTCGGGACCGAGGAGTCGATCAGCTTGAGGAAGCGCAGGAACTCCTGGTGACGGTGCCGCCGGAAGGTCTGCGCGATCACCGACCCGGACGTCGGGTCGAGCGCGGCGAACAGGCTGGTCGTGCCATGGCGGACGTAGTCGTGGGTCATCCGCTGCGGGGTACCCGGCATCAGGGGCAGCACCGGTGCCGTGCGATCCAAAGCTTGCACCTGCGACTTTTCGTCGACGCAGAGCACGATCGCCTTCTCCGGCGGGTCGAGGTAGACCCCGACCACGTCACGGACCTTGTCCACGAACAGCGGGTCGGTGGACAGCTTCCACGTCTCGACCAGATGCGGCTTCAACCCGAACGCCCGCCACATCCGTGACACCGTCGACTGCGACAGCCCACTGGCCCTCGCCATCGACCGCGATGTCCAATGGGTATCGCCGTTCGGTGGCTTCTCCTCCAACGTCCTCGCGATCACCGCCTCGACCTGGGCGTCGGTGACCTTCCGAGGCGCTCCCGGACGTGCCTCGTCTGACAGGCCCTCCAGCCGGTCGACCGCGAACCGCTCCCGCCATTTCGCGACCGTTCCCCGGGTGATCCCGAGCTCGGCCGCGACCCCCGAGTTCGTCCCACCGTCCGCGCAGGCCAGCACGATCCGCGAGCGCAACGCCAGCGCCTGCGCGGTCTTCCGCCGTCGGGCCCAGCCCTCCAGCACCGCACGCTCAGCAGACGACAACTCGATGGGATCCGCGCTCGGGCCAGGCACCAGCCCATTCTATCTGCACACGAATCAACGACTCAGGACACTAGGATGGTTGGTGCGTCGCGGGGGTGGCCCGCTCGGGGTGGGGCGGGTATTGGGTTGTACGTGACATGTTTCACATGCGGGGTGTCGACTATTCGGTGCCGCTCGGATTCTCTTCTTGTACCGTTTTCTGCCGGAGCACGCTTTGTGTCCAGATGTGACCTGTAGGTGTCCGGTGTCGGCAAGGGAGCCCGCTGCGATGTTCATGATCGGGAGGCGCTCGTTATTGTCGTTCGCCGTGCTGGCTGCCGCGCTGGGCAGCCTGACCGGGCTGTTCGCCTGCGCCACCCCGAGGGCCCAGCCCGGTCGTGCGGGATCGGACCCCTGTACCTCACCGGGTGTCACCGACAGTGAGGTCAAGATTGGCCTGCTGTTCGACGACAGCGGGCCGACGTCGGCCGCCTATCGTACGTTCCGGGCCGGTGTCGAGGCGCGTCTCGGAGTGACCAACGCCGCGGGCGGCGTCCACGGTAGGAAGGTCGTGTATGCCTGGCGGGACGACGCCGGTTCTCCCGACGGGAACCGCGCCGGTGCTCGCGAACTCGTTCAGAACGAAGGGGTCTTCGGCATTCTGGAAACAGCGGGGGTGGTGGTCGGCTCCGCGCAGTATCTCGACGATCTCGAAGTCCCGGTCGTCGGGCTGGCCGGCGACGTCGACTGGAACAACCACGGCAACATGTTCTCCTGGCACTACTATTCGGCCACGCAGGGATCCTCCAGCGTCTGGGGGGATTTCGTCCGTAGCCAGGGCGGTACCCGCGCTCTGGTAGTGAACACCGAGCTGAGCGACGCCACGGAGATCTTCTATCAGAAGCTCAGAACAAGCCTGCAGGCGGCCGGTATCCGCGTCGAGGCGAACTTCACCGTGACCGCCAAGACAACCAGTTTCGGGGCACTGGCCGCGCAGATGAAGGCGGCGCGCCTCAACACCCTGGCCGGCATCGTCCTCCGGACATCCTCGCCCAGATTCTTCCGGCGGTCCGCGCCGCCGGTGTCAACCTCAAAGCGGTGATCGCTCCGTTCGGCTACGACCCGGCGTTGCTCAAGCAGCTCGGCCCGACCCTCGCCGGCACCGTCATCTACATCACTTTCGTCCCGTTCGAGGTGAACAGCCCCGCGCACCAGCGGATCATCGACGCGATGACGCGCTACGCCCCGCAGGTGCAGTCACCCGTCCAGGACAGCGCGGTCTTCGGCTGGCTGTCCGCCGACATGTTCCTGCGCGGCCTGGAGGCCGCCGGCCCCTGCCCGACCCGCCCGGGGTTCATCCAGGGGCTGCGCGGCGTGCGCGCCTACGACGGCGGCGGCCTGCTGCCCGCCCCGATCGACCTCGCGACGAACCGCGGGAAGGCCGCCAACTGCTACGACTTCGTCCGTGTCAGTGACGACGGCAGCCGCTTCCTGCCGCTGGACCCGGTGGTGCGCTGCGGCCTCCCCATCAGCGACACCCCCGTCAGCTGACGTCCTCCCGTCGCGCCCGTGCCTCGGCGTCGGGCCGCTGCGCCGGACGACCGGCACCGGGCCACGGGGGATGCGGCGCGGACAGCCAGTCGCACCACGCGCCGAGGCCGGCGCCGGTACGGGCGCTGATCTCCAGGCTGGTCGCGCCGGGATTGACATCGGTGAGGTTACGGCGGAAGAGCTCGAGATCGAAGTCCAGGTAGGGCAGCAGATCCACCTTGTTGATCAGGATGAGGTCGGCGGACCGGAACATGATCGGGTATTTCAGCGGTTTCTCCTCGCCCTCGGTGACCGAGAAGATCATCGCGCGCCGGTGCTCGCCGACGTCGAACTCGGCCGGGCAGACCAGGTTGCCGACGTTCTCGATGACGACAAGATCGAGAAGGTCCAGCGGCAGGCGCCCGATCGCCGAACGGACCATGGCGGCGTCCAGGTGGCACTCGCCGCCGAAGCCCTGACCGGTGTTGACCAGCGACACCACGGCGCCGAGCCCGTCGAGCCGGTCGGCGTCGATGCTGGTCTCGATGTCGCCCTCGATCACCCCGACCCGCAGCGTGGGGCACAGCCGGCGGAGGGTCTCCCGCAGCAGAGCCGTCTTGCCGGCGCCCGGCGCGGACATCAGGTTGACGACGTGTGCCCCGGCGGCGTCGAAGTCGTGGCGGTTCGCGGCGGCGAGCCGGTCGTTCTCGCCGAGGATCGCGGCCAGCACCTCGACACGCCGCGTCCCGGTCTCGTAGCCGGAATGATCTCCTATGCGCTCGTCCTGGCCGTGATGGTGATCGTTACGATGGTGATCGTGACTGTGGTGGTCGTCGTGCGTGCTGCCGTCGGTGTGCCAGTGGAATCGGCCCATGGTGATCCTCCTCCGGCCCGCGCCGCCGACCGAAGCCGCCGACCGTGAAACTCGTTGATCGAAGGTGTCGATCGAACCAGCCCGCGGCCGTTCACACCTCCTCGAGCTCCAGGGAAGTGATCAGAAACTCCTCGCCCCGCAGCACCGACACCTCGTGGCCGCCGCACTGCCCGCAGAGCATGACCGGCGCGCTCAGCGTCCAGGTGTGACCGCAGCCGACGCAGCGGACCCGCGCCGGCACGCTTTCGACCCGCAGCCGCGAGCCGTCCAGCGTGCTGCCCTGGATGACCAGCGACCAGCAGTGGACGAGGGTGTCCGGCACGATCTGCCGTAGCTGCCCGATCCGTACGTTCACGGTCCGTACCGGACGGTCACCGGCGTGCTCGACGACGATGCCGGCGATGGCGTGGCAGATCGACAGCTCGTGCACGGTGCGCTCCCTCCGCGGCTGCGCCCGGCCCGCCGGACGCGTCCGCCCCAGTTTTGATCATCTGGATCGCGCCCGCCGGTGGGCCCGGCGGCGCGGCGGGCGTGAGGTCGGCAACTTCACGATCAACGCGATGGTCCTGGCGCGCGGCGGATAGAAGATCGACATGGGACGGCTGGACGGGACGGCTGGAACGGATGGAGGCGCCCGGTGACGCAGCTCCCCGCGGGACCCGTCGGCGGCGGCACACCGGCTCGCCACGAACTGCTGCTGGTGGGCTGCGGCAACATCCTGCGTCGGGACGACGGCGTCGGGCCGGTCCTCATCCGGCACCTGTGGGAGCGAGGCATCCCCGACGGGGTGCGGGTCGTCGACGGCGGCACCGCCGGGATGGACGTGGCGTTCCGGATTCGTGCGGCCCGCCGGGTGGTCATCGTCGACGCCGCCCGCACCGGCGCGCGGCCGGGCACGATCTACCGTGTACCCGGCCCGGAGCTGGCCGATCTCCCGCCGCTGGCCGGCCTGCACAGCCACGCCTTCCGCTGGGACCACGCGCTGGCGCTCGCCACCTGGCTGGACGCGCACTGGCCGGACGAGCGGACGCCCGGCCCGCCACCGGCCCGGGAAGGTCAGCCGGCCCAGGAAGGCCGCGCGGCCTGGGAGGATCAGACGAGCGGCCGGTCACCGTTCGGGGAAGGGCGGGAAGGCAGCCCACCGCCGGTCGGGGAGGGGCGGACAGCCGGCCCGGTACCGGTGGCAGGCCGGCTCGGTTCGGCGGCGGCGAGCCGTCCTGACGAGGTCACGGTGTTCCTCATCGAGGCCGAGTGCGTCGACGCGGGCTGGGAGCTGTCCGCGGCGGTGCGCCAGGCCATGTGGGAGGTCATCGGCCTGATCGAACGGGACTTCCTGGCCGGGTTTCGCAGCCCGCGGACGGCGGACACGCGCCCGGGGTCCGGCCCGGCCGCCCGTGAGCATGGCAGGGGTGGCCGCAGGGCTGCCGCTGCCGCGCGTCCGGGGCCGTCCGTATGACGGCCGAAGGCGTCTGCCCGGTCGTCATCGGTCATGCGCGTGCTGGGGAGCATGGCCATCCCGGTGCTGTGTGGCGGCGGCGGGTGCGGGTCGAAGGCGTCGTGCAGGGGGTGGGGTTCCGGCCGTTCGTCCACCGGCTGGCCACCGCCCTCGGCGTCGACGGTTTCGTGGGCAACGACAGCGGCTCGGTGTTCATCGAGGTCCAGGGCAGCCCCGCGACGGTCGCGCAGTTCCTGCGGCGGCTGCGCGGTGACGCGCCAGCACCGGCGCGGGTCACCACCGTGCGGGTGGACGACGCCCCGCCGGTGACCGAAGAGGCCGGCTTCCGCATCGTGGCCAGCCGCGATGGCGGCGAGGGTGTTCGCGCCACCCACACCGTCGGCGCCGTTGTCCCCCCGGACACGGCGGTGTGTGACGACTGCGTACGCGAGCTGTTCGACCCGGCCGACCGCCGCTACCGTCATCCGTTCATCACCTGCACCGCCTGCGGCCCCCGGTTCACCATCATCCGGTCGCTGCCCTACGACCGGGCGGCCACCACCATGGCGGGCTTCCCGATGTGCTCGGCCTGCGCGGCCGAGTACCACGACCCGGCCGACCGCCGCTTCCACGCCCAGCCGGTGTGCTGCCCGGACTGCGGGCCGCGGCTGTCCTTCGTCCCCTTCACGCCCCTCGCATGCTCTGCCCCTGCCGTGGCCGATGGTCATCACAGCGTGACCGGGTTGTGGGACGCCGCTGAACTGGAGGCCGCCAGGCCGGCGGCGTCCTGCTCCGAGGCGATCGGAGCCGAGGCGATCGGAGCCGGGGTGCCGGGGGCGGCTGAGACGCCAGAGGTGGAGAAGACCGGGTCGGACGGGGCGCTGGCCGCGGCCCAGCAGGCGCTGGCCGATGGTCGCGTCGTCGCGGTGAAGGGGATCGGCGGCTACCACCTGGCCTGCCGGGCCGACAGCCCGGTGGCGGTGCAGCTGCTGCGCGAGCGCAAGGCGCGGGTGGGCAAGGCGTTCGCGGTGATGGTCCGGGATCTTGACGTGGCCCGGCGGCTCGCCGAGATCGGCCCGGCCGAGGCCGCGGTGCTGCGTGGCCCGGCCCGGCCGATCGTGCTGCTGCGGCGCCGGGCGGACGCTCCCGTCGCCGCGGACGTAGCGCCGGGCAACCCGCTGATCGGCCTGCTGCTGCCCTACTCGCCCCTGCACCACCTGCTGTTCGCCCAGGTGCCCGGCGCGGCCGTCGCGCCCCCGGCGTGCGTCGTGCTGACCAGCGCCAACCTGGCAGACGAGCCGATCTGCTTCGACGACACCGACGCCCGCGGCCGGCTGCCGGCGCTGGCCGACGCGATGCTCACCCACGACCGTCCGATCCTGCTGCCCTGCGACGACTCGGTGGTCCGCGTCGTCGACGGCCGCGAACTGCCGATCCGCCGCTCCCGCGGCCACACGCCCCTGCTGGTCGAGTTCGGCCGGACAGCGCCCGTGGGCAGCCGAAGTCGACCGGCGTCCGCGGGCAGGGTTGGGCGGGTGGCGGACCAGGATGGTTCGCGTCGGCCGGTCGAGGTGGTCCTGGCCGTTGGCGGGGAGCTGAAGAACACCTTTTGTGTCACCGACGGTGAGCGTACGTTCTGCTCGGCGCACGTCGGTGACATGGGCGGTCTGGCGACGCTGCGCGCCTTCGAGCAGTCGGTCGAGCAGCTCACCGCCGTGTACGCCATGCGCCCGGCACGGCTGGTCGCCGACGCCCACCCGGGATATTCGACCCGCCGCTGGGCCGAGCGCCACGCCGGTGACCGGCCACCGCTGCTCGTCCAACATCATCATGCGCATGTGGTCTCCCTGCTCGCCGAGCACGGCAGGCTGGGCGAACCGATCATCGGAGTGGCCTTCGACGGCACCGGCTACGGCATCGGCGGCACCGACAGCGCGGTCCCGAGCGGCGCGGGCCGGGACGGCGTACCCCGGGGTGGCGAGGTCCGGGGTGGCGAGGTCTGGGGCGGTGAGGTGCTGCTGCTCGGTGCGGACAGCCACCGCTTCACCCGCGTCGGCCATCTGCGCGCGGTGCCGCTGCCCGGCGGGGACACGGCCGTGCGCAACCCGTGCCGGATGGCGCTGTCCCACCTGGCCGCCGTCGGCATCCCGTGGGCGCCGGACCTGCCCGCGGTGGCCGCCTGCCGGCCCGCCGAACTGGCCGCGGTGCGCTCCCAGCTCGACAGTGGCATCGGCTGCGTCCCCTGCACCAGCATGGGACGCCTCTTCGACGCGGTGTCCGCCCTGCTGGGCATCTGCCACCGCGTCGAGTACGAGGGCCAGGCCGCGATCGCCCTCGAAGCGGCCGCGCTTGAGGCGGTCACCGTCCCGGCCGCGGGGATGCCGGAGGTGCCCGGGATATCGGGGCTGGCGGCGGCGCCACGGCTGGCGGTCGGCGCGGACGGTGTGCTCGACCCGGCGCCGCTGCTGCGCGCGCTGGTGGCCGGGCTGCGCGACGGCGTGCCGGTGGCGGTGCTGGCCGCGGCGTTCCACGAGGCGGTGGCCGACGCGGTCGCCGAGGTGGTGACCCGGGTCGGCCGGCAGCGAGGGGTGTCGCTGGCCGGCCTGACCGGCGGGGTGTTCCAGAACGTGCTGTTGCTGCGCGCCTGCCAGGAGCGGCTGCGCACCGCCGGATTCGACACGCTCGTCCACCACCTGGTGCCACCCAACGACGGCGGGCTCGCGCTCGGGCAGGCCGCGGTCGCGGTGCTGCGCCTGCGCGCCGGGGATGATGAGGAGAGGTGACCATGTGCCTGGGGATTCCGGGCCGGATCGTCGAGGTCTGGGACGAGAGCGGGACCAGGATGGCCCACGTCGCCTTTCCCGGTGAGACGCGGAAGGTGTGCCTGGCGTATCTGCCGGATCTCGCGGTCGACGACTACACCATGGTGCACGCCGGTTTCGCCCTGACCCGGCTCGACCGGCAGTCGGCACTGCACACGCTGGACGTGATGCGCGAATACGAGCTGATCGACGACACCGCGGCAGGCCACCTGACGGAAGTCGGGGAAATCGAGGAAAGAGAAGAGGAAAGAAAAGCCGAAGCAAAAAGAGGATTCCGGGAGACCGCGGAGACCGCGGAGGCCAGGAGATCCGGGGAAGCCTGGGAAACCGGGGGAGTCGGGAAAACCGGGGGAATGCGATGAGCGCGGTGGCGGTCACTGGTGACGACGATGCTGTGACAGGCCATCCCCGGAAGGCGCGGCAGGAGCCGGCGAACGTTCCAGAGGCGACCGCCGGCGCTGTCGGCGGCGTGGACGGCACCGACGACGGTGGGCTGACCGAGGATCTTGCGGCTGATCTCGCGGGGGCCTCGCTCGCGCTGGCCCGACGTTTTGCCGGCGGTGCCACCCTGTGGTGTCTGTCGCCGGCGTGGGGGCCGCACGCACACCATGTCGCGGTCGAGTTCGTCCACCCGACTGTCGTCGGCAAGCCGGCGCTGCCCGCGGTGGCCGTGACCGGCCCGGATCCCGTCGCCATGATCCGGCTGGCGGCCCGGCCCGGTGACGTCGTCCTTGCCGTGGCCGCCGCCGATGACCCGGTGGTGCGTGCCGTGCTGCGCCGGGCGCCGGCCTGGGAGACGGGCACGATATGGATCGGTAGCGGTCCGCGTCCGCCGGCCGGTACGGCTGATCATGTGCTGTGGCTGGACGACCCGGATCCGCTGCTGCCGGCCACCGGCCGGCTTGTGCTCCTCTACCACCTGCTGTGGGAACTGACCCACGTCTGCCTCGAGCACACCGCCGTGCTCCACCCGTCCGCGCGGGAGCAGACCGGCGGGACGTGTGTCACCTGCGGTGACGAAGGCCGCCTCGGCGAAGTGGTCACGCCCCGGGGAGCGGCCGACGGACGGGCACTGGTGCGTACCGCCACGGGGATGGAGCTCGTCAGCACCCTGCTGGTCGATCCGGTGGCCACGGGTGATCTGGTGCTGGTCCATGCCGCGACGGCGATCACCCGTCTCGACCAGGACGGTGAGTGATGGCCACCGAGCACACCGCGTTCCTGTACCCGTTCCTCGACCCCCAAGAGGACAACGGCGACGACCGGGACAGCAGCCCCCGGGCCGGCGCTGACCGGGACGACCGCGCCCGGCGCGACGGCGGCCACCGGAGGAGCGGCCAGCGGGATGACGGCCAGGACACCGGCGGCCGGGATGCCCGCGGCCGGAAGGAAGGCCGCGGGGACACCGGTGGCCGGGGGGACACGCTGGGTGCGTTGCTGGTCGAACTTGCCGACTCGGCGCGGGCGAAGGCCCGGGAGAGCGTGCGACTACAGCGCGCGACGCTGCGGGAGTGCGCCGGGTCGATCGCGGCCACCGCGGCGGAGATGGCACACCGTTTCGCCCGGGGCGGACGTATGTACACCTTCGGTAACGGCGGTAGCGCGACCGACGCCGCCACCCTGGCCGAGCTGTTCTCCCGCCCGCCGCACGGACGCCCGCTGCCGGCCTGGTCGCTGGCCGCGGACCAGGCGGTGGTCACCGCGCTCGGCAACGACGTCGGATTCGAGCGGGTGTTTGCCCGGCAGCTCATCGCGCACGCCGGCCCGAACGACATCGCGGTGGCGCTGTCGACCAGCGGCGACTCGTCCAACCTGCTGGCCGGGCTGGCCGAGGCCGGCCGTCGGGGCGCGCTCACCGTCGGCTTCGCCGGGTACGACGGCGGCCGGTTCGCCGCCGACGGCGTGGTCGACCGCTGCTTCGTCGTCCACTCGCAGAGCGTGCACCGCATCCAGGAGTCGCACGCCCTGCTCGGCCACCACCTGTGGGCCGCGACGCAGCGGCGGATGGCAGACCATCCGGCTGCGCCCCCGATGTCCCCGATGGCGGGGGAGAACGCCCGATGACCGTGGCGGATCGGGCCGGCCGAACGGAGCGAGCAGATCGAACAGATCGTCCGAACCGGAAGGATCACCCCGACCGAGCGGACCGGATGATCCCGGCGGGTCGAACTGGCCGAACAACTGACCGAACAGGCGCGACGAGCAGAACGGGCCGGGTGAGTCAGGCGAATCAGGCGAATCAGGCGGGCCAGGCGAAGTCGGCGGGCCGGGTGGAGGCGGAGAAGGCGGGCCGCGGAGGCGGTACCCGGGGCGGGAACATCCGCGCGGAGGTCATCCAGGAGGGGGCTGCCCACGGGGACGGGGAGGCGGACGAGGCGCTGGTGCCGGCGCGGGTCGAGACGTTCCGACGGCGCCGGCCGCGGGCGCTCGGCGAGGTGGTGACCTCGGCGCACGGGGCCGGCGGGAGCGCGTCGGCGGAACTGATCGAGGCGGTCTTCGTCGATGCCTTCCGCAACCCCGCGCTCGACGCGCTGGGGGACGGCGCGGTCCTGTCGCTGCCGTCGGGGGAGTCGCTGGCCTTCAGCACCGACTCCTTCGTGGTCCGACCGCTGCGTTTCCCCGGCGGCTCCATCGGTGACCTGGCGGTGCACGGCACCGTCAACGACCTGGCGATGACGGGGGCGCGGCCGTTGTGGCTGTCCGCGGCATTCGTGATCGAGGAGGGTTTCCCCGTCGACGAACTGCGCCGCGTCGCCGGGGACATGGCCGAGGCGGCACGGGCCGCCGGGGTGGAGGTGGTGACCGGGGACACCAAGGTCGTCGACACCGGCACCGCCGACGGGCTGATCATCACGACCGCCGGGGTGGGGCTCGTCCCGCCCGGCCGGCAGCTGGCCGCGCGGCGGGTGCGGCCGGGGGACCGGGTGCTGGTGTCCGGCACGATCGGCGAGCACGGGATGGCGGTCATGATCGCCCGCGGCAACCTGGCGATCGACGCCGCCATCCGCTCCGACACCGCGGCGGTCGACGCGCTGGTGGAGGAGTTGCTGGCGGCGGCGCCGTCGACGCGGTGGCTGCGTGATCCCACCCGGGGCGGGGTGGGGACGGCCTGCAACGAGCTGGCCCGGGACAGCGGCCTCGGGGTTCTGCTCGACGAGCGCTCCGTGCCGGTGCGCCCCGACGTGCGCGGCGCCTGCGAGCTGCTCGGCATCGACCCGCTCCACGTTGCCAACGAGGGCAGGTTCCTCGCGGTGGTACCGCCCGAGCAGGCCCCGGCGGCGCTGGCCGCGCTGCGGGAGCATCCGCGGGGCCGGTCGGCCGCGGTCATCGGGGAGATCACCGAGGGGCCGGCCGGGATCGTCGCGATGCGCACCGCCCTGGGCGGCACCCGGATCGTGGACATGCTGGTCGGCGACCCGCTACCCCGCATCTGCTGACCATGCCAACCCGCCCGGCCAGACGGCGACCCGCCCGTCCTGTTCTGATCAAAAGAATGAGTACGGAAGTGGCTGCTGTAGCGACCACTTGTTCCCTCGTTCTCGTGGTGCGACGTTATTTGATCATGAAATTTCTGGTTGCTGCCGGAACGGGTGCGCGTTGCGCGGCCGGCGTTCCGGGGGTGCGAGGCGATCGGGGCCGGTGCCTGCGGTGGCCAGCCGAGCCTCGTGGCGACGTGCGGTGAGGGCGACGTGTGGTGGAAGGCAGAGGCGGGTGTCGCCAGGTGGTGGCATCACGCCGTGGCACGAGGAGGCCGTTGATGTGCCTGGGGATTCCCGGCCGGCTTGTCGAGATCGTCGACGCGGGCCAGCATCTCGCGACGGTCGATGTCAGCGGGGTGCGGCGGACGATCAGCATTCGGCTGGTCGCGGCGGACGGGCCCCAGGTCGGGGACTGGGTGCTGGTGCACGTCGGGTTTGCCCTGGCGGTGATCGACGAGGCCGAGGCGACGCGCACGCTCGAGGCGATGGAGAAGCTGGGCGCGGCCTACCAGGACGAGATCGAGGCGTTCGGATCGTCCGCGATCCCCTGACCGCCGTGCCTGCCGTGGCTGTTTCCGCCGCTGTCGTACAGATCGTTTCGGCTCGCCGGTCGTAACCGTAAGCCGTCACCGCAAGGAGGATCCGTGATGCGCTTCGTCGACGAGTTCCGCGATCCCGCGGCCGCGCGTGCGCTGGTGGCCGCCATCGCGGAGCTGGCCGGGACGGACAGCTACGCGTTCATGGAGGTGTGCGGCGGCCACACCCACACCATCTACCGGCACGGCATCCAGCATCTGCTGCCCGAGTCGGTGGAGCTGGTGCACGGGCCGGGCTGCCCGGTGTGCGTCATACCGATGGGACGGGTCGACGACGCCATCTGGCTGGCCGAGCAGCCGGGGGTCGTCCTCACCTCGTTCGGCGACATGATGCGGGTGCCCGGTGGCCGCGGCAGCCTGCTGGAGGCCAGGGCGCGCGGGGCGGACGTCCGCTTCGTGTACTCCCCGTTGGACGCGCTCGGGGTGGCCCTGGACAACCCGGACCGGCATGTCGTGTTCTTCGCGGTCGGGTTCGAGACCACCGCCCCGTCCACCGCGGTGACGCTGCTGCGGGCCCGTGAGCTGGGGCTGACCAACTTCAGCGTGTTCTGCAACCACGTCACGATCATCCCGCCGCTGCGGGCGATCCTGCGCTCGCCCGACCTGCGGCTGTCGGGCTTCATCGGCCCGGGGCATGTCTCGACCGTGGTGGGCAGCCGGCCGTACCGCTTCGTCCCCGAGGCGCACGGCAAGCCTGTCGTGGTGGCTGGCTTCGAGCCGCTGGACGTTCTCGCCGCGGTCGCGATGCTGCTCCGGCAGATCCGGCAGGGACGCTGCGAGGTCGAGAACCAGTACGGCCGGGTGGTGCGCGAGGAGGGCAATCCCCAGGCGCTGGCGCTGATGGCGCGGGTGTTCGAGCTGCGGCCCCATTTCGAGTGGCGTGGGCTGGGCTTCATCGCGCAGAGCGCGCTGCGGCTCACCGACGACTTCGCGCGGTTCGACGCCGAGCGGCGGTTCGACATGCCCGGCGTCCGCGTCGCCGACCCCAAGGCGTGCCAGTGCGGGGAGGTCCTCAAGGGCGCCCTCAAACCGTGGGAGTGCAAGGTGTTCGGCACCGCCTGCACACCGCAGACCCCGATCGGCACCTGCATGGTCTCCTCGGAGGGCGCCTGCGCGGCCTACTACACCTTCGGACGGATGGCCCTGCGGTGAGCGTGTCCCGCGACGAGGACGGCGCGCGGATGTTCGCCCGTTACGCTTACGCGCCGAACGAGCTCGGTTACTGCGGCCCGGCCGACGCGCCGCGGACACTGCTGACCGCCGGTGCCGCCGGTGCCGCGGGAGCGGCCGGAGCGATGGGTGCCGCGAGTGCGACCGGCTCCGCTGGAGCCGGCGGAGTCGGCGGAGCTGGTGCCACGGAGGGTGATCTGCGGGCGTTGGCCCGCCGCTTCCACGGAGCATGGCCGTACCTGCGGATTCTGGCCCGGCTCAACGGTATCGACGACCCGCTCGACCGCCGGGTGGTCGAGGCGTACTGGCTCGGCGGCGGCGTGTCGGAGGCGGTCGACCCCCGCGAGTTCGGCGCGGCGCTGCTGGCTGTGATCGGTCCGCAGGCCGGGTGGTACTGGCGGCACCTCACCCCGCGGATTCTTGACGAGGCCGCGCCGAACCACTGCTTCCACGTCTTCGGGGTCTACCCCTGGTCCCGGCTGCTGGACTCGCCGGACCCCACCTGGCCACTGCACGTGCTGGACAGCTGCCGGATTCGGTGGGGGCAGGTGACGGAACGCGATGGCGATCATGTCGTGGTGCGCTCCGCGGGCCTGACCTGGGAGAACGGCCGGCTCGGACTGTCCGGGCCCCGGCCGCTGCGGGCCGCGCTCGTCGCCGGCGGTGTCAGCTTCGCCCCCGACGTGCGACCGGGGGAGTGGGTCGCCCTGCACTGGGACCGGGTCAGCGGCCGGCTCACCGACAGGCAGGCCACGACGCTGCGCCGCGACACAGTGACCCAGCTTGAGCTCACCAACCGCCGCCTGGCCCGGACCCGGGAGGCCGGCCCGGCCGGGGAAGCGCTCACCCGACAGGTGCGGGACGACGCCTGACGGGTGGCGCGGCGGCGCGGCCCATGACATCCGGCCTCCGGCTTCCCTGTAGCCTCTGGCCTCCGGCTTTCAGCCTCTGGCCTCCGGTTTCTGGCCCGCTGTTGCTGCCCGCTGATCGCCGCTGCCCGCCGCTGGCGGTGGGCTGACATGGGCGGTGCGGATCGGTTGACATGATTGGTCCAACCATCATACCGTTCTGTCAACAAAATGTGACATAGGTCAAAGCGTTGCCTGGGGCCGCCTGAGATCCATCCGATCGGATGGTCATCCGCTGGTCATCCGCGTCGCGTGAGCACGGCGCTCGTCCGCGGGGTTCCCGTCGCGGGGGTCGACGCCGGCCTGAGGAGCGATCGCTCGAGCGAACTCGGGAACGTCTCCCGCGAGTGGTGGGCCAGGCCAGCAGACACCATCCACGTCCGCTGTCCGCGCACGAGTACTCACAACCCTGAGGAGAACGATGAGCGAGACCGCCACCGACGCTGGTCTGGACGCTGCTCTGACCGTCGCCGAGGAGTTCGTCTATCGGGCCGAGCTCAGTCCGCCGCTGGCGGTCGGAACCGGTCCCTTCGGAACCCGGCTGTTCTTCGGCTTCGCCGGCGGCCGCGTGACAGGCAGGCGGATCAACGCCGACGTGCTGGCGGACAGCGGCGGCGACTGGGTCCTCATCGGCCTGGACGGTTTCGGGCGTATCGACGTGCGGGGCCTGTGGCGTACCGATGACGACGCGACCATCTACGTCCAGTACACCGGCCTCGT
Source organism: Candidatus Protofrankia datiscae (assembly GCF_000177615.2). Taxonomy (GTDB): domain Bacteria; phylum Actinomycetota; class Actinomycetes; order Frankiales; family Frankiaceae; genus Protofrankia; species Protofrankia coriariae. The sequence goes on along the minus strand of NC_015656.1, from coordinate 2,931,359 downwards.
CGAGATGAACGAGGCCGTCGGGACCGCGTTACAGACCGGTGGCACGACCAGCCACACCGACCAGTATCTGAGTATCACCCTTCGGTTCGAGACCGGTGACGAGCGATACGCCTGGCTGCAGCGCCGTGTGTTCGTCGGCCGTGGGCGTCTTGTCAACGGCGCGATCGAGTTCGGTGTCTTCCGAATCGACTAGCCGAATCGACTAGCCGAGTTGACAGGGCGGGTCGACTCGGCCAGTCGACCGGGCGTGACCGACCGAGATTCACCCGGGGCCGGGCGAATGGGCCTCTCCGGAGGGATTTTATCCCGATGGAGGTACCAGGTTGACTCTTATGAGGGGAGCGCGCCAGAGCGCGGAAGATTACGGTCGGACGCGTAGCGCATGCCTTGGGAGGCGTTGTGACCCTGACGGGTGCTGAAGATGCCGATGTCGTCATTGTTGGCGCGCGACTTGCCGGTACGGCCACGGCGGTGCCGCTTGCGCGGGCCGGGCGAAAAGTGATCCTGCTGGACAGGACGAGCTTCCCGTCGGATCAGCTGTCGACGCACGTCCTGGTACCCAGCGGCGTGTCGGAACTGCAACGCATGGGCGCGCTGCCGCACATTCTGAAGCTCGGCCCCGCGCAGGCCCGCTATCTGGGTGTCACGGTTGGCGATATTCGTTTACGTGAGCGTTTCGCCACGGTGGACGGGATCGACTACGGGGTCTGCGTCCCGCGGTACGACCAGGACGTGTGCCTGGTCACCGCCTGCCGCGAGGCCGGTGCCGACGTACGTGAGAAATCCGTGTTCGAGGACGTGCTCTGGGAGAACGGCCGAGCCGTCGGTGTGCGCTACCGGCACAACGGGCGAAAGTATGAAATCCGGGCCAGGCTCGTGGTCGGCGCGGACGGCAGGCAGTCCAGGACCGCGGCGGCCGTCGGCGCCTGGACACCTTATCGGGGGTCGAAGAACGGGCGGGGATTCGCCTTCCGCTACATGGACGACCCCGCGTTGGACACGATCCACCACGAGATCTACGGCATATACCGCAGTGGCCCGCGCATTGTTCTGACCCTGCCGTCAAGCCCACGCGGACGGCTGCTCGTGGTGTTCATGACCCCGGCGGACGACATTCCCCGTTTCCAGCAGGGCGGCGAGCGGTTCTGGCAGGAGGCCGTCGCCGAGGAGCCCGAGGTCGCGGAGCGGATCAGCGGCGCCCAGAATGTAAGCCAGCTCCGGTCGACCAGAAAACTGGCCTCCTACTACCGGCGGTCAAGCGGACCCGGGTGGGCGCTGGCGGGTGACTCCGGGCATTTCAAGGATCCCGTCGCAGGTCAGGGACAGCGTGACGCCCTGCGTCACGGGCGGCTTCTCGGTGAGGCGGTCAACGCCGTCCTCGACGATCCGGCGGCGCTCGACAGAGCTCTCTGTGCGTGGGAGAAGAACCGGGACGACGACACACGCAGCAGCTATCACTGGGGTAACCGGGAGTCCCGTCCGGACGCTCCCTCCGCGCTGATCCGCGAAGTTCTGCGGACGTTCGGGGACAGGGGCGAGGGCCGGCCGGACTTCAGCGACACCTTCAACCGGACGCGGAAGGTCGAGCACGTGATCGGGCCGTCAAGGATGGTCCGTGGCCTGGTCCGGGCGCTGGCCGCCCCCGGTGCGGACCGCCGCGGCATCCTGCGGGAGGTCGCGGGCGAGATCCCGACGGAGCTCGCCATTCGCTGGGAAACTCGGTTCGGCGGATTCCGTTACGACGGCTGGGCGCCGTCCGAACGGCCGGGCTGGTCGGTGGGGGAGCCGCCCCGGCCACGGACGGCCGAGGCGGAAGCCGTGCCCCAGCCGGCGCCGTGAGGGCTGTTTCTCGTCCACGGTTCCCTGCGCCGAAGTGGCACCGAGGTGGCACCGGAGTGACTCCGAAGCGGTACTGACGGTCCGCGGGACGAGGCTCGCGGACGGTCCGCCGGCTGGCCCAGGCGCCACGCCAGGTGATCCAGGACGGCCCCGCGGGAACGCCGCCGTGCCCTCCGCCTGGCCCGGGGCCGCGTCATGACTTACCCCTCGGACCGCCGGCGGCGCCGGCGAGAAATACACGGCCGCAGTCGCGTCGTTCCGTTGCCAGGCGATTACCAGCACCGGCGGGACCGGCTATTTTCTTAACAGCCTGCAAACCAGTCTAAAGCCATTCTTGTGCCACGCTGGACGGCGCTTCCCGCAGGGTTGACCGCTGTTCGGGTCCGCGTGTTTTCTCCTGGCAGGTCCGGTCACCTGGTACCTGGCATCCACGTGCGGGCCGGGCCGAAGGTGCCTTCGTCATTTCGGGAACGGAGTTTTCTGGTGGACACGCGGAGAAGATTTCTGTCGTTGTCCGCGGGGTCCTTTGTGGCGCTGCTCGCCGGTTCCGCGGTGAGCGCGTGCGGCACCGGGGAGGACCAGGCGGGTAACGACGGTACGCCGCGGCTGGGCGGCCGTCTCGTCTTCGCCGAGCCGACCTCACCGATCGGCTGGGACCCGCAGGTCGGCACCGAGGACGTGCTCGGCCTGATCCTGCGCCCGGTGTTCGACTCGCTGGTTTCCGAGACGCCGGACGGCAGGTATCTGCCGTGGCTGGCGACGTCCTGGACGGTGTCGGACGACGGGCTGGCCTACACGTTCGTACTGCGCGAGGACGTGACCTTCAGTGACGGCACCCCGTTCGACGCGAACGCGGTCAAGGCGAACTTCGACCGGGTGGTCGCGCCCGAGACGAAGTCCAGGTACGCCAAGTCGCTGATCGGGCCGTACAAGGCGAGCACGGTGCTGGACCCCCGCCGGGTCGAGGTCACGCTGAGCAGGCCGTACTCGCAGTTCCTGCACGCGGTCAGCCGGCCCTACCTCGGCTTCCACTCGCCCAGGGCGCTCGCGGAGCATCCGGACTCCCTCGGCTCCGGCGGCCAGTTCACGGTGAGCACCGGCCCCTACGTCTTCACCTCGGTGGTGCAGGGCCAGCAGGCCGTCTTCACCAGGCGCGAGGGCTACAACTGGGGGCCGGGCACGGCCAGGCACACCGGCCGGCCCTACCTGGACGGGTACACCGTCCAGTTCGTCATCGACGACCAGAGCAGGGTCGCGGCGGCGACCTCGGGGCAGATCGGCATCGCCGACCAGGTCCCGGCGGCGCAGCTGGCCGGGCTGCGCCGGCAGACGTCGGTGACCCTGATCAGCCGTGACGTGCCGGGGTCGCCGTACACCTACTATCTGAACACCCGCCGGCCGCTGTTCCAGAACGTCGACGCCCGGCGGGTGATCCTGTACGGGGTGGACGTCGCGTCCATCACGGGCGGGCTGTTCCAGGGCCAGTACCAGCGCGCCGGCTCGATCCTGAGCCCGTCGACCCGCAGCTACGACGACAGGCTGGCGTCGAGCTGGGGCTACGACCGGGCCAGGGCGGAACGCCTGCTCGACAGCCTCGGCTACACCGGCCGGGACGGCGACGGCTACCGGACGAAGGACGGTGCCCGGTTCAGCCTGCAGTTCCCCTTCGCCACCGCCAACACCACCTCCGAGCGCCGCAACTACGACACCGCCTTCCAGGCCGAGCTGAAGAAGATCGGCGTCGAGGTCGTGTTCACCGAGCTGGACGCGCCCACCTACATCAAGCGGACGCTGGCCGGCGACTACGACGTGAGCGGGCTGGCCTGGGGCGGCTCCGATCCCTCGGTCCTGGGGAACCTGTTCTCCGCCAGGAGCCTGGTCACCCAGGGTGGCGGCAACAAGGCATGGGTCGACGACCCCGGGCTGGAGGCGCTGCTCGACGAGGCGTCCAGGACGATCGACCTGAACAAGCAGAACGATCTCTACCGGAGGGTGCAGGCCCGGGTCATCGACCAGGCCTACGGCCTGCCCACCTACGTGGCGAAACGCAGCCTGGCGGTGCGCCTGACAGCGCACGGGCTGGAGTTCGACTCGGCGGGCTGGCCGTTCCTGTACGACGTGTGGGTCGGCGGCGCATGATCGCGGCGGTGCTGCGGCACGTCGGCAGGCGGCTGGCGGCCGGTGTGCTCGTCCTGTGGGGGGCGGCCACCCTGACCTTCGTCGCCCTGCACCTGGTGCCGGGCGACCAGGCGGACGCGATCCTCGGCCCGAGCCTGACCGCGACACCCCAGCTGCGCGCCCAGGTGATCGCGGACTACGGGCTCGACCGGCCGGTGGTCGTGCAGTACCTCGACTATCTGGGGTCGTTGCTGACCGGTGACCTGGGCCGCTCGTACCAGCGGGACATGCCGGTCGAGCGGCTGCTCGCCGACCAGGTCCTGCCGACGATGCAGCTCGCCGTGTCCGCCGCGCTCGCGGGCCTGGCGCTCGCCATGATCGCCGTGGTGGTGACCGCCGCCAGCGGCCGGGTCGGCCGTACAGCCGCCACCGTGCTCGATCTGGTGGTCGCGTCCGTGCCGAACTTCTGGCTCGGGCTCGTGCTGTTGACCCTGTTCTCCTTCCGCTTCCCGATCTTCCCGTCGATCGGCGCGAGCGGTGGGCTCGGTCTGGTGCTGCCGACGCTCACCCTCGCGCTGCCGCTGGGGGCGACGCTGGCGCAGGTCATGCGCCAGGAGCTGGAGCGGGCCGACCGCGCCCCGTTCGCGCTGAGCGTGCGGGCGCGGGGGGCGGGCGAGCTGCGGCTGGTGCTAGCGCACACGCTGCGTCACGCCATCACCCCGGCGGTGACCCTGTCGGCCTGGATCGTCGGCTCGCTGATCGGCGGCACCGTGCTGGTGGAGAACATCTTCGCCCGCCCGGGAATCGGCCGGCTGCTGGTCGGCGCGGTGGTGTCGAAGGACATCCCGGTGGTGACCACCGTGGTGCTGCTCTCCGCGGTGACGTTCGTGCTGATCAACACGGTGGTCGACCTGCTGTACCCGGTGATCGACCCCCGGCTGCGGGCGGAGCGCGCGCGATGAGCGTCGAGCTGGAGCTCGAGCGGGTCGCGACGGCGCCTCCCGCGCTGGTGGGCCGCCGGCAGCGCGCGGTCCTGCTGGCCGGCATCGTGCTGCTGGTGGTGTTCGCCGCGGTGATGCTCGTCCCGTCCCTGTTCACGGCGGGTGCCCCGGACGTCACCGACACCGCGCGCACCTTCCGGTCGCCGTCGCTGACGCACCCGTTCGGCACCGACCAGCTTGGCCGGGACGTCTACACCAGGGTCGTGCACGGGGCCCGGATCTCCCTGCTGACCGGGATCGGCGCCGTGATCATCGGCGTCGGCGGGGGGATCCTGCTCGGGCTGGTGTCGGCCGCGGCGGGCCGCGTCGTGGACGGGGTGCTGATGCGCTTCGTCGACGTGCTGCTCGCGTTTCCCGAGCTCCTGCTGGCGCTGCTGGTGGTGGCCATCATCGGCCGCGGGTCGGCGAACGTGGCACTGGCGATCGGCCTCGCGGCGGTCCCGCACTTCGCCCGGCTGGTGCGCGGCCAGGCGTTCGCGGTGATCCGCTCGGAGTACGTCGAGGCCGCACGCGGGCTCGGGGTGCCGCCCTGGCGCTACCTGACCCGTCACGTGCTGCCCAACGTGGCCGGGCCGTTGGTGGTGCTGGCGTCCATCGGCACCGGTTCGGCGATCACCGCGGCCGCGGGCCTGAGCATCCTCGGCCTCGGGCCGGCGGCACCGTCGCCGGAATGGGGCGCCATGCTGGCCGACGGCCAGGAGTACCTGGGCACCGCGTGGTGGATCGCGGTGTTCCCCGGCCTCGCCGTGGTCGCCGTGGTCCTGACGCTGACCCTGCTGGGACGCAACATCCAGGCCCGCGCCATCCGCTGATCCCAGGCCGCTGATCGCGGATCGCTGATCTCGGGTCGATGATCTCAGGCCGACGCGGGGGCGGTGAGGCCCACGGCGGCGGCCAGCCGGCGGAACGACGCCACCCGGTCGGCCGGCTCGTGGGTGTTGGTCACCAGCATCACCTCGTCGGCCCCGCTCGCCTCGGCCAGAGCCGTCAGCTGGTCGGCCACCTCCGCCGGTCCACCGACCAGGTCCGAGCGCAGGTCGAGGCGGTCCCGCACGGCGTGTTCCGGCTCGCTGAACCGGTAGGCGAGCGCCTTGTGCACCGGCACCAGCGCCGCAGCGTCACCGGCGAGCTGCCGCACGTTGGCCAGCCGCTCCGGCGAGGCGAGCGCCTCGGCGTGCTCCCGGTCGTCACCGACCCACGCCCGGAGCACCACGATCGCGTACGGGTGATCGCCGTCGCGGGCCGGGGTGAACCGCTGCCGATAGAGCCGCAGTCCCTCGACGGCCAGGGCCGGGTCGCGGAAGCCGGCGGTCATCGCGTACGGGAGGCCGAGAGCGGCGGCCGTCCGTGCGGCGGACGCGCTGGAGCCGAGCAGGTACACCGGCGGCAGCGGCACGTCGTCCGGCATTACCCGGATATCGGCGGCACCGGCCGCGGCCCCGGCGGGGAATTCCCGCCGGCCGCCGAAAGCGAGCAGTTCCCGCAGGCTCGCGTCGAACGCGTCCCTGTCCTGGTGGGGCCCGCTGGCGGGGGCCGGGTCCCGTTGTGGCCCGCTGGTGAGGGCCGCGCCGGTGACCGCGTCGGTCGCCCCGGTCGCGCGGCCGACGCCCAGGTCGATCCGGCCGGGATACAGCGTGTGCAGAATGCGGAACTGCTCCGCCACGTGCAGCGGTGTGTGATTCGGCAGCATCATGCCGCCCCGCCCCGACCCGAGACCGGGTGGTGGCCGAGGCGATGGCGCCGATGAGGACTTCCGGCGCGGAGATCGCCCGGCTGGCGGTGCCGTGATGCTCCGCGACCCAGTACCTGGCGTAGCCGGCCGTGTCGAGTTCCCTCGCCACCGTGACGGAGTCGTGGATGGCCTGCCGCGGGCCGGCGTCGCGGCGTACCGGCCCCTGGTCGAGCACGGACAGCACGGTCAATCGAGTTCCTCGGCAGGCTCTGGTGGGCTGCTGGGCTGGTGTACCGGGCAGCCTTTTCAGGGGTGGCCCCGTCGTAACTGGTCAGGTCTGGTAGATCGTTTGTTTTTGGTTTCCCGGCTGGCTGGGACTCCTCGATGGCCTGAAGGCCCGGGTCGTTGGTGCTGTGTGGTTGATCGGGCCGTAGGGTCCGGGTGTGTCGGATGGTCCGCCCGCGTCGCCGCCGGTGCCGTCGTATGACGAGCTCGCGGCGCTGGTGGTGAGTCTGCGGGCGCAGCTGGTCGAGACCGCTGCGGCGTTGGAACAGGCGCGGGTGCGGATCGCCGAGCTGGAAGCTCAGGTCGCGAAGAACTCGCGGAACTCGGCGAAGCCACCGAGTTCGGACGGGCTGGCGAAACCGCCACCGAAGTCGCTGCGGAAGAAGACCGGCCGCAGGCCCGGTGGGCAGGGCGGGCATCCGGGATCGACGCTGCGGATGCTCGCTGAGCCTGATGTGCGCCTGCGGCATGAGCCGGGGCCGTGTGCGGGGTGCGGGGCGGGGCTTGCGGGCCGGCCTGTGACCCGGACCGAACGGCGGCAGGTGTTCGACCTGCCCGAACTACGTCCGCATGTGGTCGAACATCAGCTCATCGAGCGGGAGTGCGGCTGCGGGACGCGGACGAAGGCGGCGGCACCGGCCGGGGTGGACGCGCCGGTGCAGTACGGGCCGCGGGTGGCCGCGGCGGTGGTCTACCTGTATTCCGGTCAGTTCCTGTCGCAGGAGCGGACCGCGACCGCGCTGGCCGAGCTGGTTGGGATCCCGATCTCGGCGGGCACGGTCGGTGCGATGACCGCCCGTGCCGCCGCCGGACTCGACGGCTTCCGTGACACCGTCCGGGGTCTGCTGGCCGCCGCCGACGTGATCGGGGCCGATGAGACGGGGCTGCGGGTCGCCGGGAAACTGCACTGGGTGCACTGCGCCCGCACCGACAAGTACACGCTGATCGACTGCCATGCCACCCGCGGCAGCGGCGGGATCGACGCCCTCGGGGTGCTTCCCGCCTTCGGTGGGGTGGTGGTCCACGACGCCTGGGCCCCCTACGACAGCTACACCGGCGCCACCCACCAGCTGTGCGTCGCTCACGTGCTGCGCGAACTACAGGCCGTCGTCGACGCGGCCCCGACGGGAACCTGGTGCTGGGCCGCCCAGGCAGGCGACGCGCTCGTCGCCCTGCACCGCCTCGCCGTCGACGCCGCCACTACCGGCGTCACCATCGACGAGCAGGCACCGGCCACCCAGACCCGGCAGCTGCGCCACGCCGCTCACATCGGGATCAGCCAGACCTCGCCGCGCGGCACGAAACTCATGGCCGCCCGCCATGCCCTGGCCTGCCGGCTCGTCGACCGCGAAGCCGACTACCTTCGGTTCACCCGCGACTGGCGGGTTCCCGCGGACAACAACGGCTCCGAACGCGACATCCGCATGATCAAACTACGGCAGAAGGTATCCGGCTGCCTACGCACGCTCACCGGCGCCCGCCAGTTCTGCGCGATCCGCAGCTACCTGTCCACCGCCACCAAACACGGCATCAGCCTGTTCGACGCTCTCGTCCAACTTGCCGAGGGCCGTCCCTGGATGCCCGCGATCAGCTAACTCAAGATCAAAAACTACCTGACTAGTTACGACCCGTCCAGCACCGTACCGCTGTTCCGTTGTCTTTTGTATTACGTGTTCCGGAACAGTTCTAAAGCCGTACCAAAATGATGGCCACGTCGCCTGTCAGGTCTCTTGTCCGGCTCTTCGGCCGGCTGTAAGATCCGCCCAGTCGCAGGCCGCGCAAAAGACCGGTTCCGGTGTCGGCCGCGTTATTCGTGTCAGCTTTCGTGGAGGCTGTGTTGTCTGGTGGGAGCACTGCCGTGCCGGCTTTTCCCGAGTGCCGCGCACGTCTTTACCGGCCGCCATGAAAATATCGACGTGCCGGTATCAGGCGATCTTTTTCTGGTGGCCGCACCGGCGGTTGCGCCAGGACGTCCGGAAAGTGTGGTGAGCCGTGGCAGGTCACGCTCCGCTTCATCTCGCCGTCGCGCTGGAGGGCGCCGGCTGGCACCCGGCCGCGTGGCGTTTCGCGCCGGTGCCCGCGCGCGAGTTCTACCGGCTGCGCTACTGGGCCGGCCAGGCCGCCGAGGCCGAGCGCGGCCAGGTCGCTTCGTCACCTTCGAGGACGAGCTCACCGGGCCGGTGGACGACCGGACCGACCGCTTCGCCGGGCGGTTCGACGCCGTCCAGCTCGCCGCCGGGATCGCCCCGCTGACCAGCTCGATCGGCCTGCTGCCCACCGCGACCGTGACCCACACCGAGCCGTTCCACGTCTCCACCGCGATCGCCACGCTCGACTACGTCAGCGAGGGCCGGGCCGGCTGGCAGGTGAAGGTGTCCGACACCGCCGCTCAGGCGGGCAACTTTGGCCGGCGGCCGGCCGCCGAGTTCACGCCGGGGGACCCCCAGCGGCAGGCCGCGCTGGCCTCGGACCTGCTCGCGGAGGCGTCCGACGCGGTGGAGGTGGTGCGCGCGCTGTGGGACAGCTGGGAGGACGGCGCGGTCATCCGGGACGTGGACACCGGCCGTTACCTCGACCGCTCCCGCCTGCACCACATCAACTTCCACGGCTCCAGGTTCGCGGTGCGCGGGCCGTCGATCATCCCGCGCCCGCCGCAGGGGCAGCCGGTCGTGGCCGTGCTGGCGCACGGCGTGGCGGACTACCGGTTCGCCGCCCAGGCGGCGGACATCGTGTACGTCACCCCACAGGACACCAATGACGCGCGGGCGGTCGTGACGCGGGTGCGGGCCGCGCAGGAGCAGGTCGGACGGCCCGGCCCGCCCCTGAAGATCTTCGCGGACCTGCTGGTCCTCCTCGGTGAGAGCTGGCCGGCGGCGGCCGACCGCAGGGCTCGCTGGGACGAGCTGGCCGGCGAGCCGCTGACCAGCGACGCCGAGATCTTCGTCGGCTCCCCGGCCGTCCTCGCCGAGCGGCTGGCGCGCTGGCGGGCCGTCGGTCTGGACGGCTTCCGCCTGCGCCCCGGGTCGGCGGCCGACGACCCGGTGGCCGTCACCCGCGGGCTGGTGCCGGAGCTGCGGAACCGGGGCCTGCTGCCCCGCGTCCACGAGGGCGCCACCCGCGCGACGCTCCGTGAGCGGCTGGGCCTCGGCCGGCCGGCGAACCGTTACGCCGCCTGACGCCCCGTCCCCGCCGATCCACGCGTGCCCTGGGAGTACATCGATGACCTCGTCGCAGCCCAAGCCCCGCAAGAAGCAGGTGATCCTCGCCGCCGGCTTCCCGCACGGCAGCCCCTGGATAGCCTGGAGCGACCCGGAGTCGCGCAGCCAGATCGACTTCTCCTCGATCAGCTACGCGGCGCAGGCCGCCGAGGCCGGCAAGTTCGACTTCTTCATGCTGGCCGAGGCGCTGCGCCAGCGTGAGCACAAGGGGGAGTTCTACGACCTGGAGATCAGCGGGCGTCACCACGGCCTGACCGTGCTGACCGCGCTGGCCGCCATGACCGACCACATCGGGCTGGTCACCACGTCCAGCTCCACCTACAACGAGCCGTACGAGCTGGCCAGGCAGCTGTCCACGCTGGACCACCTCTCCGGCGGCCGGGCCGGCTGGAACATCGTCACCACCTCGGACCCGCAGTCCGGGGTGAACTTCCGGCGCGGCGGGTACCTGCCGCACGAGCAGCGGTACGAGCGGGCCAGGGAATTCGTCGCGGCCGCCCGCACGCTGTGGGACAGCTGGCCGGTCGAGGCCATCGTCGGCGACCAGGAGAGCGGGCGTTTCCGCGGCGATCCGGCGGCTGGCAGCTACCGTCACCGCGGCGGCCAGTTCGACATCTCCGGACGGTTCAGCCTGCCCACCAGCCCGCAGCGGTACCCGTTGCTGATACAGGCCGGGGATTCCGCGGACGGCAGGCAGTTCGCGATCGACACGGTCGACGTCGTCTTCAGCATGTACGCCGACCCGCAGGCCGGACGCGCCTTCCACGCCGACATCCGGGCCAGAGCGATCGCCGCCGGCCGTGACCCTCGGTCCATCAGGATCCTGCCGGGCAGCCAGTGCATTCTCGGTGACTCCGTCGCCGACGCGCGGGAGCGCTCCCGGGTGATCGCCCGCCAGCAGATCACGCCGCAGAACGCGATCGCCCGACTGGAACAGGTCTGGGGGCGGGACCTGTCCGGCTACGACCCGGACGGCCCGGTGCCGCCGGTGCTCGCCTCCGACGAGCCCGGCGCCCCCAGGTACGCCGGGTACACCGCGGGCGGGAGGCGGCCGCCCGCCATCGCCCGGGAATGGTACGAACGGGCTCAGCGCAAGGGGCTGACCATCCGCGAACTGATCATCGATGTGACCCTGCGGCACACCTTCCTCGGCACGCCGAGCCAGGTGGCCGAACAGATCGACGAGGCGGTGCAGAGCGATGCCGCGGACGGGTACGTGCTCACCGGCCACACCACGTCCGTCGGTCTCGACGAGTTCGTGAAGACCGTCGTGCCCGAACTGCAGGAGCGCGGCGTGTTCCGCACCGAGTACACCGGCACGACCCTGCGGGAGAACCTCGGCCTGCCGGCTCCTGCCGGCCCGGCCCCCGCCGGCTGGGAGGAGCCCGGTGAGCCTGATCGAGGTTGACGGGCTCACCGTCGGTTTCGGCAGGCAGGCCGAGCCGGTCGTGCGCGGCGTGTCGTTCCATGTCGAGCCGGGGGAGTGCCTCGCCGTGGTCGGCGAGTCCGGATCCGGGAAGAGCGTCACCGCGCGTGCGCTGCTCGGGCTCGCCGGGCCCCGCGCGGTCGTGTCCGCGAAGCGCCTGCGGCTGGACGGCCAGGACGCCACGGCCTTCTCCCGGCGGCAGTGGCAGGCGGTACGCGGCCGGGTCGTCGGGATGGTGCTCTAGGACGCCATGGTGTCCCTGGACCCGATGCGCCGGGTGGGCTCCGAGATCGGCGAGCCGCTGAAGCTGCACACCGGCCACAGTCGCCAGGCCCGGGCCGAGCGGGTCGCCGAGCTGCTGCGCGAGGTCGGCGTCCCCGACCCGCGGGCCCGCCGCGGCCAGTATCCCCACCAGCTCTCCGGCGGGCTGCGCCAGCGCGCCCTGATCGCCTCCGCGCTGGCCGCTGGCCCGAAGGCGCTCATCGCGGACGAGCCCACCACCGCGCTGGACGTCATCGTCCAGGAACAGATCCTGCGGCTGCTCGGCCGGATCAGGGACAGCGGTGTCGGCCTGCTGATGATCAGCCACGACCTCGCCGTGGTGGCCAGGCTCGCCGACCGGGTCGCGGTGATGCACGACGGTGCGATCGTCGAGACCGGCGCGACCGCCCGGGTGCTGAACAGCCCGGCCCACCCGTACACCCGGCTGCTGATCGACGCCGTGCCCGACAGGCGCACCCGCCGGCGGCCGGGGTGGCGTTGCTGCTCATCACGCACGATCTCGGTGTGGTCGAGCGGACGAGCGACCGGTTGGCGGTCATGAAGGACGGCCGGGTGGTCGAGGAAGGCGCCGCCGAGGCCGTGTTCGACCGCCCCGAGCATCCCTACACCCGCGCGCTGCTCGCGGCCGTGCCCAGCCTGGACGTCAGCGCGCGGTCAGCAGCGGGAGAAGAATCTCGTCCACTATCGCGGTGACCGTCGCCGGGTCCGGCACCGGGCCGTCGATGGCCTGGCTGCGCAGCAGGGCCGGACCGATGCCCGCGATCAGGTCGGTGACCAGCTCGGCCCTGATCTCGCCCCAGCCGGCCGCGCGGCCCAGGACGTCGAGTATCACCCGGTGGGCGGGCACGAACACGCGTTCGTCGGCCAGCGCCCGGCAGTCCCCACCGGCCTCGGCGGCGACCAGGTGGAACGTGGTCCCCTTGGTGACCGTGAAGGCCGAGCGCACCGTCTCGAGCACGTGGAGCAGGTCCGCCCGCAGGCTCTGACCCGCGGGCGGCTCCGGCACGGTGGGCAGGCTCTCCCGCAGGGCGTCGAGCACGAGGCTTTCCCTGCTCTCCCAGCGGCGGTAGAGCACCGCCTTGCTGGTGCCCGCGGCGGCCGCGATCCTGTCCATGGTCAGCCGTGCGTAGCCGATCTCGTTGATCTGGTCGAAGACCGCACTGAAGATTGCTTCTTGTAGGGCGGGCCCCCTGCGGCGTCTGGAAGGGTGTGAGGCCCGGTCCGCCCCCTGGACGGCGGGAGCGGTGGTCGACACGCTCCGCACCTCCTTGAGCACGCCAGAAGAAGAAACGCTCCAGTTTCTTGACGTATGCTACCGCTTCAATAGGGTACGGATTAGTTTCTTATCGACGAGCAATCACGTCGACGATACCGCCCGATCCATCCCGATCTTTCCCACCGCGTCTCTTCCACTGCCGACGTCTCACTGTCAACGGAGGGCTGATGGCTGCCTCGCCCAGCGGCGCGCCCACCACTGCCGGGGCCGCCGGTCCGGCACCCCGTGGCCGGCCGGCGCTGGTCCTCACCGCGATCGCGGTGAGCCAGCTGATGGTCGTGCTCGACTCCAGCGTGGTCAACATCGCGCTGCCCGACATTCGCTTCGACCTCGGGTTCTCGCCGACCGGGCTGTCCTGGGTGCTCAACGCCTACACGCTGACCTTCGGCGGGCTGCTCCTGCTCGGCGGGCGGGCCGGGGACATCCTCGGGCGCAGACGTGTCTTCCTCGCCGGGGTCTGGCTGTTCACCCTGGCCTCGCTGCTGGCCGGGCTCGCGCCGAACGCGGGAGTACTGGTGGCCGCGCGGGCCCTGCAGGGCGTCGGCGCCGCGGTCGCGTCACCGACCGCGCTCGCTCTGATCACCACCAACTTCGCCGGGCCGGCCCGGGCCAGGGCCATCGGCGTCTACGGCGCGGTGTCCGGGGCCGGCGGCGTGGTCGGGATGATCATCGGTGGGGTGCTCACCGAATGGGCCTCCTGGCGCTGGACCATGTTCGTCAACGTGCCGATCGGGGTGTTCGTCGCGGCGCTCGCGGCCGTCCACATCCGTGAGTCGGACAGGGCCAGCGGGCGCTTCGACATCACCGGGGCGATGCTGTCCACCCTCGGGGTCACCGCGCTGACCTACGCCCTGATCCGCAGCTCGTCCGACGCCTGGCCCGAGCCGCTGACGCTGGCCGCGGTGGGTGTGCTGTTGTTGGCCGCCTTCGTGGCGGTCGAGCGGCGGATCGAGGCGCCGCTGACCCCGCTCGCGCTGTTCCGCAACCGCAACCGGGTCAGCGCGAACCTGCTGCTGCTGCTTCTCGGTGGGTCGATCTTCGCCATCTTCTTCTTCGTCACCCAGTTCCTGCAGAACATCCTGCGGCTGACCCCGTTCCAGGCCGGGCTGGCGTTCGTGCCGTGGGGCGTCGGGATCTTCGCGTTCTCCCAGCTGGTGTCCGGGCTGTCCACGCGGTTCGGCGCCAAACCCGTCCTGGTCACCGGTGCGGCCGCCACCCTGACAGCAACCGTCTGGCTCACCCGGATCACCGAGCACAGCTCCTACCTCGCGGCCGTGTTCGGGCCGATGACGCTCTTCGGCGCCGGCATCGGGCTGCAGTTCGCCCTGGTCACCCGGATCGCGCTGGCCGACGTGGAACCCGGCATCGCCGGCGCCGCAGCCGGGGTGCTCAACGTCTCGCAGCGGCTGGGCGGCTCGATCGGGCTGGCCATCCTGGTGGCGGTGTTCGGCGCCGTCACCTCCGGCACGGCCGGCACCGCCACCGACGTCGTCCACGGCTACCGGATCGCGTTCTACGTCGGGGTCGGCTACACCGCGACGGCGCTCGCGCTGGCCGTGTTCGGGCTGACCGGTGCCAGGAAGCCGGCCGCGCGGCCCGAACTCGCCACCGAGACCGCCTGACGCGGCGCCGGCCAGATGTATCCCGATCACGCTGGTGGGGGCCATGTCACGCGAAGCGGGTTTCAGCCCATCGCCCCGTCAGCCACATCCGTCGTCTCGGCAGCCACGAAGGACAGGGCGGTATCCGCGAAGGACAGGGCTGTGGAAACCGTGAGATTCGAGTTGCTTGGCTCTCTCCAACTGGTGAGCGACCGGGACGGCCCGAGGACGATCAGCGCGGCCAAAATCGAGACCCTGCTCGCCGTGCTTCTCATCCGCGCGAACCGCCCGGTCTTCTCCGAGGAGCTGATCAGCGAGATCTGGGGTGAGGAACGGCCCCGCCGGGCGCGCGCCGGACTGCACGTCTACGTTTCTCATCTACGTAAGATGTTCGCCCATTTCGGGGTGCGCAACGCGGTGATCGTAACGCACCCGCAGGGCTATCTGCTCGCGGTCGACGAGGCTTTGCTGGACATCTGTGAACTGCGGGTGTCGCATGCCCGCGGGCGGGAGAACCGCATGCCTGATCCGGAGCGGGCGCTCGTCAGCTTCACCGCGGCGTCGCGGCTTTTCCGCGGGCCCGTGCTGGCCGGGATCGGCAAAGGCACGATCACAACCACCTTTGTGCGGTGGGCGGAGGAGATGTGGCTGGAATGCCTGGAGTCGATCGCGTACTGCCTGCTGCGGACGGGACGCCACCGTGAGCTGGTGGGCGACCTGACGAACTGGGTCGAGGAGCACCCGCTGCACGAGGCCTTTCGGGAACAGCTGATGCTCGCGCTGCACCGGTCGGGCCGGCGCGCCGAAGCGCTCAGGGTTTTCCAGCACACCCGGCGGGTGCTACGGGACGAGCTCGGGCTCGAGCCCGGTGAGACGATGCGCCGACTCCAGAACGCCATCCTGAACGACAGTCTCGACTGTGCCGTGACGGGACAGGCCTGACTTCTTTCCCGCCCGGCTGCCCGGCTGCGTGGCCGCCCGGCTGCGTGGACCGGTGGCCTGATGGACCGGTGGCCCTGCCATCCTGACGTCGTGGATCGCCCTGTTTGTCCTGACCGGTGATCGGATCCCTGTTGCCGGGCGCTCCCAACATGAGAAATGCTCAGGCTGCCAGCGGGGAGACGCGAGAGGAGGGCCGATGGGAGGCGCCGTACCGTACATCGCCCACCGTCCCAAGCGGGCTGACGGAAGACGCAACTACGACGCGATCCTCAGCGCCGCGCGCAAGGCGTTCGACGCCGCCGGTTCCGACGCGTCACTGGAGGAGATCGCCAGCCAGGCGGGGGTCGCCATCGGCACCCTCTACCGGCACTTCCCGACCCGGGCCTGCCTGGTCGAGGCCACGACCAGGGACGGTCTGCAGGCACTTGTCGCGCGCGCCGAGGGCATGCGGGCCGACGGCGTCGACCCGCTCGACGCGCTGACGGACTGGATGGCCAACGCCATCGAGCACTTCAGCACCTTCCGGGGGCTGGTCGAGATCCTGACGCAGAGCATGTACGACGAGGGCACACCGTCACATGCCGTGTGCATGGCTATGCACCGCTGCGGGGCGGAGCTGCTGCGGGCGGCTCAGGACGCCGGCCGGGTCCGCGCGGACCTCACCCCCGAGGAACTGTTCGACCTGCTCGGCGGCGCGGCATGGGTACGGGAGAACGCGCTGCCCGACGGGGACGGCAGCACCCGCTTCCTCCACCTGATCCTGGCAGGCATCACCGTCCGGGACCGCTGACAGCGCACCATCACTGGGCTGTCACGGAGCGTTGGCCGATCGCGGGCGGCCGCCGGCGGCCAGCTGACCGAACTGATCCGCATGCGCCGGGGTTACGCTGATCGCCGCGGGGTGACGTCGGCAGGTGTCGACGGGAGACAGCACTGGCGGGGCGGCGAGGCGGCGTGGACGAGCAGCGGGAGAACGGTCCGACGGGTCAGGCGAGCACCACCCCGCCCGTGGACGCCGCCCTACACGCCTGGGCGGTCACACATGCCCGCACCACGGGCCGCACGGGTGATCCCGCGAGGGTCCCACCCCTGTCCGACGACGCGCGGCTGACCGAACCAGCTCCCCGGCGGGACGAGCCGTGGGCGCCGGGTGATGTCGCTGTCGCCGAATCGTCGACCACCCTGACCGGTGGCCATACCGGCCCGGTCATGTCGGTGGCGTGGGCGGCCGAGCGGGACGGGCGGCTGCTGCTTGCCACCGGTGGTGAGGATGCCACGGCGCGGGTGTGGGATCCGTTCACCGGCACCTGCCTGCACACCCTCACCGGCCATGCCAACGGGGTCTGGTCGGTAGCGTGGGTGACCGACAGCGACGGGCGGCTGCTGCTTGCTACCGGCAGCGAGGATACGACGGTGCGGGTGTGGGATCCGTTCACCGGCGCCTGCCTGCATACCATGACCCGCCGCCCCACCCGCAGCGTCATGTCGGTGGTGTGGGCGACCGGCGGTGACGGCCGGCCGTTGCTCGCCGCGGGCAGCCGCGACGCCACGGTGCAGGTGTGGGACACCCTCGCCGGCAGCTGCCTGCGCAACCTCACCGGCCACGCCGACGGGGTCAACTCGGTGGCGTGGGCGACCGGCCGGGACGGCCAGCACCTGCTCGCCAGCGGCGGCGGCTACGACCGCACGGTACGGATATGGGACCCCCTGACCGGCACCTGCCTGCACACTCTCACCGGCCACACCGGCGGGGTCGACGCGGTGGCGTGGGCGACCGGCCGGGACGGCCGGCTCCTGCTCGCCAGCGGCGGCGGCGACGGCACGGTGCGGGTGTGGGATCCGACCAGCGGCGTCTGCCTGCACGCCCTCACCGGCCATACCGACGGAGTCGGTGCGGTGGCGTGGGCCGCCGGTGGTGCCGGCCGAGCTCCGCTACTCGCCTCCGGCAGCTTCGACGGCACGGTGCGGGTGTGGGATCCGGTCAGCGGCGTCTGCCTGCGCACCCTCACCGGCTACGCCGGCCCGGTCTGGTCGGTGGCGTGGGCAGTCGGCGGAGAGGGCCGGCTCCTGCTCGCCACCGGCGGCGGCGATGCCATGGTGCGGGTGGTGGAGGTGCCGCGCCTGTCGGTGTCCACCACGGCCACATCGTCCAGGATCACATCACCCACCGTGATCGTATCTTCGGCACCCGTGGCGGTGGGTCCGGTCGGACCGTCGCTGCGGACCGCCGTGGCCGGGCTGGTCCTGCTCGGCGCCGGTGGGCTGTGGTCCCCGCTGTCCCTGCTCGCGGACCTGGTCGTCCTCACCGGTGGCAGCATCCCTGAACCTGCTGTCGGCAACGGCGCTCCCACGGCCACCCGGCCGGCACCTCCGACAGACAGGGACAGCGCGGGGCGTTCGTCGGACGCAGACAGTTCGGGGCGCCCACCCGACGGGGACAGCCCGGGGTTGTATGACCCGCGGTTGCGCGCCCTGGCCGCCCACCCCGGGATCGGCCGGCTGCGCGCGCTGGGCTGGCCGCCGACTCCCGCGTCATCCCCCCGGCCGGCAGCACCCCGACCAGCCAGCATCACGCCCTGACCACCGCCCTGCACAGCCCGCCCGGCTCCCCAGCCGCGCCACTCACGCCCCGTCAGCTCGACCAGCTCGCCGCCGCTGCCGTCCGCATCACTCCCCAGCTCGTCGCCCTGCTCGAGCTCATCGGCCCCGCCGCCGTCGCCACCGACCCCGCCCTCCCGCCGCGTCTGCGCGACCGGGCCCTGGCCATGCCGGCGCTGCCCACCCGCCAGCACACCCTCCTGCTCACCGTCACCACTCTCACCACCGCTGGTACGGGGCAGGCCGTCGCCGGCATGCACGCTCCCGGCACCACCGGCATTACCCACCACAGCACCCCCCGCGCCCTGCTACCCACCCATCACGCCCTGCCCGACGACCTGTTCTGGAGGGTTCCCACTTTCGTGGACAGTCCTAACTATGCAGCACGAAGTGTTTGTCCGTCAAATTCTTCCTCGAACTCGACAGGCGTGAGATAGCCGATCGAGGAGTGCAACCGCTGCCGGTTGTAGTAGATCTCGACATATTCGAAGATCCCCGCCCGGACGCGGTCTATGGTATCGAACGGGTGGAGGTGGACGAACTCCTTCTTGAGGGTGGCCCAGAAGGACTCCGCCGCGGCGTTGGTGTGTCCTGAAGGGAGCTGGATGAGGTTCTGAGGTAGAAGGCAGAGCACTCGATAGCAACCATGCTGTTGTGGAGATGAGGGTAGGCCCTTCGGCATCGGCATGCAGGTGCTGGTGTCAAACCGCCACGAGTTGCTGTGGTGAATGAGCCATGGTGGTGAACGTCCGTGGAAAAGCCATCGCGAGAGGCGGCAGGTATGAGCCAAGAAGGCGAACGAGAGTGAACCATCGATGACGTGTCGTTAAGCCAGGTGGCATCAAAACCAGGGCCTTAATGCTGCCCTGGGATAAGTCAGAGGGAAACCTGCCTACTGCTCTGGCGGTGCCCGGCATGAAGATGGCGCGAGCTTGGCTTGGGCTCTGCAACGGAACAGGAGAACTCCTCGGCACGACATGGGTCCCGCGGATTGGAGCGAGGATCCACCGGGAGACCGGCAAGCGGCTAATCCGCGAGTCGCAGAGTACCGGGTGCGGGCCAGGAGGGCGGAACGTCCCGTACTAGTGATGAAGCGCCTGTAATGGGCGCGGAGCGCAGGGGACGTGCCGTCGAGTGTCGTCCAGCAATCAACCAGCAACGGGAGGAATTGCGTGGGCGAGACAAGACCAGCGGGCAAGTCGTTTGACATTCCGAAGACGCTGATATGGGAAGCATACCTGAAGGTCAACGGCAACAAGGGAGCGGCAGGGGTCGACGGGCAATCTCTAGCGGAATTTGAACAGGATCTTCGGAACAACTTGTTCAAGCTCTGGAACAGGATGTCGTCGGGGAGCTATTTCCCGGAGCCAGTGAAAGCCGTCTCCATCCCGAAGCCAGATGGTGGCACACGGATCCTCGGAGTGCCCACTATCGCCGACCGGATAGCACAGACAGCCGTGGCCATGATCCTGGAGCCGGACGTGGATCCAGTGTTCCACGCCGATTCCTACGGTTATCGTCCAGGAAAGTCTGCGCTGGACGCGGTGGAGGTGTGCAAGCAGCGGTGCTGGCGGCACCCCTGGGTGGTCGATCTCGATATCCAAGGGTTCTTCGACAACGTTCCGCACGCGCAGATCATCGCCGCAGTGGAGAAGCACGCGAATCTGACATGGGTTGTGCTGTACGTGAAACGGTGGCTCGTCGCGCCGGTTCAGCATCCGGACGGCAGCCGTGTCACTCCCATCAAGGGAACTCCACAGGGCTCGGCGATTTCACCGTTGTTGTCGAATCTCTTCCTGCACTACGCTTTGGACTACTGGCTTGCCAGGAGATTTCCAGTGGTGCGGTTCGAGAGGTACTGCGACGACATCATCCTACACTGTTACAGTCAGCGGCAGGCGAAGTACATTCGCGACGTCGTTGAGAAACGGTTGCTGGAGTTCTGGTTGCGCTGTCACCCGGACAAGACTCGGATCGTCTACTGCAAGCAGGACGGACGCGACGAAGAGCACCCGGTAACGAGCTTCACGTTCCTGGGTTTCGACTTTCATCGTGCGCCCATCCGGCGACGTGATGGCGTGCTGATGTGCGGGTTCGTCCCGTTGGTCGGCAGGGCGGCGCTGAAGTCGATGGCACGGGTCATCCGGCAATGGAAGCTGGGTCGCAGGACCAGTCTGGGTTTTCGGGGACTCGCCGCGATGGTCAATCCCATCGTGGCGGGGTGGATCGGCTACTACGGGCGCTTCTACAAGTCCAGGCTGATGCACTTCCTAAGTCAGCGGATCAACCCTTTCCTCGTGAAGTGGGCGATGCGGAAATACAAACGATTGCGCCGCGCCAAAGGGAGAGCTCGTCGGAAATTGGCCGAGATAGCGTCGGCGTTCCCGGCGATGTTTGCTCACTGGAAGCATGGCGCGATGCCTACTGGTTCGACGGTGGGAGCCCGGTGACGGGAGACTGTGCGCCGTCTAACTCGGCGCCAGATCGCCCCCGCAGGGGGCAGAGGTTCGGGAGGAGGTGACCTCTGGGCCACCCGTCTTACCTGAACGGGAAACCGGGAGGGGACAAGAGCATGACGGGAAAGCGCGGGGTGCCGTGAAGGCGCCGAAGGCACGGCCGTGCAAGGCCCGCGTGATACGGCGAAGGCCAGACTGCTTGAAGCCCAGTCTCCAGCGGTGCAAACGTTCACACCTCCCGACACGGCGTCTGTTGTCGGGGCCGTCGGCATAGGAGCGATTCCGACTTTCGTCGCTCTGAACCCTTCCGGCCGGCGGGCGACGGGCAGCGAGCTCGTTCAAGGGGACGGACCGGGACGCCTACGTCACGCTCGCTACGTCTGGCGCAAGAGGAATTCGGGATGGCCTACGGGGCGCGAGCCCTATGGTCACGGAGGGTCCGTAGTAGTCGCAGGAGTCACGCCCCGCCGAGGAGGACGGGAGAGCCGTCTACATGGGCGAAGGGACCCAGGTGCTTAGATCGACAAGAACGGTGAGGTACGCGAGATACGAGACGCCGCAACCGTACTGGAGATCATTCGTGAACGCGGCAGGAGAGGACTGCCGTTGGAACGGGTCTACCGGTGCTTGTTCAACCCGGACCTGTTCCTGCTTGCCTATGGGAAGCTCTACCGTAACAAGGGGGCGTTGACCGCCGGAGCCACCAGCGAGACCGTGGATGGCATGAACCTCGGCAAGATCGAGGCCATCATCGAGACGCTCCGGCAGGAGCGTTACCGATGGGCCCCGGTACGGCGCACTTACATCGAGAAGAAGAATTCGGTGAAAAAGCGACCGCTGGGGCTGCCGACCTGGTCGGACAAGCTGCTGCAAGAGGTACTGCGCCTGATCTTGGAGGCGTACTACGAGCCGCAGTTCTCCGACCGCTCCCACGGGTTCCGCCCGGGCCGCGGCTGTCACACCGCCTTGCAGGAGATCTATCACCAATGGCACGGGACGGTGTGGTTCATCGAGGGCGACGTCACCGACTGTTTCGGGTCCTTGGACCATTCGATCATGAGATCGATTCTGGCCGAGAAGATCCACGACGGTCGGTTCCTGCGTCTGATCGACGGGCTGCTCCAGGCCGGATACCTGGAGGACTGGCGCTACCACGCGACGTTGAGCGGCTGCCCGCAAGGCGGCGTGGTTTCACCCGTTCTGTCCAATATCTACCTGGATCGGCTGGACAGGTTTATCGAACAGACTCTCTTGCCTGCCCATAACCGGGGAGCGCGACGCACGCCCTATCGGCCTTATATGCGGTTGTGGCAACGCGCCTTCAGGCTGGAAGAGGCGGAAGACCGGGAGGCGGGTCTGGCGCTGCGCAAGCAGATGAAGACCATGCCCTCCCGCGACCCCGACGATCCTGGAGGGTTCCCACTTTCGTGGACAGTCCTAACTATGCAGCACGAAGTGTTTGTCCGTCAAATTCTTCCTCGAACTCGACAGGCGTGAGATAGCCGATCGAGGAGTGCAACCGCTGCCGGTTGTAGTAGATCTCGACATATTCGAAGATCCCCGCCCGGACGCGGTCTATGGTATCGAACGGGTGGAGGTGGACGAACTCCTTCTTGAGGGTGGCCCAGAAGGACTCCGCCGCGGCGTTGTCGAAACAGATCCCGGTACGGCCGACGGAGTTTCGGACGTTGTTGTCGCGACAGAAGGCGACGAACTCACGGCTGGTGTACTGACCGCCTCGGTCGGCGTGGAATATGACGCCGCCGGGTGGCCGCCGGCGGGTGACGGCCATACGAAGCGCGTCGAGAACGAGTTCGGTGCGCATGTGATCGGCGACCGCCCAGCCGACGATCTTCCGAGAGAACGCGTCGATGACGGAGGCCATGTACACCCAGCCATCCCAGGTGCGAATATATGTTATGTCGCCGTACCACAACTGGTTCGGTGCGGACGCGGCGAAGTCTTGGCCGACAAGATCAGGCAGCGATGAGGAGTCCGCGGCCTGCACCGTCGTCACCGGCCGGCGGGGACGCGGATGCACGCTGACCAGGCCCATCGTCGCCATCAGACGCTGGACCCGCTTGTAGGCGACGGCGACGCCCTGGCGGCGGATCTCGTGGAAGATCCGCCGCACGCCGTACCGCCCCTCGAGACGGTCGAAAACAGCTCTGATCATGGTCGACAAGGTGGCGTCGTCCTTCTCCCTCCGAGACGGGCCGCGTTTCTTCCACGCATAGTAGCCCTGTCGGGACACGTCGAGTTTCTTGCACATGTAGTCGACGGGAAAGGTGTTCGCGCCGTCGGCGGACACAGGCTTCTTCGGAGCGTGTATCGAGATGAACTCGAACTTTACTTCTGCTCGCTCGCGAAGAAGCTCGCCGCTTTTTTTAGGAAGGCGATGTCCATCTGCGCCTGCGCGTACTTCTTCCGGAGCTCCTCAAGTTCCGCGCGCTCCGACACCGACAGCGGCCGCTCCTCGGTCTCGCCGTTCTCCTTCGCCTTCTTCACCCAGTTTCCCAACGTGGTCTCGTGGATACCCAGACTCTTCGCGACCTCGGTCACCGACCGGCCCGAGTCGAGCACCAACCTTACTGCCTCGGATTTGTACTCCTGGGTGAACTTCCGGCGAGCTGACCCCATGACGCTCCTTCCCTATGGACAGCGAACCTCAGGTTCGCTGTCCACGGAAGCGGGATCACTCCAGACCACGCTGGCCCGGCGTTGCGTCGAGCGGGGGTACGCCCGGCTCAACTGGGCGGTGCTCGACTGGAACACGCCCGCCCTCGACTTCTACGACTCCCTCGGCGCACACCCCCTACCGGAATGGGTCGGCCACGTCCTCACCGGTGACCGGCTCACCGCACTCGGCACGCCCTGACCACCGGAGGGCGTGTCTGACGGATGTTCGATCGCGCGGGCGGCGCCCAACATCCGTCAGGCACGCCCTAGTAGACTGTCGCTGCTTAGTTCTGGTGTGTCTTGTGTCTGGGTGAGAGGGTTGGGTCTGGCAGGTCTCCCCGTCCCTCTGCCGGTCAGGACTGTGTCGTGGGTTCGCAGAAGAAGTGGCCGGTCACCTTGACCGAGGCTGATCGTGACGAGTTGGTTCGGGTGACCTCGACGGGGGTTCATCCGGCGTCGATGATCCGGCGGGCGCGGGTCCTGCTCGCGTTGGACACCTCGGTCGGCCCGGTTGCCTCCCAAGAAGAACTCGTGGTCCGGGTCGGGGTCTCGGGTGAGACGCTGCGGCTGGTCGCGAAGCGGTTCACCGAGACCGGTGGGGATGTGGGGGCCACGATCGGTCGGAAGGCACGGGAGCTTCCCCCGGTGCCTTCCCCGGTGACCGGCGAGGTTGAGGCCAGACTGATCGCGCTGGCATGCTCGCAGCCACCGGCTGGTTATGCACGCTGGTCGCTGCGGCTGTTGGAAAAGCACGTCGCGCTGGTCGCCGACATCCCGGACCTGGACCATTCCACCATCGGCCGGGTCTTAAAAAAACGAGGTTGCGTCCTCATCTGAGGAAGTGCTGGACCATCCCACCGAGGGCGAACGCGCAGTTCGCCGCGCGGATGGAAGACGTTCTGGCGGTCTACGCCCGGCCCCACAACCCGGGCGTGCCCGTGGTGTGCATGGACGAGAAGCCCTACCAGCTGTTGGCCCACGCCCGCGACCCGATCCCCGCCACGCCAGGGCGTGACCGGCGCGAGGACTCCGAGTACGTGCGCCACGGAACCTGCTCGATCTTCTGCTGGGTCGAGCCACTCGCCGGCTGGCGCCGCGTCCAGGCCACCCCACGGCGCACCAGGATCGACTGGGCACACCACGTCAGGCGCCTGCTCACCCTCGACTACCCCGACGCCGAACGGGTCGTGCTGGTCATGGACAACCTCAACACCCACGACATCTCCTCGCTCTACGAGGCCTTCGACCCGGCCGTCGCGTTCGCACTCGCGCAACGACTCGAGATCCACCACACCCCCAAACACGGCTCCTGGCTCAACATCGCCGAAATCGAACTCGCCGCCCTGACCCGCCAATGCCTCGACCGCCGCATCGACACCCTCGACGTCCTGAACACCGAACTCGACGCCTGGCAGACAGCCGTCAACGCCAACCAGCGCCAAGTCAACTGGCACTTCACCACCGATGACGCCCGCACCAAACTCCGCCACCTATACCCCACACATTAGCGGCGACAGTCTACTAGGGCGTGCCTGACGGATGTTGGGCGCCGCCCGCGCGATCGAACATCCGTCAGACACGCCCTCCGGTGGTCAGGGCGTGCCGAGTGCGGTGAGCCGGTCACCGGTGAGGACGTGGCCGACCCATTCCGGTAGGGGGTGTGCGCCGAGGGAGTCGTAGAAGTCGAGGGCGGGCGTGTTCCAGTCGAGCACCGCCCAGTTGAGCCGGGCGTACCCCCGCTCGACGCAACGCCGGGCCAGCGTGGTCTGGAGTGATCCCGCTTCCGTGGACAGCGAACCTGAGGTTCGCTGTCCATAGGGAAGGAGCGTCATGGGGTCAGCTCGCCGGAAGTTCACCCAGGAGTACAAATCCGAGGCAGTAAGGTTGGTGCTCGACTCGGGCCGGTCGGTGACCGAGGTCGCGAAGAGTCTGGGTATCCACGAGACCACGTTGGGAAACTGGGTGAAGAAGGCGAAGGAGAACGGCGAGACCGAGGAGCGGCCGCTGTCGGTGTCGGAGCGCGCGGAACTTGAGGAGCTCCGGAAGAAGTACGCGCAGGCGCAGATGGACATCGCCTTCCTAAAAAAAGCGGCGAGCTTCTTCGCGAGCGAGCAGAAGTAAAGTTCGAGTTCATCTCGATACACGCTCCGAAGAAGCCTGTGTCCGCCGACGGCGCGAACACCTTTCCCGTCGACTACATGTGCAAGAAACTCGACCTGTCCCGACAGGGCTACTATGCGTGGAAGAAACGCGGCCCGTCTCGGAGGGAGAAGGACGACGCCACCTTGTCGACCATGATCAGAGCTGTTTTCGACCGTCACGAGGGGCGGTACGGCGTGCGGCGGATCTTCCACGAGATCCGCCGCCAGGGCGTCGCCGTCGCCTACAAGCGGGTCCAGCGGCTGATGGCGACGATGGGCCTGGTCAGCGTGCATCCGCGTCCCCGCCGGCCGGTGACGACGGTGCAGGCCGCGGACTCCTCATCGCTGCCTGATCTTGTCGGCCAAGACTTCGCCGCGTCCGCACCGAACCAGTTGTGGTACGGCGACATAACATATATTCGCACCTGGGATGGCTGGGTGTACATGGCCTCCGTCATCGACGCGTTCTCTCGGAAGATCGTCGGCTGGGCGGTCGCCGATCACATGCGCACCGAACTCGTTCTCGACGCGCTTCGTATGGCCGTCACCCGCCGGCGGCCACCCGGCGGCGTCATATTCCACGCCGACCGAGGCGGTCAGTACACCAGCCGTGAGTTCGTCGCCTTCTGTCGCGACAACAACGTCCGAAACTCCGTCGGCCGTACCGGGATCTGTTTCGACAACGCCGCGGCGGAGTCCTTCTGGGCCACCCTCAAGAAGGAGTTCGTCCACCTCCACCCGTTCGATACCATAGACCGCGTCCGGGCGGGGATCTTCGAATATGTCGAGATCTACTACAACCGGCAGCGGTTGCACTCCTCGATCGGCTATCTCACGCCTGTCGAGTTCGAGGAAGAATTTGACGGACAAACACTTCGTGCTGCATAGTTAGGACTGTCCACGAAAGTGGGAACCCTCCAGTCACCAGCGCGCGGCCGTAGCCCCGGCCGCGCTGGTCCTCGCGGACGAACAGGTCCTCCAGGTAGATACCGTGCCGTCCGGTCCAGGTGGAGTAGTTCAGGAACCAGACCGCGATGCCGACGATCTCGCCGTCCCGTTCGACGACGTGGGCGAACACCGCCGGCGCCGGGCCGAACAGCGCCGCGTGCAGGTCGTCGATCGTCGTTCGCACCGCGTCGGGCTCCCGCTCGTAGCGGGCCAGCCCTCTGACACAGTCGAGGATGCCCCCGACATCGCCCGGCCGTGCCGGGCGAAGAACGGCTCCGTCGGCCAGCGACAGCGTCTCCATGCCCCGAATCGTAGTTAGACTTGGTTGTAAGGAGATCCGTGGAGTTTCCACGGGCAGACGACCGAGCACGTGAGGCTGCGGAACGCCTGGCGGATGCCGACACGGCGGTCCCGCCGGCATGTCGGGACCGAGGTCACTGATCGTTTTTGGGGGAGGGGCAGTGCCCTGCGGGCAGCCCACTCGATGTCGGTGAGCCGGTGCGGTCGGGGTGCGGCCCAGCCGCCGGCCGCGGGCTCGATGCGTCGGGTTCGGGCGGGGAGGTCAGGCGAGCAGGGTGCGGCCGAGGTGGTCGGTGGAGCCGCGGACACCCGGCATGACGAAGAAGTAGCCGCCGCCGGTGGGGCTGATGTAGTCGACCAGCGGCTCGTCGATGAGCCGGGTCTGGGTCGTCTCGAACTGCCGGGCGATGTCCTGCTGGTAGCAGCAGAAGAGCAGGCCCATGTCCAGGTTGCCGTTGCTGTCGATGCCCCGGTCGTAGTTGTAGCCGCGGCGCAGGATGCGGGAG
The DNA here is from genome assembly GCF_000177615.2 of Candidatus Protofrankia datiscae. Lineage (GTDB taxonomy): Bacteria > Actinomycetota > Actinomycetes > Frankiales > Frankiaceae > Protofrankia > Protofrankia coriariae. Next base: position 2,904,071 of record NC_015656.1, on the reverse strand, counting down.
CTGTCCGTGGCCGGCGTGCGCGGGTTGGACAGTCGGATGTGCGCGTCGAGCGGGATGATGCCGCCCTCGGGATCGCGGGTGTAGTCCGGGGTGTCGGCCTCCACGGTGCCGTCCAGCGGGGCTCCGGTGTCCCGGCGCCGGCCGATCATCATCTCCTGCTCGTTGAGCGAGACCCGGTCCCAGAACTCCACCAGCATGCGGATGACACGGATGACCTGGTAGGAGCCGCCCTCGGTCCAGGCGGGCTCGCCGCCGCCGCGCACCCAGACCAGCCGGTCCATCTCCGCGGCGGAGGTGGCGTCCGGGTTGGCGGTGCCGTCCTTGAAGCCGAGCAGGTTGCGCTGGGTTCCCGACGGCCGGGGCGGGTTCTGGAAGCCGTCGACGCGCCAGCGCAGCTGCATGCCGCCGCGGGTGTGACGGGCGATGTCCCGCAGCGCGTGCAGGACCGTGTCGCGGTTGTGCGCGCACAGTTGCAGGCTGAGGTCGCCGTGACAGTGCGCCGGGTCCAGCGCGTCGTTGGGGAAGGTGCGCATCGGGGTCAGCCGCCGAGGCCTGCGGTCGGCCAGGCCGAACCGGTCGTCGAAGAGGGAGGCGCCCACCCCGACGGTGACGGTCAGCGCGTCCGGGGGCACCACCGGCCCGACGATGCCGCTGTCGGACGGCGGGGCGGTCGTCCCGAGGTCGACCGGGACGCCGCCCGCGGTCAGGAAGCGTGCGCGTTCGGTGATTGTCGTGAACAGTTCGGTCAGCCCGGCGCGGTATGTGGCGATCACGTCGAAGGAGGCGAACATCGCCGCCGCCGGCGCCGGCGTGAGGATGCCGGCCTGGTGGGTCCCGTGGAAGTCGACCGTCTGGTTCGGATTCCTGTCGCGGGTACCGTCCTGGTCGTCACCGGCGGTGGTCGCGAGCGCGGTGCCGCTGACGCCCACCGCGGCACCGGCGGTCAACGCCCCGGCCAGGAAGGATCTGCGCCCGAGCCCGGCGCCGAACGGCCCGCCGCGGCGCCGGGCGGCCACCGGGAGGTGGTGTTCCGCCTGCTGCCGGTGCGGCGGCGAGGGCGCGGCCGTCTCGGCGGCCCTCGGCGAGGGAGCAGCCGTGGGCGGCTCGGGCGACGCGGGCGTTTCGGTCATCGGCGCTGCTCCGGGGGTTTGGAGGAGGTGTCGCGGTCGCGGTGGGAGAGGCTGGCTGGGCTCGTCCGGCTCATCCGGCGTTTCTGATCTCCAGGACGTCGGGGATGGGCGCGAGGGTCTCCAGCAGCCCCCCGAGGCTGCCGTTGAGCCGCTGCCGGTCGGCGAGGGGGAGAGCCTGTGGGGCGATCCAGGTCCCCGCCGGGCTGGCGGTCCGGCGCAGCAGTGTCGCGAAGGCGTCCAGCCGCCGGTCGGCCGCCGCCAGCGTGTCCGGCGCCCGGGTGGCCAGCAGCGGAGAGATGATCTTCAGGAGTTCGCGGGTGCCCTCGGCGTTCGCGCTCGCGGTGGCCAAGGTGCTGCCGCTGCCCTGATCGGCGGTGCCGGTGAGCTGGAACTGCAGGGTGTTCTCGAGGATCTCGTGGGTGCGCAGGGCCAGGTCGTTGGGATCGAGCTCCTGGGTCGGGAACGCCCTGCCCAGTTCGGTGACGTCATCGGCGAGCTGGGCCGCCAGCGGCGAGAGCGCCGCCGCGCTCTCGCCGTGCCACAGCCCGTACTCGATACGGTGGAAACCGGTGAAGCCCTCGTCGGTGACACCGCCGGGCAGGCCGTCGGGCCCTCCGTTGATCGCGGCGTCGAAGTCGCCGAACGTGCCGTACGCGGCGCCGAGGCGTTCGTAGTCGAGATGGGCGGTGAGCCAGTCGCGGCGGGCCGCGTCGAGGTCACCGGCCGCCACGTCCGCGCGCAACGTGTCGGTGTCGCGTTGCAGGGTGACCAGGCCGGCGGTGACGAACGCCCGATAGGCGTCCAGCGGCTCGGCCAGGGCCTCGTCCGTCACCGGGATGATCGCCTGGCCGCCGGCGCTCGGGCCGGTCACCCGCTGGCTCGCCGAGACGATGGGCGGGTCGTTGCCGGGCAGGCACTGCCAGGCGTAGGTGCCGCCGCCGACGGTCGCCGACAACGGCCGGCTGGTGCCCGGCGCGAGCAGTTCGATCTCGGCGTGGATCGCCCCGCTCACCGGGTCGATCAGGCGGACCTCCAGACCACGGCCACCGCCGTTGTGGACGGTGAAGGTCTGCCGGCCGGGGCGCGGCGCCTGCCAGCCCTCGGCGCAGGAGCTGGCGGTCGCTTCGATCGTCGTCGCGTGGGCGTCGTCGGACGGGCCGAGCGCGAGGATCGTGGCACCGGCGGTGATGGCCGGCACCGCGACGACGGCCACCGGGAGCGCCCAGCGGGGCACCGCGCGCGGCACCCACCGCCGCCCGCCGCCCGCCGGCGTCGCCGGGTCCGCCGCTGCCGTCGAACCGGTCGCGACCACTGCGGCCGGTTCGACGGCCGCCACCGGTTCGGCGGTCACGGCCGGCTCTGCTGGTGTGGTCGGTTCAGCCGGTGTGGCGGCCGGCGCGGTGCTGCCGGCGCCCCGCAGGAAGAGCGGCAGCACCAGCAGCAGGTAGGCGAGGTAGCCGACGACCTGGAGCACGGTCATCCGCGGGGTGATGTTGAAAATACCCTCGGTGAGCCTGGTGTACCAGGAGCTCGGGTCGATGGTGGCGGTCAGGTCGAACGCCGTGGTCGCCCCGCCCGGTAGGAGACCGCTTTCCTGGAGGTCGGCCAGCCCGTACCCGGTGACGCCGGCCGCGATCACGATCAGCCCGATACCGGTGATCCTGAAGAACCTTGTCAGGTTGATCCGCAGCGTCTGACGGTACACGGCGAAGCAGGCGGCGGCGGCCAGCGCGATCCCGGCGTTGGCGCCGACGAGCGGGCCGACCGACTCGTCCGCGCCCCGGGCGGTCGTCCAGACGAACAGGGAGGTCTCCAGGCCCTCCCGGGCGACCGCCAGGAACGCGGTGAGGACCAGCGCGCCAGGGCCGATCGCCAGCGCGGCGATGACCCGGCCGCTGATCTCACCGGACAGCGTCCGTGCCGACCGCCGCATCCAGAAGACCATCACGGTGACGAAACCGACCGCGATCAGGCTCAGCACACCGCTGAACGCCTCCTGGGCCGCGGTCGACATCGAGGTGGCCGCGAAGGTGAGGACCGCGCCGAAGCTCGCCGAGAGGGCGACGGCGGCGAGCACTCCCATCCAGACCTGGGGGAGGCGGGTGCGCTGGTCGGCGCGCACGAGCGTGGCGACCAGAATCGAAACGATCAGGCTCGCCTCGAAACCCTCACGCAACCCGATGAGCAGGTTCGGGACAAAGTTCGTCCACATGTCCGCAGCCTCCGTCATCGTCCTGTGATCACCGTTCGGCGAAAGGGTCCAGGGAAAGGTACCAGAAGTAAAAGTTAGGTTCACTTAATTACATATCTGTACTCCTGGTGAGCGGGTGGACACGAAACGGATTTCCGGCGTCCGCGGCCAATGCCCGCGCCAGGGCGGCAGAGATCGTTACCACAGTGGGGGCCGACGGGCCCTTCGGCCTGTGCCGGGGGGCTACCTTGCAGGAGATAGATCGACACTACGGATACCTGCTGGGGGCAAGCATGAACGCCAGAGCCCTGCGCCGCGCCGGCGTCCTCACCGCTACCGGAGCGCTCGCCACGCTCCTCGGTGCGGCTCCGGCCAGCGCGTCCATCTCCTTCCCCGCCGATGCCCGGACCAGCGCCGACACCAGCGCTGACAGCGGCGGCGCGACCAGCGTCGACACGAGCGTCAGCCAGCTCTTCCAGGCTGCCGTGGGTCTGTCCGTCGGCGCTCTCTCCGGTGCCTCGAACACCATCTCGGTCGCGGCCGGCTCCCGTGGCAACTCAACGGCCGGCACCGTCGCGGACACCGGTCCCGCCGGTTTCGGTGCCGGGCAGGGCGGCGCCGCCGGGGCGGATGCCGGTGGTGCCGGGACGAGCAGCCCCCAGGACATATACGGCGCCGCCGCAGACCTTTCCTACAGCGCGCTGTCACAGGCGGCGGACGCGCTCTCGCGCGCGTCGGGCACCGTCTCCGGCGGCCTGGGCGGGTAGCCAGCCGGCCCCGGAGCCGGTCAGCCGAGTCCGGTCAGGCGGTGGCGGACGACACCCGTATTCCGCAGTATCGGCCGCTGGTGTCGATGGGTCGGACGCCCGCAGGGGCTGGACAGGGACCAGCGGCGCACCCTCGGGCGCGCCGACATCCTGACCGGACATGGACGGTTCCCCGTCGCGGTGAGAAAGGCATGGACACGGCGATGTTCGTGGAAGTCACCGCTTCGTGGAAGTCACCGTATCGTCCCGACGGTTTCTCGTCGCACACAGCGTGATCCGTCATCTGTCTGATCCAATATCTGATCCGACGTCTGTCATCGGTCCGCCAGCTGTCGCTCGTCGTCGGTGCGAGCCGCCGCGGGGCCGGTTCCGGCGGCGGGCCGCCGGCCCTGGCGGAGAACCGCTGGTTCCGGCAAAGAGCATGATCTACATGGGCGCCGTAATGCATTGTGTCGCTCCTGGACATACATTGCGCCGCTCCTGGACGAACATTGCGCCGCGCGTTCCTGGACGACGCTCTCGGACGAACGGACGAACGGCTGCCCTGGGACGAGCAGGTGGCCAACAGCAGGTGGTTGTGGTCCAACAGTGTGGTTGTGGTCCAACGGGTGGCTGTGCGCCGGGCCGGAGGCCGGTGGCGACCGGACCAGGCGCCGCGGGCGCGCGGAAATTCGTGTATCCGTGCACGTCGGCCCGCACATCCGGGGGGATTCCGCGGATAGCATGATGGTCATGCAGCCGTGGCTGTGGTGGTTGGTGATCGCCGGCGTTCTTGGCGTGGGCGAGATGCTTACCCTTGCCCTCATTCTCGGGATGACCGCGCTCGCGGCCCTGGTGGCAGGCGCGGTCGCCGGGGTCGGCGGCCCGCTGTCCGTCCAGCTTGTCGCGTTCGCCGCCACCTCCGTGGTGCTGTTGCTCGGGCTGCGGCCGGTCGCGCGCCGGCACCTGCACCAGGCACCGGCCACCGCGACCGGCACCGACGCGCTGATCGGTGTGACGGGTGTCGTCCTTGAGCCCGTTAACGGTGACGGTGACGGGCGGGTCAGGATTCGCGGTGAGATATGGTCGGCCCGCGCGACGATCGACGGTCAGGTTCTTGAACCGGGCACGAGCGTGCGCGTGCTGCGCATCGACGGCGCCACAGCCATCGTTCACCCCGCGCAGCTGTAGCGGGCCTTGGGACCGGGGAGGCGTCGATGGCCGGGCTGATCGCCACCGCGGTCATTCTGCTGGTGCTGCTGGTTTTTCTCAGCCGGGCGGTGCGGGTTGTTCCGCAGGCCCGGGCGGTCGTGGTCGAGCGGCTGGGCCGATACCACCGGACCCTCACCCCGGGCCTGGCCCTCGTCATCCCCGTTGTGGACCGGATCCGTGAACGCGTCGACCTGCGGGAGCAGGTGGTGACCTTCCCGCCGCGCCCGGTGATCACCGAGGACAACCTCGTCGTGGGTATCGACACGGTGATCTACTTCCAGGTCACCGACCCGCGCGCGTCCACCTACGAGATCGCCGACGTCATCAGCGCGATCGAGCAGCTCACTGTCACGACGCTGCGCAACGTGATCGGCAGCCTGAACCTGGAGCAGACCCTGACCTCCCGCGACGAGATCAACACCAGGCTGCGCGGTGTGCTCGACGAGGCGACCGGCAGGTGGGGCATCCGGGTCAACCGGGTGGAGCTCAAGGCCATCGAGCCGCCGCCGTCGATCCAGGACTCGATGGAGAAGCAGATGCGAGCCGAGCGGGACCGCCGGGCGGCGATCCTGTCGGCGGAGGGCGTCAAGCAGAGCGAGATCCTGCGGGCCGAGGGCGAGAAACAGGCCGCGATCCTGCGGGCCGAGGGCGAACGGCAGGCGAAGATCCTCGCCGCGCAGGGCGAGGCCGAGGCCATCACCACGGTGTTCCGGGCGATCCACGCCGGCAACGCCGACCAGAAGCTGCTCGCCTATCAGTACCTGCAGACCCTGCCGCGCATCGCCGAAGGTGAGGCGAACAAGGTGTGGATCGTTCCCAGCGAGCTGACCAGGGCGTTCGGGGGCCTCGCCGCGTTCGGCGGCCGCACCGACGGACCGGACCGGACGGATGGCGGGCAGGCCCGCTGACAGCTTTCGTCTCTTTTCCCCGCTCCGTCCACGCCGACGCCAGTATGCACGTACGGTCACCATAGTGACGCCGCTGGCTGCTGCGTTCTCCTGACATGTCGGGGGCGGAAACTGGGAGCGGGGCCACAGCGGCGCCCGTACGGCCCCGACGTCCGCCAGAGATCTGTCACCGCTGGATACGATCTAGGTTGCCGAGCTGATCGCGGATGCGGTTCCCGGCCGCGGCAGATGGTCGGCTCGCCCGGTCCGGGAGCCGACAGCGGGGGCGGCCAAACCGCGTCGCGGCCCGGCGCGGCTACCGGACCGGTACGTGTGGACCCGCAAGCGCCTGCGACGGACGTTGTGGGCGTCCTATGTCGACAAAGGGATGTACATGACGCCCACCGAGCAGCCGACCATCACCGACACGGACGATCTGTGCGTCGCGACGATCCGCACCCTGTGTATGGACGCGGTGCAGGCCGCGGCCTCCGGGCACCCGGGTACCCCGATGGCCATGGCACCGGTGATCTACACGCTGTGGCAGGAGTTCCTGCGCTTCGACCCCGACGATCCCGCCTGGCCGAACCGGGACCGGTTCGTGCTGTCGGCGGGGCACGCGTCGACGTTGCTGTACGCGACGCTGCACCTGGCCGGCGTCCGGGCGGTCGACCCCACCTACGAGACCCTCGGGGGGCCAGCGGTCACCCTCGACGACATCAGACGGTTCCGCCAGCTGGACGGGAGGTGCCCCGGCCACCCGGAGTACCGCTGGACGTCGGGGGTGGAGGCGACCACCGGACCGCTGGGCACGGGCGCGGCGACGGCGGTGGGCATGGCCATCGCCGGACGCTGGCTGGCGGCGCGGTTCAACCGGCCCGGCTTCGACGTGTTCGACCACGACGTGTACGCGCTGTGCGGCGACGGCGACCTGATGGAGGGGGTCGCGGCCGAGGCGGCGTCGCTGGCCGGCCACCTGCGGCTGGCCAACCTGTGCTGGATCTACGACAACAACCACATCAGTATCGAGGGCGGCACCGACCTGGCGTTCACCGAGGACGTGGCCACCCGGTTCATCGCCTACGGCTGGAACGTCACCCGGGTCGGCGACGCCAACGACCGCACGGCCCTGGGCCGCGCCTTCGAGACGTTCCGCCGTGAACCGCACCGCCCGACCCTGGTCATCGTCGACAGCCAGATCGCCTTCGGCGCCCCGACCAAGCAGGGCACCGCCGCCGCGCACGGGGAGCCGCTGGGGGAGGAGGAGATCCGGGCGACGAAGCGGTTCTACAACTGGCCGCCGGACGCGCACTTCCTTGTCCCCGACGGGGTGTACGAGCACTTCGCCGCCGGTGTCGGGAAGCGGGGCCGGGCCGAGCGGGACAGCTGGCTGGCCCTGCTCGACCGCTACCGGGAGGCATATCCCGATCTTGCCGGCCAGCTCGACCTGATCTGGCGTGGGCAGCTGCCCGACGGCTGGGACGCCAACATCCCCGTCTTCCCCGCCGACGGCAGGGGCCTGGCCACCCGGGACTCCTCCGGGAAGGTCCTCAACGCCGTCGCCGCCCGGGTGCCCTGGCTGGTCGGCGGCTCCGCCGATCTTGCCCCGTCGACGAAGACCCGGCTGACCGTCGACGGCGCTGGGGACTTCCAGGCCGCCAGCCCGGGCGGGCGCAACCTGCACCTTGGCGTCCGCGAGCACGCGTCGGCCGCGGTGGCCAACGGGCTGTCCCTGTCCGGGCTGCGGCCGCTGTGGTCGACCTTTCTGATCTTCTCCGACTTTGCCCGCGGTGCCCTGCGGCTGTCCGCGCTGATGGAGCTGCCGGTCATCCACGTGTTCACCCATGACTCCATCGGGGTCGGGGAGGACGGGCCGACGCACCAGCCGATCGAGCAGCTCGCCTCGCTGCGGGCCGTCCCCGGCCTGCTGGTGATCCGTCCCTGTGACGCGGGCGAGGTCGTGCAGGCGTGGCGGGTGGTCATGGGCCTGCGGCAGGAGCCGGCCGCGCTCGTCCTGAGCCGGCAGGCGCTGCCGACGCTGGACCGGGCCCGCTACGCCGACGCCGCCGGGCTCGCCCGCGGCGGCTACGTGCTGGTCGACCCCGCCGACGGCGATCCCGAGGTGATCCTGATCGGTACCGGCAGCGAGGTGCACCTGGCCCTGGCCGCCCACGAGGAGCTGACCGCGCAGGGGGTGCGCGCCCGGGTGGTCAGCCTGCCGTCCTGGGAGCTGTTCGAGCGGCAGCCCGCGCAGTACCGCGACCAGGTGCTCCCACCGGCGGTCCGCGCGCGGGTCGTGGTCGAGCAGGCGGCCACGCTCGGCTGGGAACGGTACGCCGGCCCGGACGGGGTGATCATCGGTATGCGGACCTTCGGCGCGTCCGCCCCGCTGCGGGCGTTGCAGACCAAGTTCGGTTTCACCCCGCAGGCGGTGGTCAGTGCCGCCAGGCAGAGCCTGGCCGCCGTCAGCGCTGTTGGTGACCCGGCGTAGACCGCGAGGATCCGGATCCGAAGATTTCGGTCACGATGTCGACGGCCGGCTGGTTCCCGGGGGAGTCCGCGGGAGCCGGTCGGCCGACGGCCCGTTCCGGTGTTTCCGCGATCGTTCCCTGCCGATCGTTGTCGGTTGTTGTCGGTTGTTTTGCGCTCCGGGTGTCGGCTTGACCTGGCTGTGCGCACCTGAGACGGTGAACAGGCCCCATGGTCGTGCGAGCGGTCCTGGGGTTTGGTTGTGCACAGGTTCGTCTGGTGTGCAGGTGACTGGGTACAGAGCTGGTTGGCACAGAGGTTGTACAGGGGCAGACGTGGTGGGTACCGGTAGGATTCTGCGTTTCGACGGGGTTCGTGGCTACGGTTTCATAGCGCCTGACGCTGGCGGCGACGATATTTTCATGCACGCAAACGATCTTCAAGATGAGAAGCATCTGTTCCAGCCCGGAACGCTGGTGGAGTTCGAGGCGGAGGAAAGCGACAGGGGCCCGAAGGCGTCGGTCGTCCGCCTGGCCCGTCGGGCCCAGGCCCGTCCGGCGCCAGCGAGTCCCCTGGCTTCCCCGAGCATGGCCAACGGGCGTTCGGACGCCGATGACGACGACATGTGCGACGTCCTCACCGTCGGGGAGTTCCGACACCTGCTGACCGAGACGCTCATCGAGTCGGTGCCGACCCTGACCGGCGGCCAGATAAGCCAGATACGGCAGCGGCTGACCAGCCTCGCGCAGGCGCGTGGCTGGGTCGAGTCCCAATAACCGGCCCGCTCAGGCCCCTACCGGCCCGGCCCGGAATCTGTCGACCCGCGCCGGTGCCCGGGCGCGTCGTTGCTGCCCGGACGCTGCGCCGGCCACACGGCTGGCCACGCTGCGCTGGCCGTACCACTGACCACACCATGCGCACGGCCGGATCTGTGACGTTGCTCCGGCTGGTCGATTCGCCTACCTGCGGGCGATCCGCCTGCCCGGCTGCGAAACACAGAAACACAACAGCGGAAAAAATGTTGCTGCCGGTCCGCGTTGACTGTTGCACGATACGCACCGGTTATCCGTGGAAGCGGTGTGTAGCGCCGTCACGCTGTGGCCAGCTTGTACCGTCTCGGCGGTCATCCTGAGACAGCACGCGTAAATGATACGCACAGTGAGTGCTGTACGTCGACATGCCGAGAAAACCGCCGCTTGCGACTACCGAAAGTAGTTCGCTACGTTGGCCGGGTTCTCAACGGCACCGGACCGCACGCCGAGTTCTGTCCACGGTCCGGTGTCTTCCGACTAGCGATCGCCAGGACAGAAGCGGGGGACCCACCTTTCCGCCGGACGTCGCCACCACGGTGGCCGTCCTTGGGGTGAAGTCGGCCGCGTGTATCCGCGCGTCGACCGGGCTTCCCGGCCCGAACCCGACAGCTAACCTCGCAGGCGTATGGGAAGGATCAGCGTTGCCTGCACATCAGGTGAATTCAGGTCCGGCTGCCGTACATCGTTCCAATTCCAATTCCAATCCCGGCCCCAGGCGCGGTCGTCATCGCGCGCCCACGACCCGCTCCACCCTCGGCCGGATATCGGCGCGTACCGCGGTCGCCGCCGCGGCCACCGGCACTGTCGCCCTCTCCGGGCTGGCCTCGCCGGCCCTGGCGAACGACCGGGGCCTGGACACGGGCGGGACGGGCCGGACCGACGCCGCCACGACCAGTACGACCACCGCGACCAGCACGAACGCTGCCCGGTCAGCCGCCTTTACGATCACCCCGGCCGCCACCACGGGCACGGGCACGCTGGCGGCGCAACCGGTGAGTTTCTCGACGTCCTCCGCCAGCGGCTTCGGGGCGAAGCTCGTCTATCTGGCGTCGAAGCAGGCCGGCAAGCCGTACGTGTGGGGTGCCGAGGGGCCGCGGGCGTTCGACTGCTCCGGCCTCGTCCGGTACATCTACAAGCAGCTTGGCCGCAGCGTCCCGCGGACAGCCAACGCGCAGTACAACGCCTCCCAGAAGCTGTCGAAGAACGCCCGGCAGCCCGGTGACCTCATTTTCTTCGGCCGGCCGGGAGGCATCCACCATGTGGGTGTCTACGCCGGGAACGGGATGATGTGGGCCTCCCCGCACACCGGGGCCGTGGTCCGGCTCCAGAAGGTCTACACCAGTAACTATCTGGTCGGCCGTATCAGGTGACCGACCGCCCGGGCCGGGCTGGCGGCCACGGGGTGTCCAGGAGCCCCGGGCGGACAGCGCGGGAAACCACGGGTGGACGCCACGAAAATTTCTCCCGGTTGTTGCCGGACAGATTTTCTCGGAACACCGTCGGATTCTTTTGGCTCCCGTTCCGGGTGTTCAAAAAACGCCTGTAGAAACGCATTGAATTGCCTTTTTGGCGCTCTGGGGGCGACACCGGAGCCTCCTGAAGCAATGTGGTGAACGGCCTGTTCGGCGACCCGAATGACGTTTTCCCAGCGGCTGGTAGAGAACTCGGGAAATATAGTTCTCGAGCCGGCCCTAGAGAGTACTGTGCCGGCATTTCCGGCAACGGGCGATCCTTTCGACGATATTTTAGGTGAGAGTCTGATTATGGCCAGGGGAAGGCACAGAAAACCCGGTCGGTGCAACGGCGCCGCATTAGCGGGCACCGTCGGGCTCATCGGGACGACGGCTGGAATGATGCTGACCGCGGCTCCGGCCAGCGCGGCCGGGACGTCCGGGTCCGCCGTCGTCACCGACACGACCATCGCCCGCGTCGCCGCGAACGCGGGGCTGCCCAGCTGCCGAGGGGTGCCGCTGGGCACCTGGGTGGCGGTGGCGCTCGCGGAGTCCGGTGGCAACGCCAAGGCGCGTAACGCGCGCGGTGAGGACTCCCGCGGGCTCTGGCAGATCAACGCGCGGGTCCACGCGAGCTGGCTGGCGGGCAGGAACCTCTACGACCCGGCCACCAACGCGTGGGCTGCGAAGAAGGTGTGCGACAGCCAGGGCGTGCGTGCCTGGAGCGCCTACACCAATGGTTCCTACCATCGTTATCTGACGCGGGGAAACACCGCCGCGGCGGCGGTGAAAGCCAGCCCGGCGAGCGCGTCGACAACACGGTCGAGCACCCCTGTCCCGGCCGTCAGCGGGATCAGCTACACCAGCCGGAACTGTTCGGTCCCATCGTCCGCGGCGACCGTGAGAAACGGCAGTAAACCGCGTACCGAGGTGGCCAGGGTACAGCAGCGGCTGACCGATCTCGGATACTCTCTCGCGGTCGACGGAATATTCGGTCCGCGGACCACCAGGGTGGTGAAGGATTACCAGCGGCAGCACGGCCTCGTGGCCGACGGAATAGTCGGCGCCCGCACCTACGCCCAGCTGTTCCCATGCGGCTGACAGCTGGGTGCTACTGACGGCCCTGGGTACCTCCCCCTCCCTCGGGTGCCCGGGGCGCCACCGTCCGCGGGCGGCCCCGGCCCTGGCCCACCAGGCCGGGGCCGCCGCGGACGGTGCGTACCGCTGGACAACGGCCGTCAGGTCAGCGCCAGTTCCTGCGGGACGACGATGACGTCGACGAGCGCGCCGCGCCGCCACACGGTCAGTTCGAGCGGGCGGCCGATGGTGTCCTCGGTCATCAGCCGTTGCAGGTCCCCCGGGGTGGCGACCGGCTGCCCGGCGACGGAGAGCACCAGATCGTCGGCGAACAGGCCGGCACGACCGGCCGGGCTGCTCACGACGACCTCGGCCAGCCGCACGCCGTGCCGCCGACCGAACCGCTCGGCCAGGTGCGGCGGCAGCGGTGCCCGGGTGCTGGCGACCCCCAGGTAGGCGCGCCGTACCCGGCCGTCGCGCATGAGCGCGGCGAGGATGTGACGGGTGGTGGTGTTGACCGGGACGGCGAGCCCGAGCCCGATCCCGGCGACGGCGGTGTTCACCCCGACGACGTGGCAGTCGGCGGTGACCAGCGCGCCGCCGGAGTTGCCCGGGTTGAGCGCCGCGTCCGTCTGGATCACTTCGTCGATGACGCGGACGGTGGCGCCGGCCCGGGTGGGCAGGGAGCGCCCGAGCGCGCTGACGACCCCCGCGGTGACACTGCCGGTCAGGCCCAGCGGGTTGCCCACCGCGACGACGAGCTGACCGACGGAGAGTGTGGCGGCGTCGCCGAGCGTCGCCGGGGCCGGCGTGCCGCCGCGGGCCCGCAGCACCGCGAGGTCGGAGAGCGGATCGGCGCCGATCACGTCCACCTCGCTGTGGGTGCCGTCGGCGAACTCGGCCAGGCCCGCCGCGCCGCCGCGGCCGGCCTGTCGTCCCGTGCGCCTCGATCCACTGTCGACGACGTGGGCGGAGGTGAGCAGGAAGCCGTCGTCGGTGAAGACCACGGCGGATCCGGCTCCCTCGCCGCGCGGCGTCAGTACCCGCAGGCTCGCGACGGCGGGGGAGACGGTTGCGGCGACTCGGGTGACGACCTGTGAGTAGGCATCGAGCGGATCCTGCATCCTGGCCTCCCATCCTGCTTACATAATTACGTCATTAGAAGCAGCGGATGACGCCCAATGTTCCCTGAGTGTTCCCGAGGTTCCCTGGGCCTGTTCGTTCCCCGCGACCGGCGGCGGGACGGCGGCGGGATGTAGGTTCACCGACGTGGTCGAGGTGTCCAGGCAGCGCTTCGAGGACCTGGTGGCCGAGGCGCTGGACAGCCTGCCGCCCCAGCTCGGCCGCCAGATGTCCAACATCGCGGTCGTCGTCGAAGACGAGCCGCCGTCACCGGGGCTGCTCGGGCTCTACGAGGGCGTGCCGCTGACGCAGCGGGGTGACTGGTACAGCGGGGTGCTGCCGGACCGGATCACGATCTACCGGTGGCCGATCTGCGACCTGGGCCGCACCGAGGAACAGGTCGTCGAGCAGGTGCGGGTGACCGTCATCCACGAGGTGGCCCATCACTTCGGTATCGACGACGGGCGGCTCGCCGAGCTCGGCTGGGAGTAGGAACCCGCCGGCGGTCACCGCGGCCCACGCCATCCATTGTGCCGCTGTGTGCACGATGTCGCTGTGTGCTGCTGCTCCTGTTGTCCCGCTCCGGGCGAAGTCACTGTTTGTAGTGTCCTTGTTGGCAGATAGTTGACTTATGGTTGCTCTACGTGTCTACTTCATGTCGTGGTCGGTCAACTACGGAAAGTCGTTACCCGGCCATCTCGTCGCTGTTGAGGCGACGTGTCCCGCAGCGCCGCGCCAGTGCGCGAGCTGCCGGTGCATGAGTTGGCCAAGGAACAAAGGAGCAACTGTGTGTAGGAAGCTGAAAGCGGCGTTCGCCACCGCTGTGCTGGCTGGCAGCCTGGGGGCCGTGCCGTTGCTGTCCGGGCAGGCCGCCGTCGCAGCCCCGGGCGGGGCGGGCTCCAGGCCGTCCAACCTGCAGGCGGTCGGCCTGACCAGCGACGGCAGCAGGCTGGTCCCGTTCTCCGTTCGCTCCCCGCAGCGCGCGGGATCGGGGGTGCCCGTCACCGGGCTCATCGGCCAGGACACCCTGCTCATCGGGATCGACTACCGGCCCCAGGACGGGCTGCTCTACGGCGTGGGCAACGGTGGCGGTGTCTACACGCTGAACACCACCACCGGGGTGGCCACCGGGGTGGCCACCGGCGTGTCCCACCTGGGTGGCCCACCGTCCGGTTTCACCTCTTTCGGCGTTGACTTCAACCCCGTCAACGGCCTGCTGCGCGTCGTCAGTGACTCGAGCCAGAACCTGCACCACGACGTCGTCGCCCATGTGACGAATGCTGACACCCCGTCGTCCGCCCTCGGCGTCACCGCCATCGCCTACACCAACAACGACAGCGACCCGGCGACCGGTACCACGCTGTACGACATCGACACCAACCTCAACCAGCTGGTGATCCAGTCGCCGCCGAACAACGGCACCCTCGCCACGGTCGGCGCCCTCGGCGTAGACCCGGCTCTCAATGCCGGTTTCGACATCTACAGCACGGTCTCCGGAGGCAGCGCCGTCGACGCCACCGGGTTCGCGACGCTGTCGGTCGCCGGGCAGTACGGCCTGTACTCGGTCAACCTGATCACCGGGCACGTCGATCTGATCGGGCAGTTCCCGACCGGAACCGCGATCTCCGACCTGGCCGTGAAGCCGTAACGACAGCTCCCGTCCACGGCTCTTCCCCGTTCGTGGCCCGTTCGCGGCCCCCGGTCGATCACGGACCGGGGGCCGCATCGCGTTTCCGACAGGAAAGGCCCGTCCGTCCTGGTCATCCCCGGTGGATCGCTGTAGTCAACGCTGTTGACGGCACTGGCGCGACGATCTGATCTTCGAAGTGTCCCCGGCCGCGGGTCCTGTCCACCGGGGCGGTCACCGGAACCGCTGGCAGCGACGCCGGTACACGGCTGGTGGGCAGGCCGGCCATGACGGCCATCCGAGCGAACTCGGCCGCGTCGTGGACGGCGGCTCCGCCGTGGTCGTTGTTGAAGTAGACGTAGGCCTCTCCCTCCGGCCAGCACTCGGCGATCCGGCGGATCCAGCTGCTCAGGGCCTGGCGGCCGTACCGGGGGGCGGGGCGGGCACGACCAGCGTGCAGGCGCAGGTAGCCCCAGCCGGCGGGCCGCCACAGCGGTGTGACCGGCCGGCTGCCCCGGTCCGCCCAGCACAGTGCCGTGTCGTGTGCGCGAAGCACACCGTGGACCTCACCGGTCCACCAGCTCGGATGCCGTGGTTCCACGGCCACCCGGACGTCGGACGGGAAGCAGCCCAGGCACGCGTCGAGACGGACGGGATCGGCGCGCAGGTTCGGCGGCAGTTGAAGCAGCACGGGACCGAGCCGGTGGCCGAGACCGGCGGTGTGCGCCAGGAACCGTTCGACGGGCTCGGCCGGGTCCCGAAGGCGTCTGACGTGGGTGAGGAAGCGGCTGGCCTTGACCGCCATGATGAAGTCGGGTGGAGTCTGCTCCCGCCAGCGCGCGAAGACCTCGGGTGCCGGCAGTCGGTAGAAGGCGTTGTTGCACTCCACCGTCGCGAACCGGTCCGCGTAGTACCGCAGCCAGGCACGCCGCGGCACCCCGGCCGGGTAGAGCACCCCCGCCAGTCGGCGTACTGCCATCCGGACGTCCCGACGAGCATCGGCACACGGCCAGCGTGAGGGGGCGATCGAGGACCGCCCCGACGGTCAGGGTCCGCTGGTACCGGCCATGGACGGATCAGGGACGAAGGACGAACGCCCTGACATCATGGACGGACACCCTGATGGTGCTGTGGCATGCGCAGGTGGGCCGTCTGGTGGGTGACAGCCTCGATGTGGCCGGCCGCGACGTCGAGTAGCAGGTGGGCCAGCTCGGACAGGGCGCGGGATGCCGCGACCTCATCGCCGATCTTGGGAATCTCGGCGTCGGCGGGGTGCCGCCGCGCGTGCCCGACGCCCCGCAGCTCGCGTTCGGAGTCCGAACGCGGTCCCGGGCGCAGCGCCGCCTCCGCGCGGGTGTGCCCGTCGTCCTCGGTCAGGAGTACGTCGACCGTCCACCTCTTGGTGTGGATCATGATCGGTCGCCACCTTTCCCAGCAGACAGCCCCCAGTGGGATCTGGATCTCTGGCAGCGCGGGAAAACATGACCGCGTTGCCATGGTCCTTTCAGCCTGGCTCCTCCTAGCCTGGCACGGCTCGACGGCCACCGCGAACGCATCCGTAACCGGCACGGATCTCCAGAGAGGATCTGTCGAAGTATCGCAGTAGTCGTGCGCGGCCCGTGCGGGGAACAGCCTGCCGCTCCCGAACGGTACGGGATGAGGAGGACTGCCTGGTCAGCCGTGCATTCCTCGGAGGGTGTCCGGTACCGGTTGTTGTTCGGTACCGGTTGTCACTAAGCGCGCGAAAGATCAGGGCTAGAGGTACTGGGCGGGCCAGGGGGCGCCCGCGGCTGAGGCTGCGGCCAGCCGGGCGGCGCCTCGGGCCACCACCAGGTCCGGAACCTGGATGCGGGCCACGGTGCAGGCGGCCCAGAGCTCGGGGAGGGTGCGGGCACGGGCGGTGACCAGGGCGGCGTTCCAGTAACCGGGGTAGTTGAGAGTGCCGCCACCCACCCGGAGGACGTCGGGATTGAGGATGTTCAGCAGGGTGGCCATGGCCAGCCCGAAGGCGTCCCCGGCTGCCTCGACGACGCCCCGGATGGCGGGGTTTCCGGCGGCGAGCGCCGCGCGCACCTGGGCCGGGGGCAGACCGGCGGCCTGGACGATCGAGGCGCCGCCGGCCAGTTCGTCGAGCCGGCGTACGCCCCGCGGGGTGGGTACCGGCATGCTGCCGACCTCGCCGGCCCAGCCCCGGCCGCCCCGCACCACCCGACCCTGGTGGAGGTACGCGGAGCCGACGGCGGTGCCGGAGAGCATCACCACGGCGGTCCGGGCGTCACCTATGTCGGCGGCCTCCTCGGCCAGGGCGGCCCGGATGTCGTTGACCAGCAGATGGGGGGCGGCGAGGCCGGCCGGGCCGGGCCAGCCGTTGAGCGCGGGCAGTACGTCGCAGACAGCGACCCGGCCGTCCTCGACCAGCCCGGGGACGGCGATGCCCACTGAGACGGGGGCCAGGCCGTGGTCGGCGAGGAACTTCTCGATGGCCGTGCCGATGCCGCCGGGGGTGGCGCCGGGGCCGGTGGCGACGCGGACGGTCAGGGGCTCGTCATGACCGGGCCGGTGGGCGAGCATGAGGAGCTTGGTGCCGCCGATGTCGATGCCGACGGTGGGGTGGCTTGTCATCGGGGTTCAGTAGACACCTTCCACGGCGGGCTCGCCGTCCGCCTCGGACAGGGGGCGGACGTCGGTCACACCGTCCCAGGGGAACCAGGGATGCGGGCCGGTGCGGCGGGCGGTGTCGCGTTCCAGGAGGTTGGGAAGGAAGAGGTCCTCCAGCAGGGTGGTGGTGAGCACCCGGCCACGCGCCCCCACGGGGACCTCCCGCAGTGGATCGGCGGGGTCCACCACCCGCTGGACGGCCAGGGGCGGGGGGAGGTGGTAGACGCGGGACCCCTCGGGCATCAGGGCGTGGCCCACCAGGGTGTTTCCGTAGGTGTCGATCCAGCGCACGCCCTGGAGGTACTCCTCCTCCAGGAAGCGGATCTCCTCGGCGGAGCAGGAGGTCCCGCCGGTGCACACAGCCTTCACGCCGTGGGCGGCCAGAGGTTCGTCGAACTCGCCGACCAGGGCGAGCAGCAGCTTGGAGGTGGTGAACAGAAGGGAGGGCCGCTGGCGGGCGAGGAGGGTGCGGGTCTGGGCGGTCAGGTGCTGGATGTAGCTGTCGGCACTGCCCTTCGACTGGAGCTCGGACTTCACCCAGCGGGGGTCGAAGTCGATGAAGGCGGCGGATCCGCACCACCGGTCGGCGAGGCGTTCGACGAAGTGGGCGTACTGGTGGGGTCCGCTGGGGGTCATGGCGACGATGTCGCCGCCGTCCAGACCCCGTACCTCCAGCATCACCCGGTAGAGGGTCACCTCGTCGTCGAGCTTGCTGACGTTGACGACCCGGCACGGTTCTCCGGTGGTGCCGCCGGTCTCGAAGACCCGGAAGGGGCGGTGGCGCAGGCCACGCGGGAGGAGGTCACGGGGGCGGGCGGCGCGTAGTTCGTTCTTGTCGAAGAACCCGAACAGCGCGAGGGAGTCGAAGCCGGTGATGTCGCGGAGCGGGTCGAACGGCAGGGTGGCGCGGCGGCGCAGCCAGAACGGTGAGCCGGTCGCCTCGGAGAAATGCCAGTGGATCATCCGGAGCGTCCACTCGTCCAGGCCGTGGCGCAGGGCCGGGAGCCGTTGCGCCATGAGGTCGGCGGGGGTGCGGGTGGTGGGGGGCACGGTGGCTGGGGTCATGCGTCGACTCCTTGGTCGGGCGACAGGCCGCCCGGCATCGTGTGGACGAAGAGTGAACGCTGCTGGACCGCGTCGGCCAGAGCGGGCCCGGCCCGCAGGACGGCGGCGAACGGGAAGGGGAGTTCGCGGCCGAGAAGCGGGTGCGGCGTGTCCGGGGTGCCGGGGTCGGCGAGGCAGATCAGGGTGGGGGCCAGGAAGACCAGCGAGCCGTGCCGGTGGAGCAGCGGACGGGTGGTGACCACCTCGTCGGCGGGCTGGATCAGCCGGTGGGCCAGCTCCGCGATACGGGGCGCCATGACGGGGTCGGGGATCGCGGCCTGCGGATGGGCAGGGTCGGGCGGCTGGATGCCTATGGCGTCCAGCCGGGCTCCGAGAACGCGGGCGACCGGGGCGGGGTCACCGGCGCAGAGCACGGTGCGGACGTTCTTGCAGAACCGGCCGCTGTTGCCGGCGACCAGGGGGGTCAGCCAGTCGGCGGCGGCCTGCGGGTCGTGGTCCGCCGGGACCAGGGCACAGCCCCGGCCGGGGCCGTGCAGGGTGAGGGTGGGCAGGTCGGGGAGCTGGGCGGCGATGCCGTCGCCGCCGTAGATGATCTGACGGTCGGTAAGGGTGATCAGCGTGGGGAGGACCTCGGGGACAGTGGTGTAGCAGGCCAGCCGGCGGCCAACAGGGCCGCCACCATGCGGACAGTGGAGAGCGGTTCCCGGCGGCTGGGACGGATCCAGACCGTTTCGCTGGTCAGTACGGCGTCGAGTACCGAGACCAGACAGGTGAAGGTGTTGGCGGGCAGCGAGACCAGCGTGCGGGTGGCCTGCGGCCCGGGCGGTGGCGTTCCGGCGGGGAGGCTGTCGCGGAGCAGGGTGATCCACTGCTCGGTGAGTGGTTCCGGGAGCCCTGCGACCGAGGCCATCGCTGCCCGGAAACCGGCCGCGTCCTGGTCGCCGAGGCTGCCGATCGGCAGAGTGCCCTGGTCGAAGAGGTCCAGGGCACGGCGTACGATCCGCAGCCGCTGGGTGTGGTCCGGCGGGGGGCCAGGAGGCGTACGGGAGCGCCGGGCATCGGCGGCGATCAGGGCCCGGGGAACCAGTGACAGCCGCCATCCCCCGCCGCCGGGCAGTGGGGCGGAGTCCAGCGAGTCGTACCACTCACCCCGCCGGAACACCGGCACGGTGCCTCCGCCGGGGGCGGCCGGGCCGGCCGGGGCGGCGCCACCGGCAACCGCCGGGGCGTCGGACGATCGGTCAGGCGCCGTCATCGGCGGACCAGGGTCGGGTCCAGCGGCTGTCGGTGCGGGCGCCGTCGAGCTGGAAGCGGAGGTCGGCGGACAGCCGCATCCGGTGGGTGCCGGTGTCCAGAGAGGCGTGGACGATGTGCGGGGTGTGGATGGTCAGGTCTCCGGTGGTGTAGTCGGCCCACAGCCAGCGGCGGGCCGTCCGCTCCGCCGTCCACCGCAGGTCGTGGCTGATCGGACGGGAGTCGTGGGGACGGTCGGTGACGTCGCGCAACGGGTCCAGCTGGTCGGGGGTCAGGGTGTGGGAGCCTTCGAGGTAGA
The DNA here is from genome assembly GCF_000177615.2 of Candidatus Protofrankia datiscae. GTDB lineage: Bacteria > Actinomycetota > Actinomycetes > Frankiales > Frankiaceae > Protofrankia > Protofrankia coriariae. The sequence continues at coordinate 2,884,072 of NC_015656.1, read as the reverse complement.
TCAGGCCGCCCATCGGCAGCGGGCAGTCGCCGAGCGGGATCCAGGTGGTGAGCAACTGGTCGGTGCCTCTGGTCATGTACTCGTAGTCGGTGTGGGCGCGGGAAGCGCGCAGGGACCCGAGGTAGAAGTGGCGGACGATCTTCCGGGGTAGTAGCTGCGCCGGGCCCTGCAGGAGCGTTTCGGCGAGCCGGCGCAGCACCGGCTGCTCGCTGAACCGCTGGAACTGCGGGGAGCGGACGAAGCTGTGGGCCGGGTGGCCGGGTACTCCGTACTCCCCTGTTCCGGCGGGCACGGTACCCGAGTAGACACCGCTGACCGGTGGTGTTCCCGGGGCGAGGAATCCGGGGTCGAGCTGGGCGAAGTACTGCTCGCGCAGTCGCAGCACCTCGTCCGGGTCGAGGACTCCACGGAGCAGGAGGTGGCCGTCACGGCGCAGCCGCTCGCGGAGCGCGGTGGGCTCGGCGAGCAGGTCGGAGCTGTCCGTCATCGGCACGAAGTAGGTGTCGTTGAAGGGGATGGCCGCTCCGTTGGAGGTCAGCCCACTTACCGGGCGTGCCGTGGTCATCGCGATGTCCGCTCCCTGCGGGGTGGGTGACGGGTCAGCAGAGGTTGGCCAGTTCGGTACGGAGGGCGGCCAGGGTGCGTTGCTGCTGGGCGGGGGTGATCGACGGGTAGAGCGGCAGGCAGATGTGGTGGGCGGCGAACCAGCGGGCCTGCGGAAAGTCCCGGGCCGGCGGGGCACCCTGGGCGGTGAAATACGGCTGCTCGCAGAGCAGGGTGTCGTAGACCTCACCGGCCAGGGCGACACCGTGCCGGGTGCGCAGCCGGGCCTTGAGGGTGGCCCGGTCGACACCGTCCGGCAGGTACGCCAGGTACTTGTAGCCGTTGGCGGTGACCCCGGCCGGGACGTCATAGCGGCGGAGTCCAGGCACCCCGGACAGATGTTCGTCGTACCGGGCGGCGAGCGCCTGCCGGGCCCGGGTCGCCGCGTCGAAGCGCTCCAGTTGGGCGAGACCGATGGCCGCGTGCACCTCGCTCATCCGCCAGTTGCTGCCGGGGCAGTCGTGCAGGCCTGCCTCGTAGGCCACCTTGCCGTGGTCCCGCAGCCGGCGGACGGTGTCCAGTTCGGCGGGGCCGGGGGTGGTCAGGATACCGCCTTCGGCGCTGGTCAGAACCTTGGTCGGGTAGAGCGAGAACGCTCCGTAGGAGCCGAAGGTGCCGGCCGGGGCCCCGTCGAGACGGGAGCCGAAGGCGTGCGCCGCGTCCTCGACCAGCGGGATCCCCCGGGCCCGGCAGGTTTCGGTGACCTGGTGGATCGCGGGGGAGATCACGCCGCCGATGTGGACCACGGCGACGGCCGCCACATCGGGGTGCCGCTCCAGGGCCTGTTCCAGCGATGCGGGGTCCAGCCCCAGGCCGTCGAGCTCCATGTCGACGAAGTCCACGACGGCCCCGGCGCGGACGGCGGCCGCGGCGGTGGCGAAGAAGGTGTTGACCGGGACCAGCACGGTGCGGCCGGCCACCCCGATGGTACGGAAAGCGATCTCCAGCGCGGCCGAGCCGGAGCTGACCGCGACCGCCTCCCGACCCACCCAGGGTTCGGCCCGGGCCTCGAACTCGGCGACCTGCGGGCCGAGGGTGAGTGTCCCGGAGGCCAGCGCCTCGTCGACCCGGTCCGTCACCTCCCGGCGGGCCGCGACGTCGAACCGGAGCCGTAGCGCGGGCACCGGTACGGCGGGCCGGACAGCGTTCTTGCCGAGGGCGTCGAGGAAGAAGGCGGTGGCACGTTCGGGATCGGTGGCGTGGCCCATGGGCAGGCCGAGAATCTCCAGCCGGTGTTGGGCGGAGCCCAGCGCGTAGGCCTTGCGGAGCTGTTCGGCGGCCGACTCGGTGTCCTGACGGCTCAGCGTCGGGTCGATGGTGCCGTACTGGACCTGGAGTGGTGCCGGGCAGAGAGCGGCGTAGAGGTCGGGCAGGTCGGCATGGCGCAGGATGCCCGGGAGCATGGCCACCGGGTTGCCGCTGAGGAGTTCGCCGTGGAGCAGCGGGTAGCTGCCGAGGTGGCTGGCGGCGCAGAGCGGGAGTGGTTCGCCGTCCTGCAGCAGGGCGGTGTGCAGGGCGACGGCGGCGCCCAGGCTGTGGCCGAACAGCCCGATCCGCTCCGGGTCGGCGTCCGGGTGCCCGCGCAGCCAGCCGAGCGCGCCGAGGGCGTCCTCGACCAGCGCGCCCAGCAGCGGCTGGCTACCGAGGCTGAACGCCTGGGTGAGGACCGCGGCCTCGTCCCGGCCGGAGAGCAGGGCGGCTGGCAGGCCGCCGTCGAGTCCATAGTCGACGGTGAGGGTGAGCAGTCCGGCCCGGGCCAGCCGCTCAGCGATGTTGCGGTCCGGGTGATCGGGCGGCTTCAACCCGGTGACCTGCTCCAGGACCGCCCGCCGGCCCGGGCTGACCAGTACCGCCGGCCGAGGACGGGGCGGTCCGGAGGGCGCCAGCAGCACCGCCCGGATGCCGTCCCGCGCAGGGGAACGAAGCTCGTACCGCTCGACCCGGAGCCCCGGCAGCTCCCCGGTGGTCCGCCGCATGGTTTCCAGCGGGGTGACGGAGCCGGGGTCGACGTGGGCGAGCCGAGCGACGGCGGAGCGGATCCGCCGGTTCTGGCCGGCCGGGTCGGTCCGCTCGGACGACGTGTGACGCAGCGCGGTTTCATCGGCGAACCTGCGTCGTAGCCGGGAACTCTGCACGGGCGATCCTTACAGTCGATCAGACGGAGCGGGTGGTCAGACGAAGTCGGCGTGCAGGGTGGCGGGGACCTCGACGCGGTAGGAATCGAGCGCGTCGTCCAGGTGGATCTTCCCGCGCCGGAGCCACTCCAGGAGTTCGTTCTGCGGCCGGTAGAAGCAGGACTTGTACAGATCGGTGCGCTGTGGGTTGGATTCCTCCCACGAGGCCCGCCTTCCGCCCTCGAGTATCTGTAGGTATCCTTCCTTCAGCACGTTCCCGATCAGATAGCGGCTGTTGAGGTGCACCTGCGGGCAGGGATACAGATTTCCGTCGGCGCCGACGGCGGTGACGAAACGGCTGTAGTGGCATTTTTCGAAGTCGCCCTCGACCTCCTCCACCTGGTCCATGGGGCCCCGATCGAGTTTGGGTACTGAAACCTCGAAATCTGTTGTCGCCATCTCCGCCGCGTCGTTCAACCCGGCTGTGATATCGGCCATCATGGTCTTGATCGTGTCGTGTCCGAGGCCACTGTAGAACTCGGGCTCGAAGCGCACGTAGTGGGCGCCTGAGTCATGTGCGAGTCGGGCCGCCTGGCGGATTTCGCGGTAGTTCTGGGCGGTGATGACGAAGTTGAATCCGATGCGGAAATCCGGGTCGACGGCGGCGGCGCGTAGCCGGCCCGGCGACTCCAGAAATGTCCCGAAGGTGCCGTCACGGTCGTGGGTGATGTCGTTGAAGGTCTTCTCGGTGCCGGCGTTGAGGCCGATCCGGACCCAGGTGTGGGTCTCGGCCACGCATTCCCTGATGCCCGGGTGGGTCAGCCGGGACCCGTTGGTGATCAGCCCGATCCGCAGCCCGGCCGCGGCCGCGGCGCGGGTGATCTGCTGGTAGCCCGGATGGATCGTGCATTCGCCGCTGCCGCAGAAGGTGACCGCCCGGCCGCCGGTGGCGGCGAACTCGTGCATGAGCCTGACGGCGGCATCGGTTTTTATCGAGTCCTTGAAGGAGAACAGGTCGTAGAAGTTGCAGAATTTGCATCGCATGTTGCAGGCGCCCATGATGCCGATCCGCATGTGGATCGGGCGGATCTCCTCGCCGTTCACGAATTTACGGACCATTTCTTCGTGTGCCAGAACCGTAACTGGTCAGGTCTGGTAGATCGTTTGTTTTTGGTTTCCCGGCTGGCTGGGACTCCTCGATGGCCTGAAGGCCCGGGTCGTTGGTGCTGTGTGGTTGATCGGGCCGTAGGGTCCGGGTGTGTCGGATGGTCCGCCCGCGTCGCCGCCGGTGCCGTCGTATGACGAGCTCGCGGCGCTGGTGGTGAGTCTGCGGGCGCAGCTGGTCGAGACCGCTGCGGCGTTGGAACAGGCGCGGGTGCGGATCGCCGAGCTGGAAGCTCAGGTCGCGAAGAACTCGCGGAACTCGGCGAAGCCACCGAGTTCGGACGGGCTGGCGAAACCGCCACCGAAGTCGCTGCGGAAGAAGACCGGCCGCAGGCCCGGTGGGCAGGGCGGGCATCCGGGATCGACGCTGCGGATGCTCGCTGAGCCTGATGTGCGCCTGCGGCATGAGCCGGGGCCGTGTGCGGGGTGCGGGGCGGGGCTTGCGGGCCGGCCTGTGACCCGGACCGAACGGCGGCAGGTGTTCGACCTGCCCGAACTACGTCCGCATGTGGTCGAACATCAGCTCATCGAGCGGGAGTGCGGCTGCGGGACGCGGACGAAGGCGGCGGCACCGGCCGGGGTGGACGCGCCGGTGCAGTACGGGCCGCGGGTGGCCGCGGCGGTGGTCTACCTGTATTCCGGTCAGTTCCTGTCGCAGGAGCGGACCGCGACCGCGCTGGCCGAGCTGGTTGGGATCCCGATCTCGGCGGGCACGGTCGGTGCGATGACCGCCCGTGCCGCCGCCGGACTCGACGGCTTCCGTGACACCGTCCGGGGTCTGCTGGCCGCCGCCGACGTGATCGGGGCCGATGAGACGGGGCTGCGGGTCGCCGGGAAACTGCACTGGGTGCACTGCGCCCGCACCGACAAGTACACGCTGATCGACTGCCATGCCACCCGCGGCAGCGGCGGGATCGACGCCCTCGGGGTGCTTCCCGCCTTCGGTGGGGTGGTGGTCCACGACGCCTGGGCCCCCTACGACAGCTACACCGGCGCCACCCACCAGCTGTGCGTCGCTCACGTGCTGCGCGAACTACAGGCCGTCGTCGACGCGGCCCCGACGGGAACCTGGTGCTGGGCCGCCCAGGCAGGCGACGCGCTCGTCGCCCTGCACCGCCTCGCCGTCGACGCCGCCACTACCGGCGTCACCATCGACGAGCAGGCACCGGCCACCCAGACCCGGCAGCTGCGCCACGCCGCTCACATCGGGATCAGCCAGACCTCGCCGCGCGGCACGAAACTCATGGCCGCCCGCCATGCCCTGGCCTGCCGGCTCGTCGACCGCGAAGCCGACTACCTTCGGTTCACCCGCGACTGGCGGGTTCCCGCGGACAACAACGGCTCCGAACGCGACATCCGCATGATCAAACTACGGCAGAAGGTATCCGGCTGCCTACGCACGCTCACCGGCGCCCGCCAGTTCTGCGCGATCCGCAGCTACCTGTCCACCGCCACCAAACACGGCATCAGCCTGTTCGACGCTCTCGTCCAACTTGCCGAGGGCCGTCCCTGGATGCCCGCGATCAGCTAACTCAAGATCAAAAACTACCTGACTAGTGTCCTGAGTCGTTGATTCGTGTGCAGATAGAATGGGCTGGTGCCTGGCCCGAGCGCGGATCCCATCGAGTTGTCGTCTGCTGAGCGTGCGGTGCTGGAGGGCTGGGCCCGACGGCGGAAGACCGCGCAGGCGCTGGCGTTGCGCTCGCGGATCGTGCTGGCCTGCGCGGACGGTGGGACGAACTCGGGGGTCGCGGCCGAGCTCGGGATCACCCGGGGAACGGTCGCGAAATGGCGGGAGCGGTTCGCGGTCGACCGGCTGGAGGGCCTGTCAGACGAGGCACGTCCGGGAGCGCCTCGGAAGGTCACCGACGCCCAGGTCGAGGCGGTGATCGCGAGGACGTTGGAGGAGAAGCCACCGAACGGCGATACCCATTGGACATCGCGGTCGATGGCGAGGGCCAGTGGGCTGTCGCAGTCGACGGTGTCACGGATGTGGCGGGCGTTCGGGTTGAAGCCGCATCTGGTCGAGACGTGGAAGCTGTCCACCGACCCGCTGTTCGTGGACAAGGTCCGTGACGTGGTCGGGGTCTACCTCGACCCGCCGGAGAAGGCGATCGTGCTCTGCGTCGACGAAAAGTCGCAGGTGCAAGCTTTGGATCGCACGGCACCGGTGCTGCCCCTGATGCCGGGTACCCCGCAGCGGATGACCCACGACTACGTCCGCCATGGCACGACCAGCCTGTTCGCCGCGCTCGACCCGACGTCCGGGTCGGTGATCGCGCAGACCTTCCGGCGGCACCGTCACCAGGAGTTCCTGCGCTTCCTCAAGCTGATCGACTCCTCGGTCCCGAAGGGCTACGACCTGCACCTGGTCCTGGACAACTACGCCACCCACAAGACCCCGGCGGTGAAGAACTGGCTGCTGCGCCACCCCCGCTTCCACCTGCACTTCACCCCGACCTCGGCGTCGTGGATGAACCTGGTCGAGCGCTGGTTCGCGGAGCTGACCACCCGCAAGCTGCGCCGATCGACGCACCGCTCGGTCGTCGAACTCGAAGCCGACATCCGCCGATGGATCAACGCCTGGAACAAGGACCCGAAGCCGTTCGTCTGGGCCAAGACCGCCGACGAGATCCTCGAGACCCTCGCCGCCTACTGCCAGCGAATCAACGACTCAGGACACTAGTTACCCAGAACCTTGGTGGGGGCGTGCGCCTGGTCCAGGGAGACCACCGGTATTCCTTCGGGGTTTTTCGGCAGTGCCGAGTCGTGCGGCGATGCGGACTGTTCCTGGCCCATGGCGAGTTCCTTTCGTAGGTGACGGACGGTCAAAATATCTGTCTACGCTATGATCCACCCTGATGTGCTGACATGCGGGTTTTCAAGATGACCATTTTCTGTGTTGAAGCTCCGGCAGTCCTCCGTCGATCCTGCGTCGACACCGAATCCCGAAGATCCAGGGTTCTGCCGGCCGCATCTGTGGCATGTCCGATTCCGGCGCGGTGTCCGATCTCGACGTTCTCGAGGATGCCGAGGGCGTCGGGGACGGAGTAGTAGGCGCTGACGAGGTAGGAGATGATGGCTTTTTCGTTGATGCCCGTGAAGCGGACGTTCAGGCTGGGCTGGACCTCGTCGGGGATACCGGCGTGGTGTGGGCCGATACACCCTGCGCCTCCTCGCCGACGCGGACCGCCAGGATGGATGTGCTCCGGGTGGTGGTGATGGGATTTTGTCGCTGGGGAGGATGGGGCCGCCGCGCCAGGCGGATATGCGGTGGCCGGCGATGTCGACGCTCCGTGGGTAGAGGCCGCGGCGGTTGGCCTCCCGGCCGAACGCGGCGATCGCCCGGGGATGCGCGAGAATGAACTGCGGATTCTTCCACACCGTGGCCAGCGGTTCGTCGAGGTCGTCGGGGGTGGGCGGGCCGGTGCGGATGTGGATGCGTTGTTTGAGGTCGGCGTTGTGGAGGAGGTCGAAGCCGCGGTTGTTGAATAGTTCGTGTTCCTGGCGTTCGTGGAGGGCTTCGATGGTGAGGCGGAGTTGCTGTTCGAGCTGGTTGTTGGGTTCGTTGTGGAGGTCGGCGACGCGGCTGTGGACGCGCAGGATGGTCTGGGCGACGCTGAGTTCGTATTCGCGGGGGGCGAGTTCATAGTCGACGAAGGTGCCGGGGAGGTCGGGTTCGCCGTGGTGGCCAGCGGTGAGGTCGATAGCGGCTTTGCCGTATTTGTTCTGGGCTGGTCGGGGCGGGTGCGGTACTGGTCGAGGATTTCTTGGAAGGCGCTGCGGGGGAGGGTGAGGATGGTGGTCGCGGTGGCGGCGGTGGTGTATTGCCAGGTGCTGTCGGAGCCAGTGAGGGTGTCCTCGCCGAAGTAGTCTCCGTCGGCGAGGACGCCGAGGGTGGTCGCCGCTGCTGTCGGCGGCTGATGCCACTGGCTCTGTCACCGCATCTACCACCAATCTCTGATCCTGCAACCGGTCGCTCTTCCCTCACCGGGGCTACCGTCTGACGGCTGAGGTCGGCGAGCGATCGTGATGAACGGTCGCGGCGCACAGGGGGTGGCTGCCTGCCTGTTCGTAGGCGGCCATGAGTTGTTCATGACGATTTGGTGCGGTGAGTGCGCGCCAAATATTAACTGGTTCGCGTGAGATTCACAACTGATTCGTCTTCCCCTGCTGTCGCGTACCAACCGTGATGGCCAGGTGGTTACCGGCGGTGGTGGCGATTCTGCCGGCCGAGGCTTCCGACAACGGCATGAATGCTTTCCGGACGGCGCGGGTGGCCTGCGGTCACCAGGATTTCCCGCAGGCCGGCGACGACGTGCGGTGAAAAGCACGGTGAAAGGTGACGCGGTACCGGCCCGCGGCCTGGCCGCGGCGGACCGTACGGCCCGGTCCCAGGTGTTGGCCGATATCATGCGGACCGGGCTCGCGGCGGTCCTCCCATATGTTCCGACCCGGCGGCCCGGCAGGTGGTTCACCAGGTCGGGACGGGTGTCGAGGACGGCCGTCCGCCACGGGGCGCCGCTACCGGACCTGCGGTGACAATGGCCGGCGGGGTATCCGGCCGCAGCCGTCCTCCGACTTCCGTCAAGCCGGTATTGTATTCGCTGAAACGACATGGCCGGTTTTCCGGCGATAATTCACCGGTATCCGTCCAGCGGATTGTTCAGCGAATTTTCCGGCGGTCGCCGGGGTCGTTCACGGAACGGACGGTACTGGCTTCGAGCCGTCACAATTTCTACTACTTTCCGTAGTCATCCCGCTTTGATCTTCGATGAGATGTTGCGGAAAGTAGTTAATCTTTCTCTCCGGTGGAGCTGCTACCGAGCGTCACGGTGCTATCCCCGCCGGCCGGGTCGCCACTCCGCGCCGCTCGGCCGGTGGGGCGGAAGCGGCGCAGCCGCAGCGAGTTGGAGACGACGAACACGGAGCTCAGCGCCATGGCCGCACCGGCGATCATGGGGTTGAGCAGGCCGGCGGCGGCCAACGGAAGGGCGACGACGTTGTAGGCGAAGGCCCAGAACAGGTTGCCCTTGATGGTGGCCAGGGTGCGCCGGGACAGCCGGATGGCGTCCACGGCCGCGCCGAGATCCCCGCGGACGAGGGTGATGTCACCCGCCTCGATCGCGGTGTCCGTCCCGGTCCCCACGGCCAGGCCCAGATCGGCGCGGGCGAGCGCGGCGGCGTCGTTGACCCCGTCCCCGACCATCGCGACGACCCGGCCCCGCGCCTGCAGCCGGGCGACGACGTCGACCTTGTCCGTGGGCAGTGCCTCGGCGATCACCTCGTCGATGCCGGCCTGCGCGGCAACCGCGTGGGCGGCTCGGGCGTTGTCACCGGTGAGCAGGACCGGTGCCAGGCCGAGGCCACGCAGCCGGCGGACCGCGTCCGCGCTGCCGGGCCGGAGAGTGTCGGCGACGACGAGCACCGCGCGGGCGGCGCCGTCCCAGCCGGCGAACACCGGCGTACGGCCGTCCCGTTCGGCGGCCTGGGCTGCCTGCTCGAGCTCGTCGGGGATGTGCAGCGACCACTCCTCGAGCAGGCGACGGCGACCAGTGACGATCTTCTGGTCGTCCACCGTCCCCCGCACACCGAAGCCGTCGACGCTGCTGAAGTCCTCGACGTCCGGCAGTTCGCCGAGCCGTTCCCGTGCCCCGTGGGCGATCGCCCACGCGATCGGGTGCCCGCTGGCCGCCTCGACCGCGCCGACCAGCCGCAGCACCTCGTCGACGCCGGCCTGCGCACCATCGGTGCCGGTACCAGTACTGCTGGTGCCGGTATCAGTGCGGTCAGGGCTGGCGGCGCCGGTGCCGGCTGTAACGACCGCCAGCAGGCTCATCCGCCCGGTGGTCAGCGTCCCGGTCTTGTCCAGGACGACGGTGTCCACCCGCCGGGTCGATTCCAGTACCTCCGGCCCTTTGATCAGGATGCCGAGCTGGGCGCCACGGCCGCTGCCGACGAGCAGCGCGGTGGGGGTCGCCAGGCCGAGCGCGCACGGGCAGGCGACGATCAGCACGGCCACCGCGGCCGTGAACGCTGCCGTCGGCCCCTCGCCGAGAGCGAGCCACACCGCGAGGGTGACGGCCGCGAGGCCGATCACGATCGGGACGAACACGGCCGACACCCGGTCGGCGAGCCGCTGGATCGCGGCCTTGCCGCTCTGCGCCTCGACGACCAGTTTCGCGATCTGCGCGAGCTGGGTGTCCGCGCCCACCCGGGTGGCCCGGACCACCAGCCGACCGTCGGTGTTCACGGTGGCGCCGGTGACCGTGTCACCCACGCCGACCTCGACCGGCACCGACTCGCCGGTGAGCATGCTCGCGTCCACCGCGCAACCGCCCTGCTCCACGACCCCGTCGGTGGCGATCTTCTCGCCTGGGCGCACCACGAAGCGGTCGCCCACGGCCAGCTGTTCAATGCCGATCCGCAGCTCCTGGCCGTTCCGCAGGACCGTCACGTTCCTGGCGCCCAGTTCGAGCAGCGCCCGCAGCGCGGCGCCGGCCCGCCGCTTGGCGCGCGCCTCGAAGAAGCGTCCGGTGAGGATGAGCGTCGTCACCACGGCGGCGACCTCGAGGTAGATGCTGTCCGTGCCGCTGCCCCGGTCGGCGGCTGGCCCGGAGGGCATGCCCGTCATGCCCGTCATGCCCGTCATCCCCGCGTGGCCGGAAGACGCATGGCCGAAGAACAGGGCGTACAGCGACCAGCCGAACGCCGCGAGCGTGCCGATGGAGATCAGCGTGTCCATGGTCGCCGCGCCGTGGCGCAGGTTCGTCCACGCCGCCCGGTGGAACGGCAGACCGCCCCACAGTACGACCGGGGTGGCCAGCGCCAGCGACAGCCACTGCCAGTTGTCGAACTGCCACGGCGGCACCATGGCGAGCAGCAGCACCGGCAGGCTCAGCAGACTGGAGACGATCAGCCGTAGCCGCTGCGGGTCGACCCGCTCCGCCCGCTCGGTCGCGGGGGCGGCCCGGCCCGTTTCCGCGGCCCCTTCCCGGCCCGTCACCGTTGGGGCCTCGTCCGCCGGGACGGCCCGTGGCGGCTGTGGCCGCTGGGGTACCTGCGGTGGCTGGGCGCGGTAGCCGATCCGGTGCACCTCGGTGACCAGGTCGGCCGCGGTGAGTCGGTCGGGGTAGACGACATGCGCCCGCTCGGTGGCGTAGTTGACGGTGGCGGTCACACCCTCGAGCCGATTGAGCCGCTTCTCGATGCGCGCCGCGCAGGACGCGCAGGTCATCCCGCTGATCGACAGATCGATCTTGTGGACGCCCGAGGGCGGCGCGGCATCCGCGGTCACGCTCATCGCGGTCGTTCCTCCGTTCCGGCTGGCCGGCCCGCCTCGTCGAGGTGCGGTGGCTCGTCCCCCGACGCGTCCGGCCGATGCCGCTGGTCCTACCGGTTGGGTTCTTCGCCAGCCGGCTTCTTCCTGGCCGGCTGGCCCGCTGTTGGCTGTGCCCCGCTACCGGCTGGCGGCGGGGCTGGCGAGTTCGTAACCGGCCTCGTCCACGGCGACTCGGACAGCGGTCTCCGCCAGCGGCTGTTCACTGATCACCGTTACCGCGCCGCTGCCCAGGTCCACCTGGACGTCACTGACGCCCGGGATCCGGCCGATCTCGGTGCTCACCGCGCCGACACAGTGCGAGCAGCTCATGCCGACAACGGTGTAGGTGGTCGTGGTCACAGCTGGTCCTTCCAGAAGAAACGATCGATTTCGGGGTGTGCCTGGCGTCGTCGGCGGTGCACAGCCACGTCCCTTCCGTGGCCCGTGACGCCTCTCGTCGTCCACGCCGGGAGTTTGTCGGACGTGGGACGAGCGCCGGGCGCGGTGGACGCGTGATCATGTCGTCGTGTTGTCGTGGGCGCTCAGGAGCGGAGCAGGCGGGCGATCGCGTCCGAGGCCTCCCGTACCTTCTGGTCGGCCTCCTCGCCGCCGGCTGCCGCCGCCTGCACGAGGCAGTGCGCCATGTGCGCGTCGAGCAGGCCGAGCGCGACCGAGCGTAGCGCTTTCGTCGCTGCCGAGACCTGCGTCAGGATGTCGATGCAGTACTGTTCCTGCTCGACCATCCGTTGCAGGCCGCGGATCTGGCCCTCGATGCGCCGCAGCCGCTTGAGGTAGTCGTCCTTGTCGCCGATGTAGCCGTGGCCCGCGCCCATCCGCACCTCCAGCCCCCATACCCTCCAGGGGTATCTACGACGGTGCCGACTCTATACCCTTAGGGGGTACCGGTAAAGCCGCAACGCCCGCGTCGCGATGCGGACGTGACAGTCAACGGTGTTGATGCCACTCCGCCTGCTCCTGCTCTGCGTATCAGGGGCGTCATGCCGCGAGTAGGTCGTCGGGGTCGCGGGCGAGGATCGAAGATGCCGTCCAGCGTCGCTGCGGGGCGGGTCACCGTTCGTCGTACAGGGCGACGACTGCCGCTTCGACTGTGTGATCGTCGCGAGAAACCTGCGAAGCGGCTTGAGGGGGAGGGATTGATCCACTCTATAGTCAACGGTGTTGACGGTGCTGGGCATACAGCTTGATCTTCTGGTTCTGCTGACCGCGGCATTCGGGTCATCGACATTTTGATCATATGGCCGGGTGGGTAGGGCGCATCAGGCGTCGGTGTCCCGGAAGGACTGGCTGTGTACGTCCGCGGACGTAGGAAGATCTCGCGTTCAGTACGTCGTGAGGCGGATGCCGTCGGACCTGCCGGTGGATACCGTCATCTGGTGGATGTTCGGAAGCTGGTCGCGATTGGCGGCTGTCTGCGTGCCGACGTCCTCCCTGCGGCCGTGGTCGCGGCTGTGCTCCTCCTCAGCAGCACCCAGATTAATCATGAAGGGCTCGGATCCGGCCGTCGTCTCGACGCCGTGGGTTACCTGCTGCTCGCCGTTGCCGCCGCCGTGGTGCTCCTGCGTCGCTACCGGCCCCTGTCCATGCTGGCCGCTGAATCGGTCCTGGTCAGTGTTTATCTCGCCGCTGGCTATCCGAACGGTCCGCCACCGGTCCAGCTTCCGCTCGCCGTCGCCGCCTTCTCCGTCGGCACTCGGCTGCCGGTCGTGCCCATGGCTGTCGCGGCCGGGGTCGCCGGGGTGACCGTCGTCGGCGGAGAGCTGATCGGGGACGTCCTGGCCGACGATGATGCCGGCTGGACGCACTGGGTTGTCGGGACGCTGGGCATCCTCTGGCTGGCGGTGCCGGCACTCATCGGGGGGGCTGCTCCAGGTCGCGCGCCGTTCCAGCGCACAGGCCGAGGACGAGGCGCGGCGAGCCAGGGCCGAGCAGGAACGGCTACGGCTGTATCGCGAGGTACACGACGTCGTGGGTCATGGGCTGTCTGTCATCTCCCTGCAGGCCGGGGTCGCCCTCCATGTCTTCGACCGGCGTCCTGAACAGGCCCGGGCCGCGCTTGAGGCGATCCGGCGCACCAGCCACGACGCGTTGGAGGAGCTGCGCGCGGCCCTCGCTCTCACCCGCCTCGGCGTCGACACCCGGCCCGAGCGGGCCGGCGCCCCCGACAACGCCGGCATGATCGTTGACGGTACCGGGAGCGCCGACCAGGCCGACAACGCCCGGCATGTGCCGTTGACCGGTCTCGCGCGCCTGGACGGCATGCTCGCACAGGTCCGGCGCGCCGGCCTTCCGGTGGATCTGGTGACTTCCGGTGAAGGCCCCGAGGTCCTGCCGGCCGAGGTGGATCTCGCCGTGTTCCGGGTCATCCAGGAGTCGCTGACGAACGTGCTCAGGCATGCCGGCCCGGCTCGCGCCCGTGTCGAGATCTGTTACAAGCCCGACCAAGTGATGGTCGGGGTATGTGACGAGCCGGTCGCCGGCCAGCCGATGACCGTCGTGGCACCGGCGATGGCCACGGACGACGCCGGGCCCGCGAACACCGGGCACCCCAGCCCGGTGTCCACCAGCCACGAGCACGGACATGACCACGAGCACGGACACGGCCATGGGTTACGCGGTCTGCGGGAACGCGCCGTCGATCTCGGGGGTACGGTGACGGCCGGCCCGCTGCCCGGCCGCGGCTGGCAGGTCCGGGCCGTCCTGCCGCTACGGCAGGTGAATACATGATCCGGGTGGTGGTTGCCGACGACCAGCCGCTGGTACGGCTCGGCCTGCGAGTACTGATCGACAGTGAGGACGATCTCGAGCTGGTCGGTGAGGCCGAGGACGGGCGCAAGGCGATCGCCGTTGTCCAGCGGACACGTCCGGACGTGGTGCTGCTCGACATCCGGATGCCCGTCCTCGACGGCCTTTCCGCCCTACGGGCGATCGTCGAGGACCCGCATCTTGATCAGACCCGGGCCGTCATGGTCACCACGTTCGAGCTGGATGAGTACGTTTTCGAGGCGCTGCGCTCAGGTGCGTCCGGGTTCGTGCTGAAGGATGCCGAGCCCGCGGAACTGCTCCGGGCGATCCGGGTGGTTGCGGCGGGGGAGTCATTGCTGTCACCAACAGTGACACGACGGGTGATCGACGCCTTTGCCCGCCGGCCCGCCGTGCATACACCCGACCTCAGTGGGCTCACCGCGCGCGAACGTGAGGTCATGGGGCTGGTGGGGCGTGGCCTGTCGAACGACGAGATCGCGCAGAGGCTGTTCATCAGCCCGGCCACGGCCCGTACCCATGTGAGCAGGGTGATGGTGAAACTGGGGGCGCGCGACCGTGCCCAGCTAGCCGTCCTCGCCAACCAGGCAGGCATGGTCACGCCGTCCTGACGCGTTACGTGCTGTTCTGACGAGCGGGTGTGCGCCCGCACCGCTCGCCAGGCCATCTCCGCTGCTCCGTTTCCGCTGCTCCGTTTCCGCGTACACATGCCCTACGCCGATCTGCGTAGCGCGGTGACGCCGCCGGGCGGACGACGTGACGCCGTCGGCCGGCGACTCTGGGGCCATGACATCAACTGCTGTCACAGCGGCCGTCACCACACCGGCTGATGTGACCAACACCGTGGGCGTTTCGCAACGCCGTATACCCGCAGTGACGGACGGTTCCGCTGTGGAGGTTCTTCACCTGACCAAGCGTTACGGTCGTAGAACGGTCGTCGACGGCCTGCGGATGCGTATCCCGACCGGTGCGGTCGCCGGCTTCGTCGGTCCCAACGGCGCCGGCAAGACCACCACCTTGCGGATGCTGCTCGGGCTGGTCCGGCCGTCCGCCGGCGAGGGCAGCGTTCTCGGCGAACCACTTACCAGACCACAACGGTACCTTTCCAGAGTCGGCGCACTGATCGAGAGTCCCGCCCTCTACCCGGGGCTGTCCGGGGAGCACAATCTCGCCGTGCTCGCCGCCCTCGGCGGTCATGACCGTTCCCGGATTCCGGAGGTCCTGGCCGAGGCCGGGCTCACGGGCCGTGGCGGTGACGCCTTCCGAACCTATTCCCTGGGGATGAAACAGCGGCTGGCGATAGCGGCCGCGCTGCTTGCGGATCCCGACCTGCTTGTCCTCGACGAACCCACCAACGGCCTGGACCCGGCCGGTATCCAGCAGATGCGGGAGCTGGTGCGCACACTGGGGCGGCGGCCGGGAGACGGGCGGGCACGGACCGTTCTGATCTCTTCGCACCTGCTGTCCGAAGTGGAGCAGATCTGTGACTGGATCGTCGTCATGGAGCACGGCCGGTCGGTCTACCACGGCCCTATCGACGGGCTGATGGCCGCTGGCGGGCGCAGCGTGCTGCTGCGTCCGCACCATCCGGACCATCTCGGCACCATGGCCGAGCTCACCACGGGCCGGAACCTGTCCGTGCGGCGTGACGGCGACCGGCTGCGTGTCGACCTGCCCCCGTCCGTTCCCGGTGAGCGGGGCGACCGGAGGCCCCCGGATGCCGAGTCGGTCATGGACGCGATGCTCGCCGACCTGAATCGGGACGCGTTCGCGGCGGGCATCACGCTCGTGGAGATCACCCCGGTACGGGTGAGCCTGGAAGAGCGCTACCAGAGCCTGGTCGGCGGAAGCTTTGTTGATCATTACCCTGGCGCGTCGCCGGCGGCCGGAGCTGCCGGGGTACTGGTGGAGGGAGCGCGATGAACCGCGCGTTGCACGCAGAGCTGCTCAAACTGCGCCGTCGGGGGACGCTTGTCGCGATCGCGGCGGTGGCCGCGATGGGGATGCTGGCGAGTGTCCTGGCCTTTGCCCTCGCCGAGGACACCGCACGGCCTCTCGACGGTCCCGGTGAGGGATTCGCCATGACGTTGGTGCGCCTTGCCGGCCCGGACGGCCCCAGCGTCGGGTTCGCCGCCGGGATGACCTTCGTCGGCCTGCTCGTCTTCGTGGTCTTCACCGCGAACGTCACCAATGAGTACGGCCAGGGGACGCTGCGGACGTTGCTGTTGCAGCATCCACGGCGGGCGGCCTGGCTCGCCGGCAAACTGACCGCGATGTTCGTGATGATGGCGGTGGCGCTGTTGGTGGCACTGGCGCTCAGCGTGGCCGCGGCTGTCGTCATGGCACAACTGCGTGGGGTGGAGACGTCGCAGTGGTGGAGCGGGGCAGCGCTCGAAACCGCCGCTGCCAATTTCCTGAACGCGCTCCTCGCCACGATGTGTTTCGCGCTTGTCGCAACGGCGCTGGGCGTGCTGACCCGCTTCACCGTACTGGCGCTGTCGATCGGGATCGCCTGGATGCTGCCGATCGAGCACATCATCCAACAGACATGGGATGGCGCGACTCGGACGTTCCCGGGCCTGGTGTTCGACGCGGTCGCCCGCGGCGGCCTGCCGGATGCCTCCTACGGCCCGGCGTTGGCCCTCGCGGCCGGGTACGCCGGCGTTGCCGCGATACTGGCAGCCGTCACCCTCACCCGCCGCGATGTGACCGCCTGACCGATCTGATCCATCTTATAGTCAACGCTGTTGACGGCATCCCGCCGGTTTGTACTCCGCGTGTCAGGGACGCCATGCTGTGAGCAGATCCTCGGGGCCGAGGGTGAGGATCCCGTCCATCGCCGTTGCGGCGCGGGTCACCGCGAGCAGCGGGGTCGAGTCGTCGGCGCCGGGCATCCGGGAGCGATGGGCGACGAGCTGGGCCAGATCGTGCGGGTCGAACGCGCGGTTGTTCAGCCACTTGATGGAGCCGACCAGGGTGACGCGCCTGGCGACCGGCGCCCGGTCCGCGCCGACGATGTCGATCTCGGGGTTGTTGGTCCGGGTCCAGTAGCCGCCGATGACGTTCGTCCCGTCCGGCAGCGGCCCGGGAGGCAGACGCCGCAGCGACTCCCTGATAACCGGCTCGATCGCGCGGCCGCGCCAGGTGCTCCAGGACGACGCGATCCTGGCGCGGACCAGGTCGCCACGACCACGTTCGATCTCGGCAAGGTTGGGGCCGAGAAAGGTCAGCCAGAATCGCAGATACGGGTCGGCGACTACATACCGGGTTTCTCGGGATGGCTGGGTCGACAGCGGGACCATGGCATGGCCGCCGTCACGCCTGCCAAGTCCGGCATCGCCTCCGGGCTGTTCAACACCACCCAGCAGATCGGGGGCGCGATCGGCCTCACCGTGCTGAGCGCCTTCGTCAACGCGCGCACGAGCAGCCTCACCGCCACTGGGAAGACCGAGGCGGAATCGCTGGTCGGCGGTTACCACGTGGCCTTCCTGGCCGCCGCCGGATTCGCGCTGACCGCCTTGATCATCGGTGCTGGGATGCTCAGGGCCGCACGGTCTGCGGCCGGGTGGCAACGAAGCGGTGCATCGTCCGACTCACGTCGCGGTGACGTGACCGGATGACGAATCTGATCCACTTTATAGTCAACGCTGTTGACGGCGCTGGTTCGAAATTTGATCTTCTGGTTCCAGCGGTCACAACGTCGGGATCACCAATATCTGGATCATGTGGCCGGGTGGGTGGGGCGCATCAGGACGAGGACGAGGGCGCCGGCGAGCAGGCCGGCCGCGGCGGCCACCGCGAACGCCCCCTGGACACCGGTCACCGCCGAGGCGTGCACGGCGCTGTCGAGAGCGTGCCGGGTGCTCGGCGGGGCCGCGCGCAGCAGCGACGCCGTCTGGCCGCCGGCGACCGCGCGGGCCGTCCGGGCCGCGTCCTCGACGCCGCGTCCGGACAGGCTGCGCTGCGCGCGAGCGGCGAACACGCTGCCCAGGACGGCGATACCGAAGGCGAAACCGAGCTGCCGCGCGGTGTTGACCGCGCCGGCGGCCATGCCACCGCGCCGCGCGGGCACGAGCGTCATCGAGACCGAACCGAGCGCGGGCGTCACGATCCCCACCCCAATACCGATCACCACGAAACCGGGTATGAGCGCCGGCCAGCTCGCCGAGCCGTGGACGAGCACGGCGGCGAGCGCGTCACCGAGGCCGACGAGCAGCAGACCGCCACCAAGGATCCAGTCGGGCCGTACACCGTGCAGGAAGCGGCCGGTCGACGCCGAGACCACGAACGCCATGACCGACAGCGGCACACCGGTCAGCCCGGCCTCGATCGGGCTGAGACCGACCACGGACTGCAGCCAGATCGAGGTGTAGGCGAACGCGGAGAAGGCGGCGAACGTCAGCAGGACGCCCGTGACGAGCACCCCGACGAACGACCGGTTACGCAGCAGCGTGAGGTCCAGCATGGCGTGCGACGATCGCGACTCGATGCCGGCGAAGAGGGCGAGCAGCACCGCCGCCAGCGCGAGCAGCCACCAGGTGAGCGCGTTGGACCAGCCCTCCTCGCTCGCACGGATGATCGCGTACGTCGCGCCCGCCGCCGCCGCGGTGAACGTGACCATGCCGGGGACGTCCACCCGGCTGTGGGTGGGCTCGTGCGCGTCGGTGAGCACGAACAGGCACAGCACGATGGCGGCGACGCTCACCGGCAGGTTGACGAAGAAGATCCACCGCCAGGACACGCCTTCGGTGAGCAGCCCGCCAATGATCGGGCCGACGGCGGCGGACGCACCCGACACCGCACCCCACATGCCGTAGGCGCTGCCGCGGTCGCGTCCGGTGTAGGAGCTGCTGAGCAGCGCGAACGTCGTCGCGAACATGGCCGCCGCGCCGACGCCCTGCACGGCGCGCGCCGCGATGAGCGCCGCGGAGTTCGGCGCGATGCCGCATGCGAACGACGACGCCGCGAACACCGCGAGCCCGGCGACGTAGGCCCGGCGATGGCCGACGAGGTCCGCGATGGAGCCGGTGCCGAGGACGAGCGCGGCCAGCGCGAGCGCATAGGCGTCGACGACCCATTGCAGCGCGCCGAACGACGCGTCGAGGTCGACCACCATGCCCGGCAGGGCGACGTTCACGATCGTCACGTCGACCAGCAGCATGAAGGTGCCGAGACAGACCGTCAGCAGCGGCAGCCACTTACGTACCCGTCCCGTCGCGGGCACGCTCCTGGCCCCGTCCGTCGACCGGATCGCCGGTCCCGCGGGCGGGGGCGGGGGAGAGGGAGAGGACGGCTCCATGCCGGTGCCATGACTGCGCTGCGTGTCAGCCTCCTGTGTCATCGGAACAGCTGTGGGCCACACCCGCGCCTGCCGGCAGGAGCCGACGAGCGTATCGACATCGACATCGGCTGTTCGACGATCATGGCAACCGTCGAACAGCCGACCAGTGGTCCTCGACCGCGACCGCGGTCCGTACCAGGGAACTCAAACCTAGTGGAAGCCGCGTGCCCTGTTGGAACGAGCACCTTGCCGGAAGCCGCGTGTCCTGGAAGTTGCGGTGTCCTAGTGTCCTGAGTCGTTGATTCGTGTGCAGATAGAATGGGCTGGTGCCTGGCCCGAGCGCGGATCCCATCGAGTTGTCGTCTGCTGAGCGTGCGGTGCTGGAGGGCTGGGCCCGACGGCGGAAGACCGCGCAGGCGCTGGCGTTGCGCTCGCGGATCGTGCTGGCCTGCGCGGACGGTGGGACGAACTCGGGGGTCGCGGCCGAGCTCGGGATCACCCGGGGAACGGTCGCGAAATGGCGGGAGCGGTTCGCGGTCGACCGGCTGGAGGGCCTGTCAGACGAGGCACGTCCGGGAGCGCCTCGGAAGGTCACCGACGCCCAGGTCGAGGCGGTGATCGCGAGGACGTTGGAGGAGAAGCCACCGAACGGCGATACCCATTGGACATCGCGGTCGATGGCGAGGGCCAGTGGGCTGTCGCAGTCGACGGTGTCACGGATGTGGCGGGCGTTCGGGTTGAAGCCGCATCTGGTCGAGACGTGGAAGCTGTCCACCGACCCGCTGTTCGTGGACAAGGTCCGTGACGTGGTCGGGGTCTACCTCGACCCGCCGGAGAAGGCGATCGTGCTCTGCGTCGACGAAAAGTCGCAGGTGCAAGCTTTGGATCGCACGGCACCGGTGCTGCCCCTGATGCCGGGTACCCCGCAGCGGATGACCCACGACTACGTCCGCCATGGCACGACCAGCCTGTTCGCCGCGCTCGACCCGACGTCCGGGTCGGTGATCGCGCAGACCTTCCGGCGGCACCGTCACCAGGAGTTCCTGCGCTTCCTCAAGCTGATCGACTCCTCGGTCCCGAAGGGCTACGACCTGCACCTGGTCCTGGACAACTACGCCACCCACAAGACCCCGGCGGTGAAGAACTGGCTGCTGCGCCACCCCCGCTTCCACCTGCACTTCACCCCGACCTCGGCGTCGTGGATGAACCTGGTCGAGCGCTGGTTCGCGGAGCTGACCACCCGCAAGCTGCGCCGATCGACGCACCGCTCGGTCGTCGAACTCGAAGCCGACATCCGCCGATGGATCAACGCCTGGAACAAGGACCCGAAGCCGTTCGTCTGGGCCAAGACCGCCGACGAGATCCTCGAGACCCTCGCCGCCTACTGCCAGCGAATCAACGACTCAGGACACTACGTGGACTATTTCAACCACCGGGCGAACGGCTGGACCTACTCCTACCACGTGGGAACGATCAAGCTCGTGACCCTCGCGGACCCGGGCACCGCCCGAATCATCGGCAGCGTAACCCGCAACGGTGCCGCCCCGGCCGCAAAAGAGATCAAGTTCACCATTTTCGGTGGTGACGCCCGCTCCTCCGCCGACTACCCGATCTCCTCCTTCGCGGTCACCTACAGCAACGGCACGGACTGGACCAGCGGGGCGATGTACGCCGGGTCGCAGCGGGTCACCGTCGACGACACCGCAACCGGTCACCAGTGCGTCTACGACCTGCCACGCATCAGCGGGCCGGACAACCGGCTGGACTTCGATGTGGCTCGTCCCGGTTTCGGCCGCGACGGCGGACACTGCAACTTCTAGTGTCCTGAGTCGTTGATTCGCTGGCAGTAGGCGGCGAGGGTCTCGAGGATCTCGTCGGCGGTCTTGGCCCAGACGAACGGCTTCGGGTCCTTGTTCCAGGCGTTGATCCATCGGCGGATGTCGGCTTCGAGTTCGACGACCGAGCGGTGCGTCGATCGGCGCAGCTTGCGGGTGGTCAGCTCCGCGAACCAGCGCTCGACCAGGTTCATCCACGACGCCGAGGTCGGGGTGAAGTGCAGGTGGAAGCGGGGGTGGCGCAGCAGCCAGTTCTTCACCGCCGGGGTCTTGTGGGTGGCGTAGTTGTCCAGGACCAGGTGCAGGTCGTAGCCCTTCGGGACCGAGGAGTCGATCAGCTTGAGGAAGCGCAGGAACTCCTGGTGACGGTGCCGCCGGAAGGTCTGCGCGATCACCGACCCGGACGTCGGGTCGAGCGCGGCGAACAGGCTGGTCGTGCCATGGCGGACGTAGTCGTGGGTCATCCGCTGCGGGGTACCCGGCATCAGGGGCAGCACCGGTGCCGTGCGATCCAAAGCTTGCACCTGCGACTTTTCGTCGACGCAGAGCACGATCGCCTTCTCCGGCGGGTCGAGGTAGACCCCGACCACGTCACGGACCTTGTCCACGAACAGCGGGTCGGTGGACAGCTTCCACGTCTCGACCAGATGCGGCTTCAACCCGAACGCCCGCCACATCCGTGACACCGTCGACTGCGACAGCCCACTGGCCCTCGCCATCGACCGCGATGTCCAATGGGTATCGCCGTTCGGTGGCTTCTCCTCCAACGTCCTCGCGATCACCGCCTCGACCTGGGCGTCGGTGACCTTCCGAGGCGCTCCCGGACGTGCCTCGTCTGACAGGCCCTCCAGCCGGTCGACCGCGAACCGCTCCCGCCATTTCGCGACCGTTCCCCGGGTGATCCCGAGCTCGGCCGCGACCCCCGAGTTCGTCCCACCGTCCGCGCAGGCCAGCACGATCCGCGAGCGCAACGCCAGCGCCTGCGCGGTCTTCCGCCGTCGGGCCCAGCCCTCCAGCACCGCACGCTCAGCAGACGACAACTCGATGGGATCCGCGCTCGGGCCAGGCACCAGCCCATTCTATCTGCACACGAACCAACGACTCAGGACACTAGAAACGGGAGTGAACGTATTCCTGGTCGAGTGCGACGTCCGGGTAGAACTCCAGTGAGAGCCCGGCGGTGCGGGCGCCCCAGTCGGTGCGCAGCGAACCACCGTTGACGTAATCCGGCTGGACGTCGGGCACGAAGTAGCCGTGCGGGAAGAGAATACCCTGGCCGGCCGCGAAGCGCGTGTAGGTGGTGTAGCTTCCATGTACCTCACAGGCGTTTATGAAGGTGTCGCCGGTGCCGGTCAGTGGATCGTAGTTCTGGCACGGCAGGTACGGCTGCGCGGTCGAACCGAGGACCAGGTCGGCCCCGACCGCGCCCGAGATGGGGACCGCCTGTCCGTTACGGTCGGTAAAACCGCTGAACGGAATGGCGACGCCGAGTCCGCGGGAGGAGTCACCGGCGTACTGGGTGGAGTCCGCGGCCTGGGCCGGTGTAGTCTGAGCGAGCAGGATCACAGCCATCGAGATGACCGTGAGTGTAGCGGCGCGGCCCCGGCCACCCACCATGCCGGGACGAAAGCGAACTCGACCGCCACGGGCCGCCGGAAAGTGAGTCCGGCGGATGGGCGACTGGCACAACTGTGTCATCATCCTCGCCTTGTCTCCATAGGGTGGAACACAGTGTGCCAGTCGCTGCCGCGATACGCGCAGAGATGGGCGTCGGAGCGGCCCAACGTCTGCAAAATTTATATTTCGAGATGATGAACAACGAGCTCCGGTGAGCGATGCCACTCATCGCGAAGATGAATTCTTACAATGATCCTGCTGTGATCCCGCGCTGTAATTCCGCAGGTCCTGGGGGCGGGCCGACGGGAAGAAGTGGGGGAGTGGGGGAGTGGGACGAGACAGACAGGCGCTCGGACCGGCTCCGCCTGTCCCGCCCGCCCGCTCGGCCGGCCTGCCGGTACGGCGGGCGAGGCCGCCCGAGCGGGACTGAGCTGGGCGGGATCCGAGCGAGATCAGGTGCCATAGGGGCGGGCCGTCCGGGCGTCGCGTAGCGCCCGTGCCCACCACGCGAGCTGGTCGAGCATCGTCTTGGCCGCGGCGCCCGGGCCGGTGGCGTCCTTCGGCTGGCCGGCGGAGTCGAACTTCTCCCGCGCGTTGTGGAAACTGACCGTCTCACGAATAGTTACTGCATGTAGTTCCGCGAACACCAGTCGAAGCTGTTCTACCGCGCGCAGTCCGCCGGCCAGGCCCCCGTAGGAGACGAATCCGATCGGTTTGGCCTGCCACTGCGTGTAGTAGACTGTCGCCGCTAATGTGTGGGGTATAGGTGGCGGAGTTTGGTGCGGGCGTCATCGGTGGTGAAGTGCCAGTTGACTTGGCGCTGGTTGGCGTTGACGGCTGTCTGCCAGGCGTCGAGTTCGGTGTTCAGGACGTCGAGGGTGTCGATGCGGCGGTCGAGGCATTGGCGGGTCAGGGCGGCGAGTTCGATTTCGGCGATGTTGAGCCAGGAGCCGTGTTTGGGGGTGTGGTGGATCTCGAGTCGTTGCGCGAGTGCGAACGCGACGGCCGGGTCGAAGGCCTCGTAGAGCGAGGAGATGTCGTGGGTGTTGAGGTTGTCCATGACCAGCACGACCCGTTCGGCGTCGGGGTAGTCGAGGGTGAGCAGGCGCCTGACGTGGTGTGCCCAGTCGATCCTGGTGCGCCGTGGGGTGGCCTGGACGCGGCGCCAGCCGGCGAGTGGCTCGACCCAGCAGAAGATCGAGCAGGTTCCGTGGCGCACGTACTCGGAGTCCTCGCGCCGGTCACGCCCTGGCGTGGCGGGGATCGGGTCGCGGGCGTGGGCCAACAGCTGGTAGGGCTTCTCGTCCATGCACACCACGGGCACGCCCGGGTTGTGGGGCCGGGCGTAGACCGCCAGAACGTCTTCCATCCGCGCGGCGAACTGCGCGTTCGCCCTCGGTGGGATGGTCCAGCACTTCCTCAGATGAGGACGCAACCTCGTTTTTTTAAGACCCGGCCGATGGTGGAATGGTCCAGGTCCGGGATGTCGGCGACCAGCGCGACGTGCTTTTCCAACAGCCGCAGCGACCAGCGTGCATAACCAGCCGGTGGCTGCGAGCATGCCAGCGCGATCAGTCTGGCCTCAACCTCGCCGGTCACCGGGGAAGGCACCGGGGGAAGCTCCCGTGCCTTCCGACCGATCGTGGCCCCCACATCCCCACCGGTCTCGGTGAACCGCTTCGCGACCAGCCGCAGCGTCTCACCCGAGACCCCGACCCGGACCACGAGTTCTTCTTGGGAGGCAACCGGGCCGACCGAGGTGTCCAACGCGAGCAGGACCCGCGCCCGCCGGATCATCGACGCCGGATGAACCCCCGTCGAGGTCACCCGAACCAACTCGTCACGATCAGCCTCGGTCAAGGTGACCGGCCACTTCTTCTGCGAACCCACGACACAGTCCTGACCGGCAGAGGGACGGGGAGACCTGCCAGACCCAACCCTCTCACCCAGACACAAGACACACCAGAACTAAGCAGCGACAGTCTACTAGTACCAGTCGATGGCGTTCTTCAGGGGCGCGGGATAGGAGTGGTTGTACTCCGGCGTCACCACGACGAACGCGTCGGCCGCGTCCAGCCGCGGGGTCAGCGCCGCCACCTCGGGCGGCGGCTGCCTGGTGAGCACGGCGGGCAGCCGCGCCTCGGCCAGGTCGACGACGTCGAGCGCCAGGTCGTCGCGCTGTTCGACCTGGCTGACGAACCAGTTCGCCACCACCGGCGCGAACCGGCCTTCCCGCGTGCTGCCCACGATCACGGCCAGTTGCAACGGATGCTCGGACATGACAGGTCCTTTCCCGGGTCTCGGTTCCAGTGGCTCCTGGTGACGCCATGGCCGACGATCTCGTTGATCTCGTCCTGGGTACCACCCTGGAAGCTAAACAAAGGTTGAAGTCAAGCTACCGTGGTCCACATGGCACAGCTGTCCTGGAAGACCAAGGAGCTCACCGTCGGTGAGCTGGCCGAGCGCAGTGGTGTGTCCCCCTCGGCGCTGCGTTTCTACGAGCGGCAGGGGCTCATCCGCAGCCGGCGCACCCCCGGCAACCAGCGCCGCTACGCCAGGGACATCCTGCGCAGGGTCGCCTTCGTCCGTGCCTCGCAACGCGTCGGCATCCCGCTTGCGACGATCCGGGACGTTCTCACCGTGCTGCCGGACGAGCGCACCCCCACCCGGGAGGACTGGGCGCGGGCGTCCACCCGCTGGCGCGAGGAGCTCGACGCCCGCATCCGGCGGCTGGAGCAGTTGCGCGACCACCTCACCGACTGCATTGGCTGCGGCTGCCTGTCGATCGACCGCTGCGCCCTGGTCAACCCGTACGACACCCTCGGCGAGCAGGGTGCGGGCCCCCGCTGTCACCTCGAGCCGTAGCCGCGGCAGAAATCCCACCGCGCAACAGGTGAACCCATGCTGTAGTCAACAATGTTGACGAGCTTTCGTCGATTTTTGATCTTCAAAATCAAACAAACAAAACCAAAAACTACAAAAAAGAAGTAAAGCGTCGACCCTTCCACTTTTTTTCAAGATCAAAAATGTGCGAAGTTCGTTCCCGTATCGCCTCGGCGACGTCCCTCGTCCCTGCGTCCCTCGTCTTGTCTGCGTGGACGGCGGGGCTCCAGGGCTTCGGGCCCACTGGTGGACACGTGGCGATATGATTACAGAAAGTATTGATCTTGATATTCTTCGTGACGTTGGGGTGTGGGATGAAAACCACCGGTTCCACGGAACGGAGAAGCCACGATGTCCGGTCGACAATGGTGGGTCGGAATGTGGGCGGCCATACTGGCCGTGGCCGGGACGACGCTTCTGCCGGCGTCCGCGATGGCCTCCCCGCCCGGGGCAGGAGCGCCGGGAGCGGGTGCCCGGCCGCGGGCCGGCACGCTGTACGCCTGGGGCTGGAACAACGCCGGCCAGTTCGGCGACGGCGCCACCACCGACAGCTCGGTGCCGGTACGCGTTCCCACGCTGACCGGTGTCACCGCTATCACCAGCAACTCCGGGAACACCAGGTACGTGCTGCGTCGGGACGGCACGGTCTGGGCCTGGGGCAGGAACGCCTACGGCCAGTTGGGGAACGGCGCCACCACCGACAGCCCGGTACCAGTGCGGGTCTCCGGCCTGACCAGGGTCACCGCCATCGCCTCCAGCGGGGTGACAGCGCGTATGCGCTGCGTCGGGACGGCACCGTGTGGGCCTGGGACAACAACGCGGAAGGCAACCTGGGGAACGGGACCACCACCGACAGTTCAGTACCGGTACGGATTCCCAACCTGATCGGCGTCACCGCCATCGCCTCCAAAGGGGGGACGGCGTATGCACTGCGTTCCGACGGCACGGTCTGGGCCTGGGGCGGCAACAACACCGGCCAGCTGGGCAACGGCAGTGGCGGCGTTGGCAGCCGGACCCCGATTCCGGCGCCGGTGTCCGGGCTGACCGGGGTCACCACCATCGGCACCGGCCCGTTCGCGGCGTACGCGGTGCGCGCCGACGGCACGCTCTGGGCCTGGGGACAGAACTGGAACGGCCAGCTGGGCATCGGCAGCATCTCCGTACCCGGTCTCGAGGTGACGCGGCCGGTGCGGGTCGTCGGCCTGACCGATGTGACCGCCGTCGTCGGCGGTGACGAGAACGGATATGCGCTGCGTTCCGACGGGACGGTCTGGGCGTGGGGCGGCAACAACGCCGGCCAGCTGGGCAACGGCACCACCGGCGGCGACGTCCCGGTGCCGCCGGTGGTCCCCGGTCTGACCGGAACTACCGCCATCGGCGCCGGCCTGGACGTCGCATATGCGATCGCGCCGTCCTGCTTCCGCGCGCTCTGACCTTCCGCCAGCTCCGAGCGCGACGACCCGGCCGTCCCAAAGGACGCGGGCGGAAAGCGGCCCGGGAAACTCCTCCTGGCTGGAAACTGCTACTGGCTGGTCAGAGCGCAGGGAGGCTTCTCTGACCGGCCAGCGCCGTGTCCGGGAGGGTTGGCCGCGGCGACGTCGGCGCGGCCAACCCTCCCGGGCGTACCGTCCCGGCGGGTGGTACGGCTCGGGGCGGTCTGCTGGGGGATACGGCCTTTGGGG
This sequence comes from Candidatus Protofrankia datiscae, assembly GCF_000177615.2. GTDB lineage: Bacteria > Actinomycetota > Actinomycetes > Frankiales > Frankiaceae > Protofrankia > Protofrankia coriariae. The sequence goes on along the minus strand of NC_015656.1, from coordinate 2,856,791 downwards.
GAAACGTCTTTCAGACGAGGGAGGCCTCGCGTACCGGCGTCTCGGGCGGGGTCCGCGTCCCAGTCGGTGTGATCCCGTCCCTGCGTTGCAGGGTGAGCAGCAGCTGCGCGGACCACCACAGGGCGGTCGCTGTGAGCGCGACGCTGGCGATGGCGCTGAGGAACAGCGCGAAGCCGTTCGGGTCGGGGCTGGAGTTCTGCAGGATGAGGGTGGGGAAGCCGGCGCCCAGGACGTCGAAGGCGAAGTTGCACGGGAAGATCGCGAAGAGCGCCAGGTTGTGGACCTCCTTGGTCGCCCGCAGCTTGAGCACGGCGGCCAGGACGGCGAAACCCGTGATCTGCGCGGCTTCCATGAACGCGATGAACAGCGGGTAGTCCAGCACGCGCCACGGCGACTCGCCGTAGTAGACGTACAGGTCGAGGTTGATCGCGGTGATCTCGAACACCGCGGTCGTGAAGGCGGTGAGGGCGCCGAGCGTGAAGATCTGCCGCAGCGTCGCGCCCCTGCTCAGCGCGCGGTACAGCAGCAGCGCCGGCAGACCGAACACCATGACGTACGCCGGCATCACCCAGACCGGCTGCGGCAGGCCGAAGCTGGTGAACAACGTCCACTGCTCGCCGTTGTCGAGCCAGTGCAGGTGGTAGGCGATGTCGTACAGCGGCTCGATGATGCTGCCGACCGCGACCGCGACAACGAGCGCCACCGGGAAGATCGAGCGTTCCTCGCGGGCCATTTTCCCGGCGTACACGAGCAGGGCGGCCGTGCCGACCCACAGCACGATGGTGGCCACGGTCTGCATCGTGGTGTTGAGCTCGAGCCCGTACGGAGGCGCGGGCGGCTGAGGCGGCGGCGGGGCAAGCGGCATGATCGACTCCTGGAATGTAAGCTGAAGCACACCTCTATGCCCTGATGACCGTACGGTTGTCCCGGATCGGGGGCATCCCCCCGGGTGTGGACTTCCCTCCTCCGGCAGCGGAATCAATCAATACGGGTGTTGTGGGATACGGCTGTGTTGCGATCCGGCGTGGTTGCCGTCGGCCGAGCCGGCCGGGCTGGCAGACTGGTCTGATGGCGAGCGACATCCCCGCGTCCGACGACATCCCCCCGGCCCGGCGGCAGACCGCGGGCCCGGTAGCCGCAAGCCCGGCGGCGGTGAGCACGGCCGCGCAGGACGAAGCCGTCGAGATCTGTCGTGACCTGGTGCGCATCGACTCGGTGAACCGGGGCAACGGCGACGGCAACGAGCGGGCCGCCGCCGAATACGTGGCGGCCAAGCTCGCCGAGGTCGGCCTTCAGACCACCATCCTGGAGTCCGAACCCGGCCGTACCAGCGTCATCACCCGGGTCGAGGGTGTCGATCCGCACCGCCCGCCGCTGCTCATCCACGGCCATCTCGACGTGGTGCCCGCGGACCCGACGGACTGGCGGGTCCACCCGTTCAGCGGCGAGATCGTCGACGGCAGTCTGTGGGGACGCGGCGCGGTCGACATGAAGGACATGGACGCGATGACGCTCGCGGTCGTCCGTGACCTGCTGCGTTCCGGTCGGCGGCCACCGCGTGACCTGGTGCTTGCCTTTGTCGCGGACGAGGAGGCCGGCGGCAGGCTCGGAGCCCGCTGGCTGGTCGACAACCACCCGCACCTGTTCGCCGACTGCAGTGAGGCGATCAGCGAGGTGGGTGGTTTCTCCTACACGGTCTCCGACGACCTGCGCCTCTATCTCATCGAGACGGCCCAGAAGGGCATCGCCTGGATGAAGCTCACCGTCGCCGGCCGGGCCGGGCACGGCTCGATGGTCAGCGACGACAACGCGGTCACGGCGCTGTGCGAGGCGGTCGTGCGGCTTGGCCGGCACCGCTTCCCGATCGTGCTGACCCCGACCGTCCGGACGTTCCTGGACTCCATCGGGGACGCGCTCGGTATCGAGATCGACACCGACGACCTGGAGACCACGATCGCCAAACTCGGCCCGATCGCCCGGATGATCGGAGCGACCATCCGCAACACCGCGAACCCGACACAGCTCAACGCGGGAGAAAAGGTCAACGTCATTCCGGGGGAGGCCACCGCGCACGTGGACGGCCGTTTCCTGCCCGGCCAGGAGGAGGAGTTCCTCCGCCAGCTCGACGAGCTGATCGGCCCGGCCGTCCGGCGTGACTGGGTCGTGTTCGACCAGGCGTTGGAGACCGGTTTCGACGGTCCGCTCGTGGACGCGATGGCGGGTGCGTTGAAAGCCGAGGACCCGGCCGCCCGCCCGGTCCCCTACATGCTTTCGGGGGGTACCGACGCCAAGTCGTTCTCCCGGCTCGGTATCCGCTGCTTTGGTTTCTCGCCCCTGCTGCTGCCACCGGACCTGGACTTCGCCGGCATGTTCCACGGTGTGGACGAGCGGGTGCCGGTCGAGTCGCTGCGGTTCGGCGTCCGCGTCCTCGACCGCTTCCTGGCCGCCTCCTAGTGTCCTGAGTCGTTGATTCGTGTGCAGATAGAATGGGCTGGTGCCTGGCCCGAGCGCGGATCCCATCGAGTTGTCGTCTGCTGAGCGTGCGGTGCTGGAGGGCTGGGCCCGACGGCGGAAGACCGCGCAGGCGCTGGCGTTGCGCTCGCGGATCGTGCTGGCCTGCGCGGACGGTGGGACGAACTCGGGGGTCGCGGCCGAGCTCGGGATCACCCGGGGAACGGTCGCGAAATGGCGGGAGCGGTTCGCGGTCGACCGGCTGGAGGGCCTGTCAGACGAGGCACGTCCGGGAGCGCCTCGGAAGGTCACCGACGCCCAGGTCGAGGCGGTGATCGCGAGGACGTTGGAGGAGAAGCCACCGAACGGCGATACCCATTGGACATCGCGGTCGATGGCGAGGGCCAGTGGGCTGTCGCAGTCGACGGTGTCACGGATGTGGCGGGCGTTCGGGTTGAAGCCGCATCTGGTCGAGACGTGGAAGCTGTCCACCGACCCGCTGTTCGTGGACAAGGTCCGTGACGTGGTCGGGGTCTACCTCGACCCGCCGGAGAAGGCGATCGTGCTCTGCGTCGACGAAAAGTCGCAGGTGCAAGCTTTGGATCGCACGGCACCGGTGCTGCCCCTGATGCCGGGTACCCCGCAGCGGATGACCCACGACTACGTCCGCCATGGCACGACCAGCCTGTTCGCCGCGCTCGACCCGACGTCCGGGTCGGTGATCGCGCAGACCTTCCGGCGGCACCGTCACCAGGAGTTCCTGCGCTTCCTCAAGCTGATCGACTCCTCGGTCCCGAAGGGCTACGACCTGCACCTGGTCCTGGACAACTACGCCACCCACAAGACCCCGGCGGTGAAGAACTGGCTGCTGCGCCACCCCCGCTTCCACCTGCACTTCACCCCGACCTCGGCGTCGTGGATGAACCTGGTCGAGCGCTGGTTCGCGGAGCTGACCACCCGCAAGCTGCGCCGATCGACGCACCGCTCGGTCGTCGAACTCGAAGCCGACATCCGCCGATGGATCAACGCCTGGAACAAGGACCCGAAGCCGTTCGTCTGGGCCAAGACCGCCGACGAGATCCTCGAGACCCTCGCCGCCTACTGCCAGCGAATCAACGACTCAGGACACTAGCGCTTCGCGCGGTGCCGCTCTTGTAGCGCTTTGCGCGGGGCCGCCTCGGGGCACCGCGCGCGGTACGGCCTGGCCCAGGCGGGCAGGGCCGTACCGGCCATGTCCGGCAGAAGACAGCGGAAACGTGCGTGTACCGCGTGTGGCCCACCGGTCGGCCGGGCAGTCCGGATAACATGTGATGCGCCCGGGTGTCGTACCGTACCGATTTGTTTCCTTTTTCGCCCGGCTGCCCGTGTCGTTGTAGGTGTCCGTATTCTTTCGTCTGCGTTCCGGTGGTTGTCTGTATTCTGAGGGCTGGTCTTCCGGCGTCTGGTCGTAATATCGGACATTCGTTTTACCTTTTCATCGATTTACCGGCTGTCCCGGCTCTGGGTCGACCGGAGACGGTGTGAGGGACGAATGGCCGAGTAGGCGGGTGTGAAACGGGTATCTCCGCCAACGGGAGCCCGGCCACGGCGGGGAGTCAGCCCTGACGTACGGGCAGCGGACAAGGCAGAGAGCGGGCAGGGGAGAGGGGATGTCATGGCCTTTCGTCGTTGTCTGGTGGCCACCCTGGTGGCCGTCACGGTCGCGCTGAGCGGGTGGGGCGACGGGCGCGTTCTCGCCGCGTCGGCACCACAGCCGCGGCCACCCGGGCCGGGGACGCCGCTGTCCGCCGCGCCCGTGTCCGCGCCGTCTTCCGGGGCCGCTTCCGGAGCTGACGGGACCGAAACGGCCACGGCGGTCGTCCGGGAGCACGGCTACACCCCCACCGGGACGGCCGGCTACCACCCGGACAACGACCTCAGCGTGATCGTCGGACGCTGGACCGCCGCCGTGGACGGCCATCCTCAGCAGGCGTTCCTCTTCCACCACGGCCGTCTGGTCGGCACCGACACCCAGCTACCGAGCGCGACCGTCGAGTGGCTGTGGTCTACCGACGACGTCGTCGCGCTGTCCTACCAGCTTTACCGGCCCGATGACCCGCTGTGCTGCCCCACCGGTGGCGCGGCGACTGTGCGTTACCAGTGGAACGGTACGACGGCTGTTCCTCTCGACCCCGTCCCGCCCGCCGACTGGTCGGCGTCGGCAAGCCGACGGGCGGTGAGCGGCACGGGCTCGACGGGCACCGCGAGCTGAGGACGAGGCGGGCCAACCGGGGCTGGCCGGGCCGCGACGTGAGCCAGCCAGCCCCGGAACCACCAGCGATGCGATCAAACGCATCCGGGCTGCCGGAGCTGGACGACCACCGGGCCCGCACGGCCTTCCCCAGAACCCTGCTCCGGCCCCTTTACGGCCGGCCCCCTCATGGGCGCCCCCGGCCAAGGTCCGGGTCAGCGTCCAGCCGGCTGGACGCGAGCTCCTGGTAGAGCGGGCTCACTCGTACCAGATGCTCGTGGTGGCCGGTGGCCGCCACCTTTCCCTCGTCGAGGACGATGATCCGATCGGCTGCGCGAACCGTGGAGATCCGGTGCGCGATGACCAGGAGCGCGTGCGATGCCGAGACCTGACGCATCGCCCGGGTGAGCGCCCGCTCGGTGAGCGAGTCCATCTGGGAGGTGGGCTCGTCCATGAGGAGGACGGCGGGCCGGGCCAGCAACGCGCGGGCGATGGCGACCCGTTGGCGTTCCCCACCCGAGAGCAGAACCCCGTGGTCGCCGACCTCGGTGTCCAACCGGTCGGGTATCCGCGCGACCAGGTCGGCCAGGCCGGCGGTACTGATCGCCCAGCGCAGCTCGTCCTCGGTGGCGTCGGGCGCGGCATAGACGATGTTGTCCCGCAGCGTTCCCTGCAGCACCGGGGTCTGCTGTTCGACCAGGTTCACCCAGGTGCGGGCGGTGGCACGGTCGAGGGTGTCCGCGTCCCGCCCGCCGAACAGGATCGTCCCGCGGTCCGGTTCGTAGAACCGCTCGATGAGCTGGAACACGGTGGACTTTCCCGCACCGGACCTGCCGACCAGCGCGATGTGGCCGCGGGGCGGCACCGTGAACGACACGTCCCGAAGCACCGGTTCGCCGGAGTAGCCGAACCAGACGTTACGGAACTCGACCGCCGGAGTGTCCCCGGCCTGTTCGACCGCCTGCCCGTCCCCGAGTTGTCTCCCGTGCCGGCCGGCGGGCCGGAGCGCCCGCGGTCCGGGGCCGTCCCGGCCGGGGTCGGGACGCCGCTCGGCGGCACCGGCGGTGTCCGGTTCACGGGGTAGCGCGAAGACCGCGTCGACACGCCGCAGCCCTCCCATGCCGCGTTGGATCGTCCCCGCGACCTCGAACAGATCGGACAGCGGTATGACGAGATAGGTGGCGTAGAGCAGGAAGGCGACGAGATCACCCAGGGACGTCGAACCCCGTGCGACGAGCACTCCACCGACCAGCAGCACCACCAGAACCGATCCCTGCACGGCCAGTTGGATGGCCGGAGCGACGACCGAGTCCAACGCGGCCATCCGCACCCCAGCCCGGTAGGCGGCCCGCGCGTGGCCGGCGATGCGCGCGCTCTCACGCCGTTCGGCCCGGCTGGCCCGCACGGTGCGGATCGTGGTGAGTGCCCGTTCGAGGTCGGCGGTCATGCTCCCGATGCTGGCCTGGCCGCGTTCCGAGGTGATCCGGATGCGCACCAGCACGCCCAGCACCATCACCCCGGCCACCACGGCCGCGAGCAGGACGAGCAGGAAGAGCAACGCGTCCAGCCACACCATCATCACGACCGCGCCGATGACGCCGATCACGCTTGTGACGATCGTGGAGAAGCTGTAGGCCACCGCCTCCCGGACGAGGGTGGTGTCGGTGTTGGCCCGGGAGATCAGGTCGCCGGTGCGCCGCCGGTCGTAGACCCCGATCCGCAGCCGCAGCAGGTGATCGACCAGCCGGATCCGCAGATCGAGCAGGATTCCCTGGCCGGCACGTTCCAGCAGGTAGTTACCGAGGGTGTCGGTCAGTGCCTGGCCGACGAAGAGCGCGAACAGCAGCAGGATGAGCGATCCGGGGACGCCGCCGGCCTGCGCAAGGTCGATGACGTCCTTCACCAGCAGCGGCTGGGCGACGCCGAGGACGGTGCCGACCACCGTCAGCGCGGTGGCGATCCCCACCAGCCGGCCGTGTCCGCGCAGCAGACGCCACAGCCCGCGCAGCCGCAGTTCCCCGGCCTGCGACCCGTCCTCGTATGCTCCGTCGCCGGACGGTCCGCCGCCCTGAAGGCGTTCTCCGGGCACACCGTCGGTGTAGGCCGCGTCGCCGTTCGAGTCGGCCGGCCGTGGCCTGGCCGTGGTCGTCCGCTCCGCCGGGCCGCCCGGCAGGCCGATGATCCTCATGATGCTCCGACACCTGCCGCCGTGGCCATCCCCGCCGCTGGCGGGGGGACGGTGAGAAGCGGCCGGAAGTAGCCCGCTGGTTCCCGTTCGCCCACCATCGCCCCGTCCGCCTCCACCCAGGCATGGGCGGCGAACGGGCTGACGGCGCGGACGCCCACGCACCAGGTCGGCCAGACCCCCGATGCCCGGCAGAGCAGCGCGGTGGCGATGGATCGGGGGATGCAGCCGTGGCCGCTGCGACACACCATGCTCACCGCCGTCACGGCGTTGCGTGCGGCCAGCGTCTGCTGGTAGTCGGCTGGCACGGCACCCCGGCGCAGCCAGGTCAGGACGGCACGGATCCGGCTGGGAGGCTGGGTGGCGAGCAGTCGTGCGGCCGCGACCGCGGCCAGGGCCAGGGGCCGTCGCCGTAGCGCGAGGTTGTCTCCCCGACGGCTCACCGACATGGGTGTGGTCATTGCCCGTCACCTCCCGGGGTGAACGTGCGTCGGCATTACCGGTCGGCGGCGCCGGTCGCGAGGAGCCCCGCCGCGCGAAGCTCGGTCAGCAGGGCCCGCACGTCACGGTCCGCGGTGGTTGCGTCCACGTCACAGGTGTCGGTGACGGCGGCGGCGGCGTCGGCGGGGCTGCCGCCGCCGAGCAGCACCCGTAACACGAGCGCCCCGGTCGGATTGAGCGACCAGTATCGACCGCTGCGCTCGTCCAGGAGCGCGGCACCGTAGTCGGTTTCGGTGTGGGCGACCGCCTGCCGCAACCTCGTCATGCTGCCCCCAGCGGATGCCCGGCCGCCCGGTCGCCGGTGAGCACCCGAAGCCATGTTTCACAGGCGAAGGTCTGGTGGAGAGATTCGTGTTCCCGCTCGGGCGCGTGTGAATACCGGCAGTACTCCCGCAGTTTCTCCGGATCCACCAGCCCGAGATCGGCGAGCCGGGAGTTTTCGCACAACGCCAGCAGTTGGTCGCGGTGGGCGTCCAGCCCCGCCGCCTCCTCCGCCGAACCCTCCGCTTTTGTGACGCGTCGCAGGGAGCGGTCCGGCACGATCCCGCGCATGGCCTCCTTGAGCAGCGGCTTGTACTCCCAGGGGGTGGTGCGTTCCTCCGGGCGAACCGCGAGGGCGGCCTCGATCACCCGGTCGTCGAGGAACGGGGCGGCCGGTGTCACGGTGGTCGGCGCGGCGAGCTGGCAGAACAGCCGAGTGGCTCCCGCGGCCGTTCGGATGGACAGCAGGTCATGATGCCCGTCACGGGTCCCGGCCAGCGGTGGCGCTGCGGAGTCCACCAGCGCCTCCAGCGCCTCGCGTACCAGCGTGACGGCGTGCGGCGTCAGCCATCTGGGCAGTCGGGGGGTGTCGGCCCAGTCCAGGTCGGCGAGGCCGGGCATCGGGCGGGAGCCGGTGACCTGGGCGGCCAGCTGCGCCAGGTAGGTGCGGTAGCCGCGCGGCTGGAGCATCCACAGGCCCGCCCACAACGGCCACCGGTGCTGGATCCGGAAGCCGCGGAACCGGTCGACGGCGGTCCACGGACGTCTGCGCAGCAGCGCGGGCAGGTAGTTCGATGTTCCCTGCACGACCTCGTCACCGCCGAGACCGGTCAGGTGGACGCGTGGGTGGTAAAGGGCCACGCGGCGCAGGCCGGTGAGTATCTTCGCCCGGTCGGTGATGCCGGGGAAGGGCCTGTCCAGCGCTTCGTCAGCGGTCATGATCCCGTCGTAGACGAGGGGAAGCTCGTCGCGCGGCAGGACCTCGTGCACCATGCCCGGCAGACCAGCCGGCCGGCCAGTCGGCAGACCAGCCACGGCCAGGTCCACCCATTCCGGATCGTCATCGCCCGGATCCCGGCCGATACCGGTGTAGGCGACGAGCGTCACCGGGTTTCTCGCGGTCAGAAAGCACACCGCTGCCGAGTCGAGTCCGCCGGACAGGTCGCAGCTCACCGTGCCACCGCTGCCGCCGACGGCACCGGCCCGGGCGGCCACCGCCTCGGTGAGGGCGCCGCGCAGCAGCGGTGCTCCCGTCTCCAGCGACAGCACCGGTTCGGGCCGGCGCCACCAGCGGACGGTGCGCGCCCGTCCGTCGCGGTCGGCCAGGAGGAAATGGTCGGGCGCGAGCACCTCCACACCGCGCCACATCGGCCGGTCGTCCAGGGGGTAGGGCGCCGACGGGTCGAGCAGGGACAGCGCGACAGCGGTGGGATCCAGCTCGCCGCGGACGCAGGCGGCCAGCATGTCGGCGCGGTCAGAGGCGATGACCTGCCCGTCCAGCACCGTGTGGAACACCCGCCGCAGGCCCGAAGCGGTGCCCTGAACACGGCGGTGGCCGTCGATGTCGGCCACGACGTGGAAACTGCCGGGCAGCGACGAGATCAGGATGTCGAGCGCGGTGACCTCCCGTATCCGCGTCAGAGCGCGGGTGAGGTGGGCGGCGCTGACCGGGCAACATCCGATCAGCGCCAGTCGGGAGGTCCCGGCCTCGGCGACCACGACAGTGTCGCCGACAGCATCGTTGCCGACAGCATTGTCGGACCAGTCACCAAGCAGCCACGGCCGGCCGGAACGGTAGCGCAGCGTTCGCGGGGCGCGCTCGGCGACCGGGCTGACGGCCCCGGCCAGGTGACCGGCATCGGGCAGGGTGAGAAACCACGGTGTTCCGGGAGAGGGAAGTCCTGTCATGCGCTGTCCGCCTGTTTCTTCGCACCGGAGATCAGGATGACAGGCTGCGGCCGGGGCCACCGTCGGCAGTCGCTGTCGAGGAAAATGTCCGCTCCCCGCGTCCCCGCACGCCGCTGGTGGCAGTAAGAGTTACTCACTGCCACCGTGTACGACGGCAGGGAGCCACCGGGCTATGTGGCTTGTCCACGGGGCCGCTGAACAGCGGTCGTAGTCCGACCAGCGGGCGGGGTGGCTGCGCCCGGACAGCACGGGCGTGTTGACCCGGGCAGCAGTGTTCCCTCCAGGTCGACGCCGCAGGGGCGATCGGCCGGGGTGCGGAAGCACCCGCTCGCGAGTGAACCGTTGGTGTTCAGCGGCGTTCCAGTCCGTGGTGTTCTAGTAGCCGTGACGGAATCCGCGGAACCTACGGAACCTGCGGAACTTCTGGTATCCGCCGTAGTAGTCCCGCCGATGGCCGCCGTAGTAGCCTTCGGTGACGACGGGGAAGGTGCCGACCTCCTGGAGCGCGGGCGGCTGGTACGGAGCTTTCATGGTGCCTCCTGTGGAGTCCTCTCGGATGATCGGCCCGACCATCGTTGGTCGGACGGTCTCTTCCATCCGATCTCTCCGGGCTGGCCCATTGGGAACCAACCCTTCCTCCATGTTGCGACCATGAGGTTCAGTGAAGGTTCAACCCGCGTACATCCGTAGCGAAAAAGGTGCGTTTCCGTACCGTCTGCCGCCGGTCACCGTTCGGTCTCCACACTGAGATCGGCGTCCAGTATCCGCTGGTGCAGCCTACGCAGCCCCGCTCCCGGCTCGACGCCGAGCTCCTCGGCCAGCAGGCGGTACACGGTCTGGTACGCCGACAGCGCCTCCGCCCGCCGGCCCGACTGGTGCAACGCGAGGAGGAGCTGGCCCCACAGCCGCTCCCGCAGGGGATATTCGATGGTCAGCGCACGCAGCGTGGGCAGGACGGCGTCCTGGTGGCCGCGGGAGAGACGGACGTCGATCAGATCTTCCAGGACCGCCCAGTGCTGCTCCTCCAACCGTGCCGCCTCGGCCAGGGTGATGCTCTCGGGCAGTTCGTCGAAAGGCTGTCCACGCCACAGTTCCAACGCTTTCTGAAAATAATCGACGGCAATCTCGCCGGCGCCTTCGCGCAACGCCTCCTGGCCACGGTGCGCCATTTTGTCAAAAACCGACACGTCAAGTTCACCAGGCGCCAGGTTGATGCGGTAGGCACCTGCCCTGCTTTCTATCCTGTTATCCGTGGGAGGAGCCGGGGGGAGCGTCCGCCGCAATTGCGACACATAGGTCTTGATGTTTCCGAACGAGGATCTGGGCGGCTCGTCCTCCCAGAGGACGGCACAGATCCGGTCGATGCTCACCCAGGTCCCGGCATTGAGGAGCAGTAGCGAGAGCAGCATACGTGGCTTGTGCTGGTGAATATCGATCAGTGTGTCGTCGTATCCGTACACCTCCAATGGCCCCAGTACGCGGAACCGCGTTCTCTCGCCCCGGAGTCCGCGTACTTCCGTGCTCATCTGACTGGCGTATGACTCCATTCCGCGGGTACTCCCGTACCTGGCTACAGCCGGCTCGACAAAAGAAACTCACCGGATAAGGCGCATACTCCTTCCCCGGCCAGCGGCCTCCGTTTCCGGGATCGCTGACCGGGGTGCTGTGCGAATGCGGCACATGCTGTGAGTACGGCCACGTGTTAGCGGTACCCTGCCTGGAGTCGCACCAATCAGGAAGATCTTGAAGAAGCCGCTCAGTTGGGGACCGGCACGGGGGTCACCACAAGAAGGAGATCGCCGACCTCGACGGAAACGCCGGAGGAGTGGACCAGTTCGGTGACGGTCCCCGCGTGCGGGCTGGTGACGGCGGCCTCCATCTTCATCGCCTCGATGGTGGCCAGCCGGTCACCCTTGCGCACCTCCTCACCGACAGTGACCGTATAGGTGACCAGTCCGGGCAGCCCCGCGGGAATCTGTGCCGGGTCGCCGGGGTCGGCGCGCCGGGCCTCCTTGGACACCGTCGCGATCGAGGTGTCCCGCACCGACACCGGCCGTGGCTGGCCGTTGACCCGCAGGTACAGGGTGCGCATGCCCGCGTCGTCGGGTTCGCCGACGTCGTTGAGCTCGACGATGACCTCCACCCCGGGCTCCACGGTGATGGTCACCGGCTGTCCCGGGGTGAGGCCGTAGAAGAACTCCTCGGTGGGGACCGTGGCGGAGTTGCCGTAGGCCGCCACGGCGGCGGTGTAGTCGTTCCACGGCCCGGGGAACAGCAGCCGGGACAGGGTCTCGCGCCGCCCCGGTCCGTCCACCCGCAGGGCGGCCGCGTCCTGCGGGTCCAGGTCGGTCACGGGCGCGGACGGCTGCCGGCCGGCGAGCGCGCGTTCGCGGAAGGGCTCGGCGAAGCCGGCCGGTGGCGTGCCGAGATCGCCGGCAAGGTAGCCCAGGACGCTGGCCGGCAGGTCGTAGCGTTCGGGATGCTCGCGCAGCACGGCGACGTCGATGTCACCGCCGGCGATGAACAGCGCCAGGTCCCCGACGACCTTGCTGGTGGGCGTGACCTTGATGGGCTTGCCGAGCAGGTCGTTGGCCAGGGCGTAGCACTCCTGCACCTGGGACCATTTGGCGCCCAGCCCGAGGGCGATCGCCTGCTGGCGCAGGTTCGTCAGCTGGCCGCCGGGGATCTCGTGCCGGTAGACGGCACCCGTCGGCGCCCGCAGCCCCGCCTCGAACGGCGCGTAGAGGTCGCGGACCGCCTCCCAGTACGGCTCCATCGCCGACAGCGCGGTCAGGCTGATCCCGGTTGCCCGTGGGGTGTGGTCGGTGGCAGCGACGAGCGCGGACAGGTTCGGCTGGCTGGTGCCGCCCGACAGCGGCGCGGACGCGGCGTCGACGGCGTCCGCGCCGGCCTCGGCCGCCGCGATCAGGGTGGCCAGCTGGCCACCAGCGGTGTCGTGGGTGTGTACGTGCACGGGCGCGTCGAAGTTCTTCCGCAGCGCCGCCACCAGGACGCGTGCGGCGGCCGGTCGCAGCAGCCCGGCCATGTCCTTGATCGTCAGTACGTGCGCGCCAGCGGCCACGAGCTGTTCGGCCAGGCGCAGGTAGTAGTCGAGGGTGTAGATCCGCTCCGCGGGGTCCACCAGATCGCCGGTGTAACACAGAGTTCCCTCGGCGACCGCGCCGGCCTCGAGGACCGCGTCGATCGCCGGCCGCATCTGCTCGATGTCGTTCAGCGCGTCGAACACCCGGAAGATGTCGACGCCGGTCGCCGCCGCCTCGGCGACGAACGCCTGGACCACGTCGTCCGGGTAGGGGGTGTAGCCGACGGCGTTGCGTCCGCGCAGCAGCATCTGCAGGCAGATGTTGGGAACCCGTTCGCGGATGGCGGCGAGGCGTTCCCACGGGTCCTCCGCGAGGAAGCGCAACGCCACGTCGTAGGTGGCCCCGCCCCAGCACTCAAGGCTCAGCAGGTCGGGGACGAGCCGGGAGTAGGCGGGGGCGATCGCGAGAATGTCGGTGGTGCGCAGCCTGGTCGCCAGCAGCGACTGATGGGCGTCACGCAGAGTGGTGTCGGTGACCGCGAGCCGGGTCTCGGCCCGCAGCCGCGCCGCCCACTCCCGCGGGCCGACCTCGGCGAGCAGCTGCCGGGAGCCGGCCGGCGCCGCCCCGGCCGGGATGGTCGGCAGCAGGCCCAGCGGGTCGATCAGCGTGGCGGCCGGCCGCCGGTGGCCGTTGACGGTGCTGGTGGCCAGCCGGTCGAGCAGCCGGCTGGTGCGGTCGGTACCGCCGTCCCCGAGGAACAGCCCCGGCCGGTCGTCCAGGAACGACGTGGTCACCCGGCCGGCGAGGAAGTCCTCCTCGGCGAGCAGCCGCTGCAGGAACTTCACGTTCGTGCGCACGCCGCGGACCCGGAACTCCGCCAGCGCCCGGCCGGCCCGCGCGGTGGCCTGCGCCAGATCGGCCCCGCGGGCGGTCACCTTGACCAGCAGCGAGTCGAAGTACGGGGTGATCTCCACGCCCTGGTAGATCGCCCCGTCCAGCCGGACGCCCGAGCCGCCCGGGGACTCGTATCTGGTGATCTTTCCGGTGTCCGGGCGGAACCCGTCCGCCGGATCCTCGGTGGTCACCCGGCACTGCACCGCGGCCCCGCGGATGCTGATCGACTCCTGGGACAGGCCCAGGTCGGCCAGGGCGGCGCCGCCGGCGATCCGCAGCTGTGCCACGACCAGGTCGACGCCGGTGACCTCCTCGGTGACGGTGTGCTCGACCTGGATACGCGGGTTCATCTCCATGAAGGTGTGCGACCCGTCGGCGGCGACCAGGAACTCCACCGTGCCGGCGTTGACGTAGCCGACGTGCCGGGCGAACGCCAGCGCGTCCGCGCACAGCCGGTCCCGCACGGCGGCGTCGAGCAGGGGAGCGGGCGCGACCTCGACGACCTTCTGGTGACGTCGCTGCACCGAGCAGTCCCGCTCGTAGAGGTGGACGACCTCGCCGGTGGCGTCGCCGAGGACCTGCACCTCGATGTGCCGGGGCCGGTCGAGGGCCTGCTCGAGGAAGATCGTGCCGTCCCCGAAGGCCGCCGCCGCCTCCCGGATCGCGCTCGTCACCGCGTCTTCAAGGTCTTCTGGATAGTTCACCCGGCGCAGGCCGCGGCCACCACCGCCCGCCGACGCCTTCACGAACAGCGGGAAGCCCACGGCCTCGGCGGCGGCCAGCGCGGCGGCCGGTTCGGTCACCGGCGCCGAGGCCCGCAGCACCGGCAGGCCCGCGGCCACCGCGGCCTCACGGGCGGCCACCTTGTCCCCGGTCAGCCGCAGCACCGGCGGCGGGGGGCCGACGAAGGTGACCCCGGCCAGCTCGCACGCGTGTGCCAGCGCCTCGCTCTCGGACAGGAAGCCGTATCCCGGGTGCAGGGCGTCCGCGCCGACCCTTTTCGCCACCGCCAGCAGGGCGTCGATGTCCAGATAGCCGCGGACGGGGTGGCCGGGCTTGCCGATCTCGTAGGACTCGTCAGCCTTTGTCCGGTGCTGTGAGCCCACGTCCTCGGGCGTGTAGACGGCAACCGTGCGCAGTCCCAGCTCGTGCGCGGCACGGAAGACGCGGATGGCTATCTCACTGCGATTCGCGACCAGGACCTTATTGATCAAGGTGTCACCCTCCACGACGCGGACCAGGTCGACCCCGAAGCGGCCGCCGACTCGGCGAATTGTCGCAGCATTTTTATCCATGTGCTTCTGTTGATGTAGCGCGGTGTCCCGTGGCGGTGGGGCATGGCCCACCGGTCGCACCCGGCGCACCCGGCGCACCTTGGGCGTATCAGCGTGATGAGGCGTCATCACGCCAGTTGTCCGGGCCACGCCTGTTCTCGATCGCTCTCATCCCACGGAACACCGGCGATCTGATCGACAGCCCCTCAGGACCTGCCTCGTCTTACTTTTGCATAATGCAACAAACCCCATCGAAGTGATACCGGACCGCGATCGGAGCGGCAGTGGGACCAATGGAGATCAACGGTCTGCCCGCGCATGCGTTACTCGTGCATGTGGTCGTCGTCCTCGTGCCGGTCGCGGCGGCGATGGTGATGCTGTCGTCGGTGTGGCCGGCGGCGCGCCGCCGGCTCGGTGTCGCCACACCGCTGGTCGCGTTGATCGCGTTGGTCAGTGTTCCGCTCACCACCCATGCCGGAGAGTGGCTCGAAGCCCGTGTGCCCGCTGATCCCCTGGTCCGCCGGCACGCCGAACTAGGTGACAGTCTGTTGCCCTGGGTGGCCGTATTGTTCCTCGCGGCCGCGGTGTCCTGGATGCTGTCACGGCGGGTGCACACTGCCTCTCGGCCGGTCCATCCAGGTGTCGTGGTGGTCGTCGCGGCGCTTGGCATCGTCGCTGCCGCTGGTTCGATCGTGCAGACCTACCGAATCGGCGACAGCGGCGCCAAGGCTGTGTGGCATGACGGTTTCAGCCAGACCGCCCGTGGCGACGAGGGATGACGAAGGATGCGGCATGAACTGACTGTGATCGGATTCCAGTCCGGCTGGACTCGGTCCGGCTGTTCGCCGCCGGTCGCCTGCCGGCGTCAGTGGGCGAGCTTGGTGGCGAAGACGGCGGCCTGGGTCCGGCTTTCCAGCCCGAGTTTGGCCAGCAGGCTGGAGACGTAGTTCTTCACGGTCTTCTCCGCCAGGAACAGGCGGTTGGCGATCTGCCGGTTGGTCAGCCCCTCGGCGATGAGCGCGAGAATGCGGCGTTCCTGCTCGGTCAGGGTGGCGAGCCGCTCGTCGTGGACGGGTTCCTGCCCCGCGCGGCGCAGTACCCGGGGGGTCACCGCGGGGTCGAGGAGGGAACGGCCCGCCGCAACCCGCCGTACGGCATCCACCAGAGCGGTACCGCGGGCCCGCTTGAGGACGTACCCGGCGGCACCTGCCATGATCGCGGTGAACAGGGCCTCCTCGTCATCGAACGAGGTGAGGATCAGACAGGCGACAGCGGGGTTGCGGGAACGGACCTACCGGCACACCTCGATGCCGCTGCCGTCCGGCAGGCGCGCGTCCAGCACCGCGACGTCGGGCCGGGCGGCGAGGATCGCCCGGTCCGTCCCGTCGAGGTGATCGGCCTCGCCGATCACCTCGATGTCGGGCTCCTCGGAAAGAAGATCGCGCAGCCCGCGGCGGACCAGCTCATGATCGTCAAGGAGAAAGACCCGGATGGGCGTGGCACCCACCGTGACATCGGTGGGCCCGGCCGCGTTCGCAGATTCTTCTGACACGGTTTTCTCCGCCTGACCGGGTTGTCCGACTGGGCTGCCTGACCGGGGTGTCTGGCCATGTTGTCTGATTGGGCTGTCTGGCTGTCTGGCCGGGTTGTCTAACCGGGTTGTCTGTCACCGCACGTCATATTCTGCAAACAGATTCTAGCCCGAGCTGGAACGGTTCGACCCGCAGGTCCCAGGTAATCACCGGATGCCTCCTTTGCCGCGGCCGGCGCATACTTCGACACACCCGGTGGCGGGACACCGGTACCGCCGCCGGCCGGCCGCACGAGCCGGATCCCGAATCCCGACCGACACGGTGCCGGTGCCGGAGCTGCTGGTGCCGCGGGTGTCACCGCCGTTCTCCGTCGGCACCCGCCCGGGCGGGTGCCGACGGAGAACGGGACCAGGCTCGGCGGGATACCCGGTCGGCTTCGGGGCGCTGGACCGGCGCGGTGGGAGGTGAGCTGGGCGGGTACCGGTCAGAGCTGGATGTTCACGCTGCCGCCGAGGAGCAGGACCGGCCAGATGGTCACGGCCAGCACGAAGGTGGCGAGCTGGGAACCGGTGTGCACCTGGTAGTCCCTGTTGATTGCGACGACGATGCCGACGGCGAACCAGATCAGGGCGATGACGGGGACCTGTACCCGGGTACGCATGATGGTCCTTTCCCGGGCCGAGGGGCCCGCGGGAGCTCGTGAGGAGCGTGTCCGGGCGGCGGCCCGCACGACGTCGTGCCCGGCGTCCCACCCGGACGCCCCATTCCCGATCAGCGGATTGGTCGATCTTTACTCCCGGCCGGGCGTTCAAACACCTTGTGGGCATATGTGTCGGCAATGTCTCGTGAGCACCCCGGTGCCGGAAGCAACCGCATCATCCGGGATGATGCGCTATCGGTTCCGCGTGCGGCGGTTCGCGGTCGTCACGGTTCGGTTGTCATCGGTTGTCACGCTCCGGCGGTCACGGTCCGGAGTTATCCACATATCCGGAGAGGATGTTGTAGATGGGTTTGGGGAAGGACGGCGCGGAACCGGGTCCCGCGGCCGTCGAACAGGTGGTCAGGATTCTGGAGGAGTATGTGGGCGGTCTGCCCACCACCGATCCGGACGAGCCACACACCGTCACTTTCGTGCGCACCTGGACACTGACACGCACTCTGGGCGAGGCCACCCCGTCAGCCGCCAGCGCGCCCGCGGCCGGCGCACCGTCAGCCGGCGCACCGTCGGCCATCCCGCTGTCAGCTGGCGCCCTGGCGCCGGGTGGCGCGCCGTTGCGTGTTGGTGGCACTGTCGTGCGCTGGTACGCCGCACAGGACGACCACGCTGACCGCGCTGACCGCGCCGACGAGGTCGACGACCAGCGGACGTACGAGCAGCTCGTCGGTGCCGCGCAGGCCCTGGCCGCGCGGGGGTTCCCGTCCGAGGAGGTCTACGAGGGCTGGCGGACGGTCGCCATCGACCTGCCCGCGTCGGCCGTGCCGGTTGCGGCCCCGGTCGGGAAGGATCAGGCCGGAAGCGATCAGGTTGGGAGCGACCCGGCCGAGAAGAAGGCGGGGAAGAAGCGGCGCCTGTGGTGGTCGACGACGGTCACCACCTGAACATGCCAGCTTCCGACGGGTGATCTGTCCGGCCCGGGCCGCCGGGTTCGCCCGTATCTGCCTGCCGCGATGACCGCGACAGGTGGGTGGACGAGCGCGGCGGCCCGTCCACCGGCACATCGTGTAAAAACACGACGAGAGTGTTCCGTGGATCGGCCGACTCGATCGGCCGGTTCCGGCCACCTTCCTGGAGGCGGCTGACGGGCCGGACGCCGGCCCGTCAGTGTCGGCCGGTCAGGGCCAGGGCATCCGGCGGACCCACCGCTGGTCGGGCGGCTGGTATCGGGCCGGCCCCGCGGCCCGCAGCGCGCGGACGAACGGCAGGACGGCCAACGCGCCGAAAACGAATCCGACCACGTGGGCGCCGTAGGCGACGCTGCTGCCCTTCGCGACACCCATACCGATGAAATAGATGTACTGGAGCAGGAACCAGAACCCGAGCACTATCCAGGCCGGCAGCCAGAACGGCAGAAAGAACAGGAACGTGACAAGGCCGATGACCCGCGCCCGCGGGAAGACGACCAGGTAGGCGCCGAGCACGCCGGCCACGGCCCCGGAGGCGCCGATGAGCGTCGTGGTCGAGTCCGACTCGAACAGCGCGAACCCGTAGGTTGCCACGTATCCGCACGCCAGGTAGAAGATCAGATAGAGGAAGCGTCCCATCCGGTCTTCCACGTTGTTGCCGAACACGCCGAGGAAGAGCATGTTCCCGAGCAGGTGCAGCCAGCTCCCGTGCAGGAACATCGCGGTCAGTACCGACAGGACCGGGGACTTGTCGAACGACGGCGGCGACTCCACCTCACACAGCACCTGGCCCTGCGGGTTCACGCCCGCGGACCGGCCGCTGGGCGCCTGAGGGGCGGGCTGGTTGTCCAGTATCTCGGTGGGGACCGCACCCCAGCGGTCGAAGAACCGTTCCTGCTCGCAGACGCTCGTCGGAGTCGCGGTGTCAGCTCCGGCGACCGAGGTCACGATCGGCTCGAAGAGCACGAAGACGGCGACGTTGACCGCTATCAGCAGCCAGGTGACGATCGGCCGGCGACGCAGCGGGTTGATGTCGTGAATCGGTATGACCACGCACCCATCCTGCCCGCGCCGTCCGCGTCACCGACAACCACCCACCCGATGAGGGCTGGCCCAGCTAACACGGTGCTCGTTGTGATTCTGCTGCTGTTCCAGCAGCACCAGGATCACAACGAGCATGAAGTTCGAGGCTGGTCGAGTGGTCAGCGCAGGGCGTTCTTGTTGAAGGGCTCGAGGTGTTCGCCGGCGGCGAGGGGGCGGCCGCCCATGTAGCTGCCGCGCATGTGCCGGCGTACGCCACCGGGCGGATCCTCGGTGGCGCGGGCGGCGGCATGCCACAGGTCGCTGTGGTGCAGCAGCACGTCACCGCGGTCGCAGTAGACCGCCACTTCACCGGGGATCTTGCCGAAGCCGCCGGGGACGGCGTCCCAGTCCCCGCGGTGGCTGCCGGGCACCGCCCGCAGGAAACCGTTGGCCGGCGATGTCGCGTCGATGTGGAAGGTCAGTGCCACCCCGGGCCAGATCTCCGATGTCGGCCGGGACTGGTGGTCGCTGTGCCAGCCGATCCGCGTGTAGGTCATCCCGGCGCCGGGGCGGGCGTCCTGGTAGATGACACCGTGATCGTCCACGTCGTACAGCCAGTGGTCGTTGCCGAGGATGCGCTGGACGAGCGCGAGCAGGACGGGGTGGCGGATCGCCGCCGCGGCGACGGGGGAGAGGTGCGTGACCCCGACGACGTAGTGCACATACGGCGGATGGTCGCCGTCGAAGTCGCCACCGAGATCGTCCCCGGCCCAGGAGCGGTCGAGATCGCCGGTGCCGATCCGGCGTTGGAGGTCGGCGAGCGCGGCACCGAGTGCGGCCGTCTCCTCCTCGGCGAACAGCCCGCGGACGATCACGAAACCGTCGCGGTCGAAGTCCGCGGCCAGCTCCGCAACCGCTTCCGGCGCGCCCGTCCCCGTCTTCGTCTTCGAGGTCTCCGACACCATGTCGACACCGTTCGTCATACGGCCATCATGACCCGCCCGCGACGCCCGGCGGCACGCCCGGCATATACCGCCCGCGGGCTTTCCACCCACACCATGCGCGGGGGAGCGCTGTCCGCGAACGGAGCCGTGACGTGGAAAACACGGGCCGGTGGAGGCGGAAACGACGGCGTCGCCCCGTTCGTGCGCCTGTCAGCGCACTGTCCCGGCGGGCGGGTCAGCGGTACTGGCGGTAGCGGTCGGGGGGCCGGTGGGCGCGGCGGGTGATCCAGAAGGGGGCGAGGAGGGCGACGAGGCCGGCGGCTACACCCACCTGCAGAATGTGGCGTATCCAGTCGAAACCGCCGGTGTCGCGGACACCGAGCGCACTGGCGATGATGTTGCCCACCAGCGCGCCGACGATGCCGATGACGATCGTGAGCCACAGTGGGATCCGCTGTGGCCCCCGGACGAACAAGCGTGCCAACAGGCCGATCACAAGACCGGCGAAAATGATCCAGATCAGTTGAAACACGGTGGCCTTCCTCGCTGGGAGCCGTTGTCACCAGTCGTTGTCACCAACGGTGAGATTATCTCCACCCGCTTTCCCCGCAAACGCCAACGGTCCGTCAGCTGCCTGTCCCTCCCGTGACACCCAGCGCGGCCCCACCCCCTCCACCGCGCCTCACCTCTCCGGCACGCCCAGCCCACCCCCGCACCTTGCCAGGAACCGAGACCGAGGGTGGAAACGGCTGCTACAGCGACCACCTGCCCCCTCGTCGTTCATGATCCGGAACGCTGGCGGGATGGGTTGGCGTGGCAGCGGCCAGCGCGGGCGAGGGCTGTGACGACGCGGCTGGCGAACGGTGCGGTTGTGACGGTGGACACGGTGGGGTCCCGTGCGGGTGCGGGCGGGGCACGCGTGCGGGACGGGGCACGATAGACATGGCGTATGGGGCAACGTCTGCGGCAGCGTCCAGGGGGAGGCGCGCCGGCTCGGTACGCCGACGCGGGGGAGTTGCTCGCCGACGACCGCGCGCACGTCTGGCATCCGTACGCGTCGGCGACCGACCCGCTGCCGGTGTTCCCGGTGGCGTCCGCGTCCGGGGTGCGGCTGCGGCTGGCCGACGGGCGGGAGCTGATCGACGGCATGTCGTCGTGGTGGGCCGCCATCCACGGCTACGCCCACCCGGTCCTGGACGCGGCGGTGCGCGCCCAGCTCGACGACATGGCCCACGTCATGTTCGGCGGGCTGACCCACGCGCCCGCGGTGACGCTGGCCCGCACCCTGGTCGAGATCACCCCGCCGCCGCTGACCAGGGTGTTCTTCTGCGACTCCGGGTCGGTCTCCGTCGAGGTCGCGATCAAGATGGCGTTGCAGTACGCGCGGGGACGGGGGCGTCCCGGCCGGACGAAGCTGCTCACCATCCGCCGGGGGTATCACGGTGACACCTCCGGCGCCATGGCCGTGTGCGACCCGGACACCGGCATGCACCATCTGTTCACCGGTCTGCTGCCGCGTCACCTCTTCGCCGAGGCGCCGCGGCCGGGCTTTGACGAGCCCTGCGAGGACGAGCATGTCGCCGGCATCGCCCGGCTGCTCGACGAGCACCAGCACGAGATCGCCGCGGTGATCTGTGAGCCGGTGGTGCAGGGCGCCGGGGCGATGCGCTTCTACGCCCCGGGCTGGCTGGCCCGGCTGCGTGAGCTGTGCGACACCCACGGCATCCTGCTCATCGCCGATGAGATCGCGACCGGGTTCGGACGGTCGGGGGAGCTGTTCGGCTGCGACCATGCCGGGATCAGCCCGGACATCATGTGCGTCGGCAAGGCCATGACCGGGGGATACCTGACGATGGCCGCGACCCTGTGCACGGACGAGGTGGCGGCCGGGGTGTGCGCGTCCGAGGCGGGCGTGTTCATGCACGGGCCGACGTTCATGGGCAACCCGCTGGCCGCGGCGGTGGCGAACGCCAGCATCGGCCTGCTGCTGTCCGGGCCGTGGCGGCGCCAGGTCGGCGATCTGCGGATCTGGCTGGCCGAGGGGCTCGCGCCCGCCCGCGCGCTGCCTGGCGTCGCCGACGTGCGGACGCTGGGTGCGATCGGGGTGATCGAGACCCGGGAGCCGGTCGACATGCGGGTGATCCAGCCGCTGCTGGTGGAGTTGGGGGTCTGGGTGCGCCCGTTTGGCCGGCTGGTGTACGCGATGCCCCCATACGTCATGACACGCCCAGATGTCGCCGCGCTGACCGCCGCCATGGTGGAGGCGGTCGCCCGCACCACCTGATGATCTAACCGCTGACCTGCGGCAATGGGCTTGTCGGAACGGTTGTGTGCCGCGTCGGGGTCATCTCCTCGGGCATCGCCCGACGGTTTCTGACATCGGGACAACATCGAAGTGGTTGCGGTCGCCGGGCCACCGTCCGTACTCTTTGTTTCTGTTGATGACTCTGAGTAACGAGCCGGTGCACATCAAACCGAAACGAGGCGAACGGGGAGGAAGGTCGACCCGGCATGATGTCCCACATTTTGTTACCTCCTCTCCGGGGAGCGGTGAATCCGGGGAAAACCGCGCATCCCGCTGGAGCAACGACGCATGACACGGCCGCGGCGGCGGACTCCACCGCCGGCGAGACCGACGTGCGTTCGCCATCCTGCTCGCCAGTTCGTTCACCATCCCAGTCCCCGTCCCAACCGTCGTCCCAGCCGTCATCCCGGCCACCGTTGCCCCGGCCAGCCCGCCCGTCCCAGCCGCTTCAGCCGTCCCAGCCGCTGGCACCCGGGCCATCCCAGCCGTCACAGCGGCCGTCCCGGTCGCCTCAGCCGTCCCCACCATCCCGGTCGCGGCGGCTCCGGCGACTCGTGCGGCAGTCCTGGCAGCGCGGGGGAAGGGCTGCCCGGCAGGCCGGTGAACGGCTGGCCGAGCAGGTGTCACATTTTGCGCTGTGGAGCCTTCCGCCACGGCTTGTCCGCTATTTTGTCGCCGTCGACGTACTGTGTCTGGTAGTTGTCCTTGTCAGCCTGTTCGGGCTTTCCTTCAGATTTGCCGACCTGTTCACCTTCGGGGCGTTCGTTCTGCTCGGCCGGCTGGCCATGAAAACGTCCCGGCATCTCGGTGTGCCCGGTCTTCGGAAGGACGAGCCGCACCGGGACCTGCTGTCGAACTGGACCCTGCCGGTCACGCTTCTTCTCCCACCGCTGTACGCCGCCGTCCTGCACATACCCCTGCACTGCCTTTTCCGTTCCCGCGGCCAGGGCGCCACGCAGCCCAGATACCGGCAGGTCTTCAACGCGGCGGCACTGGGCGTGTCGGGTTTCTGCGCGGCCAGCGTGCACCGGGCGCTCGCCCCGCCCCAGGGGCCATACCGGATCGACACCCTGGTGGGTTCGTCCGGACGTATCGGCGCGTTGGTCGTGGCGGTGTTCACCTACACGGTGCTCAACCGTGTTCTGCTGCGCGGCATGCTGTGGTGCGCGCATCCGAGATCGGCACAGCCGGCCCGTCGCCCGTTCGCCGGCGGTCGGCGGGAAACACTCGCCGTCGACGCCGCCGAGATGTGTTCCGCCATCGGGCTGGCCGTGCTGTGGACCGCGCACCCCCTGCTCATGCTCACCGCGACGCCGCCCGCGCTCCTGCTCCAGCGCAGCCTGCTGCACGCCGAACTGCTCCAGGCGGCCCGCACCGACGCCAAGACCCGGCTGGCCAACCCCGCCTACTGGCGGGAGACGGCGGAGAAGGAGGTGCTGCGCATCCGGCGCTCGGGCCGTCCGATGTCCGTGCTCATCGTGGACATCGACCATTTCAAGAAGGTCAACGACCAGTTCGGCCATCTGGCCGGCGACGCCGTTCTCATGTGTGTCGCGGACGCGCTGCGCGCTGCCACCCGGCCGCGTGATCTTGTCGGCCGGTTCGGCGGCGAAGAATTCGTGATCATGCTCTGTGACACCGATCTCGACGCCGCCGCCCGGGCCGCTGACCGGATCCGCCGGCAGGTGGCCGGGATGCGCTGCCGGGCGGACAGCCACGCCGCCGGCGTGGTCTGCGTGTCCGTGACCGTCTCGGTCGGGGTAGCCACCGCGGCCGGCACGGACGTGGAACTGGCCGCCCTGCTGGAGACGGCGGACGCGGCGCTCTACCGGGCCAAGGCCGACGGCCGCAACCGCGTCCGCCTGGCGGCCGGTCTGACTTCCCGGGCCTCCCACGCCTCCCACACCCCGACGACCGCCTGACACCCCACACCGTTCACCACGAACACCGTATTTACCACGACATCGCCCACGGGATCATTCACGGGCCGCCCGCGTCGCCTGCCGTTCCTTCTGATGCATTTTGACCTGTTGGTCACCGGGCGGCGGCGCTGGTGGTGTTGCGCAGCAGCAGCATCGTGGTCACCGGACCCACCCCGCCCGGGACCGGTGTGAGAGCGCCCGCCACGGACGCGACCGCGTCGGCGTCCACGTCGCCGACCAGACCGGCCTCGGTGACGTTCGTCCCCACGTCGATGACGACGGCACCCGGCCGGATGAACCCCTTGCCGATCATCTTGGGACGGCCGACGGCGGCCACCACGACATCGGCCTCGTGCACGACCGAGAGCAGGTCGGTCGTGCGGGAGTGACAGATCGTCACCGTGGCGTCCTCGGCCAGCAGCAGCAGGGACGCGGGCTTGCCGACCACCGGGCTGCGCCCGATGACCACCGCGTGGACGCCGGCGAGCTTGACGCCGCCGCGGTGCAGGATCTCCAGCACCGCGGCGGCGGTGGCCGGCGCGAAGCACGGCAGGCCCAGGGCCAGCCGGCCCAGGCTCAGCGGGTTCATCCCGTCGACGTCCTTGTGCGGGGGGATGCGGCTGCCGACGTCGTCCGCGGACAGGCCCGGGGGCAGCGGGGTCTGCACCATCAGGCCGTGCACCTCGTCGTCGGCGGCCAGCCGGTCGACCGTGGCGACGAGGTCGGCGGCGTCCCCGGACAGCTCGTGGATGACGCAGCGGACCCCCACCTTCGCCGCGCCACGTTCGATCACCCTGACGTAGGACCGGGCCGCCGGGTCGGTACCCGGCAGGACCACGGCCAGTGTCGGCACCCGGCCGGCCTCGCGCAGCCGCTCCACATCGTCGACGACACCCCGGCCGATCTCCGCGGCCATGGCCCGCCCGTCCAGCAACTTCATGATCCGATCCGTTCCCCGACGGCGCGCACGATGCTGTCCGCCGTAGCCACAGAGGTCAGATGGCCGGCGAGGGCGGCCGTGGCACGCTCCCGCGCGTCCGCGTCCGTCATCACCGCCGTGTTCACCCGTACGTTGATCGCGGCGCTGTCCAGCGCGGCGCGTGCGCTGGCGGCGGCCACCCCGACATCGCTGAGGACGTTGACGTTCGCGCCATCGATGATCCTCGCGCACAGCCCCACCACGGCCGCCGCGACCGCCGCGGTGCGCAGCGGCACCTCGGCCGCGGTGACCAGCGCGGTCTGGATCGCCCGGCTGCGAGCGGCCCGTTCCTCGTCGGTGCCCTTCGGCAGTTTGTAGGCGTCGCTGACCGCGGCGAACGCACGGGCGTCGGCGGCGGCCAGCGCCAGCGCCTCGGCGCGGGCCTTGTCAGCCCCGCTTCGGGCGGAGAGCATCGTCGTCTCGTGCTCGGCGTACCGGGGCCTGCCGATCGTGAGATTGCAGACCATGCTCACCAGCGCCGCGCCGAGGGCGGCCTGCAGCGCCGCGGCCGCGCCACCGCCCGGCGCGGGCGCGGGGGAAGCCAGCTCGGCGAGAAACCCCGCCATCGTCTCGTCGTCCACGGCACCCTCTCCCACCTGCTGACTCTGCCTGCCGGCCGGCCGCGTGTCACCACAGCGCCGCACGTCCTGTGAACTTCCCACGGCTGACCGCACTGCACCGTAGCAAGCCCACAGGCGGTTGGCTCAGCAGCTCGGAAAGCCGGAAAACCGGGCCCCTGGGCTGTCCTGTGCCCCTGGCCCAGGCCGGGGCACAAGACAGAAGGCAGGGAGAAGACAGGGAAGGGCGGGGGAGGACGGGAGGAAGGCCGTCACGCGGCCGCCGATCCGGAGATTCCGGCCTGTACGGCCGGCCGCCGGAGCGGGCCGCTACGGCCACCGGGGAGGTCGGTGACGATCTCTATGCTGGTTGGCCGTTTGAACCTGGCGAGACCGGCCTCGCAACGCTCCACGAGCTCGGCCACGAGCAGGGGATCAGGACCGTTCACCGGGACGACCAGCGCGACGGGCACCTCGCCGAGGACGGCGTCCGGTCGGCCCACCACCACCGCGCGGCGCACCCGCGGGTCGGCGAGCAGAACCTCCTCGATCTCGCGGGGGGAGACCTTCTCACCACCACGGTTGATCACGTCGTCGCCGCGGCCGGTGAGGTAGAGGTAGCCGTCGGCGTCCGTGAAGCCGATGTCGCCGGTGTCCAGCCAGCCGTCCGGGGTGAAGCTGTCAGCGCCGGTCGGGCCGGCGTAGGCGCGGATGACCCCGGGACCGCGGATCTGTACCCGCCCGGCCTGCCGCGGCGGGCACGGCCTCGCCTCGTCGTCGACGACACGTACCTCGCTGCCTACCGGCAGGCCCACCGAACCGGGCCTGCGGGCTCCCCGCGGGGGATTTGCCGTGATCATACTGCCGGCCTCGGCCATGCCGTAGGTTTCCAGCACCGGGACGTCGGTGGCCTCCTCGAACGCCTGTAACACGGGGACGGGCAGGGGAGCGGAGGCGGACCGGACGAACCGGAGCCGGCAGTCGCGGGCCTGGGCGGCGTGCGGATCCATGGCCAGCAGGGCCACGATCGACGGAATCCCGTTTATCCAGGTCACCTGATGATTTTTGATCATCGTCCAGAATCCGCGGCGGCGGAACCGCCGGTCGAGGACAAGGGTGCCCCCGCTGTACAGGGTGGCGAGCAGCCCGGCCACCTGCGCGTTGACGTGGACCAGCGGCAGCGGGTTGTAACCGATGTCCGCCCGGGTCAACTGGTGGTGGCGCGCGGCGGCGGCGGCCACGTGCGCGAGCTGCCCGCCGTCGAGGAAGATCTCTCTGGTCGCCGTGGCCGCCGCCGTATCCGTCGCGCCCGTCAGCAGGACGCCACCGGACGTCCGGTGGCGTGCGCCGCTGCCGTCGGTCGCGCTGTCAGCCGCGGTGCCGCCAACGGTAGGGCCGTCGCTGGCGACGTGCCCCGACGACGACACGGGCGACGACACGGGCGACGTGACGGTGTGCCTGGTGGTCATTCGCGGGTTGAGCTGGCGGACGCCGCACGCGGGGGGCAGCGGTCGGTCGGTGACCACGAGAGCGGGGTGGATCCGGGCCAGCGCCCGTTCCAGCTCCGCGGGCGGGGCGTCGGGATCCAGGGGGGCCGCGTGCCTGCCGCTCACCAGGATGGCGAGGAAGACCACGGCGAAGTCCAGGGGATCCGACACGAGGATCGCGATCCGTCCCCGTGGCCGCGGGCCGTGCGCGTCCAGATCGCTCTGCCAGCGCTGGACGAGGGCGGCCATCGTGCCGTAGGTGACCGAACGGTTGCCGCGAGCTTCCCTGAGGTACACCTGGTCTGGCTGTTCCCTGCCGTGCACGCCCAGCCAGCCGGTCACGGATGTCACTTTCACCACCACCTTCGCCGGCTTCCGCGTAAATACACCCCGACTATCGCCGGAAGATTTCTGGCCACGCTCCCGATACCTCTCTCCACAAAACACCCCAGACCGCTATATCAGTTTCCAGCGAGTCGATGTGACGCCACCCGGGGTGTTGCTGGTCACATATGGACCGATGGGAGAAACGGCGGCTTCCGCGCGTCACCCGGTAATAAGCCCCTGAACCGAACGCCCCCGTCCTTACAGGTGTTCCCGCCCGACGAACAGTGGTCCGGGACCCTGTGGGGGATGAGCATATCCCGCCGGGACCGTGCCACCGTGGCCGCTGCGCACACCCGTCGGCTGTCTGGTTGTCGTCTGTCGTCCGGCGTGCGGCCCACCCGGCATGATGTAGATGACACATGACGGATGACAGCGGACGAACAATGCCGTTTCCCGCCGTCAAATGTCGTCCTGGTTGTCGCTCCGGTGTCGAATAGCCGACTTCGGGTCGCCCGGCCCGGGCCGGCCGGGCGGGCGTTTCCGAGGCATTGTTCCGCGGACGTGTCCGCGCGAAACAGGTCCACAGGGCCCGAACGGCACGGGCCGTTCGGAGCGGCCGACCGGCCCGTGCGCCGGCCTTGGTCCCCGCCGTGGATGCGCGGCGTGGCGAATGACGGATGCGGCAGGGATGCGGGCGGGACGGCGGGGACCGCGGACGGACGGTCGGGGTGGGGTCCCGACCGATCTACTTGACATAATGTTGATTATCGGCGTGACGATGCTGTGCGGGGGAGGGGCGACGGCGGGCAGAGTCGTGCCGGATGCGCGTCTACCGCGCCGACGCCTACGTGTGTCGAGCTCTCCGGGTCAGGCGGGGTTCTCCGGTACCGGGTCGAGGTCGAGCGCGAGTGAGTTCATGCAGAAGCGCTGGCCGGTCGGCGCCGGACCGTCGTCGAACACGTGTCCGAGATGTGACCCACAGCGTCGGCACCGGACCTCGGTGCGGATCATGCCGTGGGAGTGGTCCTCGACCAGTTCCAGCGCGTCCGCCACCTTGGGCTCGTAGAAACTCGGCCAGCCCGATCCGGAGTCGTACTTGGTGGACGAGTCGAACAATGCGTTTCCGCACGCCCCGCAACGGTAGATGCCGGTTTCCTTGCTGTACGTGTAGGAGCCACTGAAGGGCGGTTCGGTGGCGGCGTTACGCAGGATGGCATAACGCTCCGTAGGGAGTTCCTTACGCCACTCCTCTTCGGTCTTGACGACCTGGTGCGTTGCCACGGTGGCCTCCTTGTCGTCGCTCATGCCACGCCACTCCCCTCTTCTGCTGGTGTGGGACGTTTCACGCGGCGGATTCGTTCCCCGAGGGCGTTCCGTCAGGCAGCCCGCGCGGCAGGCTGCCGCGCGGGCTGCCTGACGGCGGTCCGCCGGGTCCGTGTTGACGGGCGGGCGGGTGGTGAGCAGGCCTGCCTGGACGGCGCCGCCGGCGGCGGTCAGCGCCGCCGCCACGGCCGGCGCCCAGGCGATGTCCCGGCGGATACCGGCGCTGAGCAGCACGGCCGCGTCGGCCGTGTCGATCAGCGCGCCCGCCCGCAGCCACCCCCGCGCCGGTGGGCCGTCGCGCCGCAGCAGGGTCGCGAGCAGGCCGGCGCCGACGGCGATGTCACGGGCGGCGGCGAGCTGTGTGAGCCACGCCGTCCGTTCGGCGGTGACCCGGTCCACTCCGACGAGGCGCGCGAATCTGGCGGGACGTGTCAGCAATCCGACACCAAACGCACAGCGGGCTGCCCCGAGAAGAGCCACTTGCTGACCGTACGTAATAGATGGAGGCTTAATCATGATCATTTTTATACCTTGTGTGAGCACGATCTCGTTAACGGCCTTGTCTCCAGGGGAACGTCCCACAGATCCCGAGCGTTGATGAGTCTGAGTTCCTCACTGGTATCGACGCTCGGGAGGGTTTTCATGGGCGAGCGCATCCTGCGAGGCAGCCGTCTAGGTGCAGTCTCCTACGAGACGGACCGCAGCACCGAACTCGCGCCCCGCCAGACCGCGTCCTACGACTGCCCGAACGGCCACCAGTTCACCATGCCTTTCGCTGCCGAGGCCGAGGTCCCGGCAGTCTGGGAGTGCCGTGTCTGTGGTGCCGGATCGGTCATCGTCGACGGCGAGGTCCCGGAGCCGAAGAAGAGCAAGCCCCCGCGCACGCACTGGGACATGCTGATGGAGCGGCGTACCACCGACGACCTTGAAGAGGTACTGGCTGAGCGGCTCGCGGTCCTGCGGGGAACCGGGCAGGACCGGCGCTCCGCCTGACACGTCTGCCGTAGCGACACCCACGCGTGTGGCCCGTCCGGACGATCCGGACGGGCCACACGCGTGTCGAACCGGTCTCATGCCGAGACACCCGTCGTCGACCGTTCCTGCTGTTCCTCGGCGCTCCCCCGGGCCGCGGGCAGCGGTAGCGGCCCGCCGTCCCCACCGGAGCGCGTGCCCGGGCCCGTCTCGTCCCGGCCCACCACGGCCGTGCTCCTGCCCGCTCCCTGCCGCCGGGCGCCGCGGCCGCCGCCCGCGGCCGGCCGGTCGCGCAGGGACCGCACCGCCCACCAGGTCACCCGCCACAGCGCCTCCCCCACGATGGCCCGGCTCATCTTCGACCGTCCGCGCTCACGCTGGACGAAGGTGATCGGGACCTCGCCGACCCGGAATCCCGACCGCCACGCCTGCCAGGCCAGGTCGACCTGGAAGCAGTACCCCTGCGACGCGACCCGGTCAAGATCGCGGTTGCGCAGGACCCCGGCCCGGTAGGCCCGGAAACCCGCGGTCGCGTCGGCCAGCGGCATGCCGAGGGCGGTCCGCACGTACACGTTGGCGCCGCGGGAGAGCAGCAGCCGGGCCCGCGGCCAGTTGCGCACCTCTCCCCCGGGCACCCAGCGTGAACCAATGACCAGGTCGGTCGTGCGCAGGGCGGTGAGCAGGCGGGGCAGCTCCTCCGGCTGGTGCGAGCCGTCGGCGTCCATTTCGACCAGGACGCCGTAGCCGCGGCCCAGCCCCCAGTTGAAACCGGCCACGTAGGCCGCGCCCAGCCCCTCCTTGGTCTGCCGGTGCAGGACGTGGACGTGCGGGTCGGCGGTGGCGAGTTCGTCGGCGAGTTCGCCGGTGCCGTCCGGGCTCGCGTCGTCGATGACCAGCACGTCCACGTCCGGATTGGCCGTCCGGAGCCGGTTGACCGTGTCCTGAAGGTTCTCCCGCTCGTTGTAGGTGGGAACACACACGAGAACGCGCTCGCCGTCCACGCGGCTCCTTTCGGTGTCTTCGGTGTCGCCAGCGCTGTCGTCGGCGGGGCCGCTGCCCGCCTGCCCGTCCTGCTCTCGCCGGCCAGCCCGCAGGCCGAACGCTACAGCGACCACTCCGATCATCACCAGGAGCGTCTCCGGGAGGCTACCGAGCCGGTCCGCGACCGTACGCCCCGTACGCAACGGCAGCGCGGCGGTCAGGATGGCCGCCTGGTACAGCCCGGACTGTGCGATGATCCGGCCGTCGGGCATGACCATCGCGCTCTGACCGCTGGTGGACACCTGCACCGCTGCCCGCCCGTGTTCGACCGCGCGCAGCCGGGTCATGGCCAGCTGCTGCTCGCTTTCGCCCCGGCGTCCGAACGAGGCGTTGTTGGTCTGCACGACCAGCAGTTGCGCGCCGGCGTCGACAGCGGCGCGCACGAGGCCGTCGTAGGCCACCTCGAAGCAGATGACATCACCGACGGTGATGTCACGGATGGTCAGGACCCCGGTTGCGGTGCCGTGGACGAAGTCGTTGGGCATCTCGGTGGCGAACCGGCCGATTAGCTTCTCCAGGACGGCCCGGCCCGGCAGGTACTCGGCGAACGGCACCGGGTGCTGCTTGACGTACATCTGCCCCGTCCAGCCGGTGTCCTCCCACACCAGGGCGGCGTTGCGCACCCTGCGCGGACCCGGCCCGTCGAGGACCGCGCCGACGAGGACGGGAGCGCCCGCCGCCCGCGCGGCCCGGTCCAGCAGGGCGGCGGCGCGGGGGTCGGCAAGCGGGTCGACGTCCGAGGCGTTCTCCGGCCACAGGACCAGATCGGGTTGTAGGGCCCGGCCCGCGGCCACGTCCGCGGCGAGCTGTTCGGTCCGCGTGACGTGGTTGGTGGTGACCTGGAACATGCGTCCGAGCGCGTCCAGCCCACCGGCCCGCGGGACGTTGCCCTGCACCGCGGCGATGTCCGCGGTGCCGGTCTGCGCCGCGGTCGGCAGCGGTATCGCGAGGCCCACCAGCGTCACGGCGGCGGCCGCGGCCAGCGGACGGGCTGTCGCCACGGCCGTCCGTACCCGACGGCTCCTACCGCCCGTTCCGGCGCCCGTCCGCTCGTCCCTGCCATGCGCGCCGGGTGAGCGGGATGATCCGGTGGCGTCCATGGCCGGTACACCCGCGCGGATGGCGGCCGCGGCCAGCAGCGCGCCGATGCCGGCGACCGCGGTGGTCACCAGCGGTGATCCTCCGAGCGCTGCGAGTGGTGTCAGCGGTGTGTCCGCCTGGCTGAAAGCCAGCTTCCCCCACGGGAAGCCACCGAAGGGCACTCGTGCGCGCACCGCCTCCTGCGCGACCCACACCGCGGCCACCCACAACGGCCACCCGCGTACCCGTGTCACCGCGGTGCTCGCGGGGGCGACCAGCGCGAGCAGGGCCGCCTCGCCGGCCGAGAGCACCACCCAGCCGTCGATGCCGACGAACGTCACGAAACGCAGCATCGCCAGCATGAAGCCGAGACCGAAGAGCAGGCCGAGGGCGAACGACCGACGCAGGCGCACACCGCGCACGACCAGGGTCAGCAGCGCGACTGCGACCGGCGCCAGCGGCCAGATCCCGGCGGGCGGGAACGCCAGGTACAGCAGCACGCCGGCGGTGGCCGCCAACAGTGGCCGGATCAGCCGGCGTCCCAGCCGCCGCACCGGCCGCTGGGACGACCGTTGGGGCGAGGAGGCGTCCCCGTCCGGCTCGGACGCGTCGTCCGTGCCGGACGCGGCACCGCGGCTCGCACCGTGATCCGCGCTCAGCATGTCCTGGGCTGCCACACTTCTAGTAGACTGTCGCCGCTAATGTGTGTGGTATAGGTGGCGGAGTTTGGTGCGGGCGTCATCGGTGGTGAAGTGCCAGTTGACTTGGCGCTGGTTGGCGTTGACGGCTGTCTGCCAGGCGTCGAGTTCGGTGTTCAGGACGTCGAGGGTGTCGATGCGGCGGTCGAGGCATTGGCGGGTCAGGGCGGCGAGTTCGATTTCGGCGATGTTGAGCCAGGAGCCGTGTTTGGGGGTGTGGTGGATCTCGAGTCGTTGCGCGAGTGCGAACGCGACGGCCGGGTCGAAGGCCTCGTAGAGCGAGGAGATGTCGTGGGTGTTGAGGTTGTCCATGACCAGCACGACCCGTTCGGCGTCGGGGTAGTCGAGGGTGAGCAGGCGCCTGACGTGGTGTGCCCAGTCGATCCTGGTGCGCCGTGGGGTGGCCTGGACGCGGCGCCAGCCGGCGAGTGGCTCGACCCAGCAGAAGATCGAGCAGGTTCCGTGGCGCACGTACTCGGAGTCCTCGCGCCGGTCACGCCCTGGCGTGGCGGGGATCGGGTCGCGGGCGTGGGCCAACAGCTGGTAGGGCTTCTCGTCCATGCACACCACGGGCACGCCCGGGTTGTGGGGCCGGGCGTAGACCGCCAGAACGTCTTCCATCCGCGCGGCGAACTGCGCGTTCGCCCTCGGTGGGATGGTCCAGCACTTCCTCAGATGAGGACGCAACCTCGTTTTTTTAAGACCCGGCCGATGGTGGAATGGTCCAGGTCCGGGATGTCGGCGACCAGCGCGACGTGCTTTTCCAACAGCCGCAGCGACCAGCGTGCATAACCAGCCGGTGGCTGCGAGCATGCCAGCGCGATCAGTCTGGCCTCAACCTCGCCGGTCACCGGGGAAGGCACCGGGGGAAGCTCCCGTGCCTTCCGACCGATCGTGGCCCCCACATCCCCACCGGTCTCGGTGAACCGCTTCGCGACCAGCCGCAGCGTCTCACCCGAGACCCCGACCCGGACCACGAGTTCTTCTTGGGAGGCAACCGGGCCGACCGAGGTGTCCAACGCGAGCAGGACCCGCGCCCGCCGGATCATCGACGCCGGATGAACCCCCGTCGAGGTCACCCGAACCAACTCGTCACGATCAGCCTCGGTCAAGGTGACCGGCCACTTCTTCTGCGAACCCACGACACAGTCCTGACCGGCAGAGGGACGGGGAGACCTGCCAGACCCAACCCTCTCACCCAGACACAAGACACACCAGAACTAAGCAGCGACAGTCTAGTAGTGTCGGCTACCAGCCGGCCCGCCAACGACCGGGTCGGCGAAACATCCGTCCGCCGGGCCCGGGCGGCCGGCGTGGGTCAGGTTCGGATCGAAGACGTCACCGGAGCACCGTGCTGACGCACCCCGTCCTGAGAGGAACGAGTACGGAAACGGCTGCCAGAGCGACCGTTTGTTCCCTCGCTCCCGTGAGGGCGACTGTGTGGCACTGAGGGTTCTGGGATGCGGCCGTGTTGCCTGGTTGGCATTGCCTGGTTGGCATCTCAGCTTCGGGCGGTTCGTTCGGAGCTGTGCGTGGGGGGCGGTGCGGTGCCCTTGTCCCGGTGGTCGGCGAGAGGGAGCAGGACCACACCGATGATGATCAGAGTCAGGGAGCCTGTCTTGAGCCAGTTGGCGTGCTCCGTGCCCAGGGCGATGCCGATGACGGCGACCGAGGCGGTCCCCAGCGCCCCGAAGGCCGCGTACGACACGCTCGGGCCCAGTCCCGTGAGGGCGACGCCGAAGAAGTAGGTGGTCAGGAGGAACCCGAGGACGGCGAGGACCGAGGGGGCCAGGTTGCGGAAGCCGTGGGAGGCGGCGAGGGCGTAGGTGGCTGCCACGTCGCAGGCGATCGCGACCACCAGAACCAGCCAGCTCATCAGGATCCTTCGGGAGAGATCGGTTGGCCGCCGGTGCCTGTGCCTGGCGGCAGGGCGGTGGGCGGCGTCGGTGACTGTCATCGCTTCTTCCTGGGGCTCTTGGCCTGTGGACCTCTTGGCCTGGCCTCTCGGCGGCATCCTGGCGGCTTCCTGGTGGCGTGGCCGGCTCGCGGCCGATGCCGCGGTCAGGTCTCGTCCCCGGTCTCGTTCGGAACCGCAGCCGACAGTACTACACGCTGCATTCGAGTAAGTACTCGATGCTCCCTATGTCGGTATGCCCGCACCGTCGGCGTGACCACGGGGTCTGTGGATATTTTTTGTTCGTCGATTGTCTCTCGGTTGATATATCTATCGTGCGATCTTCTTTTTGAGAAAAAGTTCGCAAAATCCGGCGGAAGGCCGGCATTTGTGACCCGCGACACCAGAAATAACAATTAACACACAATTTGCGCTGTGCAATCATGCGCGACCGCGGCGCGACCACGCACACGTCATGCCTGGCTGGCGCGCTGGCATGGCGGCGAACCGCGCCGTGTCCGGGGGAATCAGGGAGAACGGGAGGAAGACCCGGAGGGAACGTGTGGTTGACAGCGACCGAGTAACGACCGGTACCGTTCATCCTGTCCACTCATCAGACGGCTGCGGGAGTGCCTTTTCCCTGACAACTGGACCGGCCGGCGGCCAGCGGACGCTTACACGTCCCTGATCGCCTGCTACCAGGCCCGGTCAGCGGCGGGGTTCGGACAGGAAGTTTCCCGTCGCTGGCAAAGGGGGGCTGCGAGACAGCCCGGAGGGTCCCAGATCGTCCCCTAGACAACGGTGTCCGCGTCCGCATCCGGCGGGCACGGCGTCGGTCCGAAGGGCGGTCCGGGACCCTTTCTCGTATCCGCTTCCGCGCCGACGGGCGCGTTCGTGCCCATGGACGGGTGGAGGGACGGACGAGGCGGGCAGGGGGCTGCCCACCGGCTGGCCTGCCCGCCCCGTCCGTCCCCGGCAGGCCAGCCACAAGCGCTCCTCGCCGGCCCTGCCGCCGGCCCCTACAGCAGGTCGTGGATGACCGTGCCGCGCACGACCGTGCGTACACAGGTCGGCGTGGGCCCGTCGAGATCGGGCAGGCCGGCGACAGCGGCGCGCGGGTCGGTGGACCATGCCGCGACGCGGGAGTCCGGCACCTGGACCACCAGCTCCCCCGCCACCTGCCAGACCGCGAACGTCGCCGGGGCCCCGGGGGCGAGCAGCCCGCTGCCGTCGCCGTCGGCCCGGGCCGCCCGCCACCCGCCCCTGGTCGCGGCGGCGAACGCCGCCCGGGCGCTCAGCGCCGCCGACGGTGTGTGGTGCGCGACCGCGGCACGTACCCCGCCCCACGGGTCCAGCGGGGTCACCGGGGCGTCCGAGGACAGCGCGAGGACGACACCCGCGGCGGCCATCGCGGCGAACGGGTTCATCGCGCCCGCCCGGTCGGCGCCCAGCCGCTGGGCGTACATGCCGTCCCGGCCGCCCCAGCAGGCGTCGAAGGCCGGCTGCACGACGGCGGTCAGACCGAGGCGGGCCATCCGCGCGATCTGGGCGGCGTCGGCCATCTCGCAGTGCTCGACGCGGTGCCGGCCGGCCAGGATCCGCGGCAGGCCGATCTTGTCGGCTGCCCGTTCGAAGCCGTCGAGGACGGTGTCGAGGGCGGCGTCCCCGATCGCGTGGAAGCCGGTCTGCAGACCGGCCTCGGCGGCCTGCACGACCGTCCCGGACACGGCGTCGGCGTCCAGGTGCAGCAGACCCCGGTTGCCGGCGGCCGGGCTGCCGGCCCCGGCGCCCC
This sequence comes from Candidatus Protofrankia datiscae, assembly GCF_000177615.2. Lineage (GTDB taxonomy): Bacteria > Actinomycetota > Actinomycetes > Frankiales > Frankiaceae > Protofrankia > Protofrankia coriariae. Next base: position 2,820,544 of record NC_015656.1, on the reverse strand, counting down.
CGCCGGTGAGGCCCGCGTCGCCGGCGGCGGCGTCCGCGTAGGGGGCGCGCAACGCGGCGGTGCGCGATCCCAGCGAGCCGTCGACGAACAGGTCTCCACCGATGCCGGCACCGAGAGCGACGGCGGTGTCGATCTCCCCGGCCCAGTATCCGTGGACGACGGGGCCCGGTTCGGCGGCGGCGAGCGCGAGCAGGTCGCTGAGGTCGTCCGCGCTGGAGACCTCCGGCCCGGCCATCTCGTGCAGGGCGGCGATGCCGAGAGCGGCGGCGTGGGCTCGGACCTGCCGTTGGGCGGCCCGCCGCTGGCCGGCGGACACGCTGTCGTAGGCGGCGGCGCGGGCCGCGTGGTGGGCCTCGCCCCGGCAGCGGCCGTCCCCGAGCCAGCCCGGCCTGCCCGGGGCGCCGCAGCGGGCCGCGAGCGCGGACGACACGACCGCGCCGTGGCCGTCGACACGGGAGAGGTAGACAGCCACGCCGCCGGCCGCCCGGTCGAGTTCGGCGGCCGTGGGTGGGCGGCCCTCGGGCCAGGCCGTCTCGTCCCAGTTGGTGCCGAGCACCACATCGGAGGGGCGGCGCCGGACGTGCTCGGCGAGCTGGTCGAGGGCGTGGGCCAGGGACGGCGCCCGGGACAGGTCGAGCCCGTCAAGGGCGAGCCCGGTGGCGGTCACGTGCACGTGGGCGTCCACGAACGCGGGGGTGACCAGGGCGTCGTCGAGGTCCACGGTCTCCTCGGCGGCCAGGGCGTCGGCGGCCGGGTCCGAGCCGAGCCAGGCGATCCGGCCGTCCTCGACCAGCATCGCCGTCGCGAACGGGGACGCCGGGCTGTGGATCCGCCCGCCGCGGTAAAGGATGCGCCGGGTGCCGTTGCGCCCGGCTCGCCCCGTCCCGGCGCCCGCTCCCCGGGTGTCCGCCGCCGCGGCGGACACTGCTCTGGCACGCGCCGCTCTGGTACCCACCGGTTGTCCGTCCTGTTCGTTCAGCGGGTCGGCTGAGCCGGCTGCTCCTGGGTTCGACGACATGTCCGTCACACCTGAAAGTGTGCCTGCCCGCGGCCGGGCCGGACGCCGTGACCCATGACGGGCCGGCCGTGTCGTCGAGAATCACGGTCGTCGGGGCTGCACGGTCGCGAGAATCACACACCGGCCGACGTGACGCCCGCCGCGGGCGGTGTCGGATAGTCTGCTGTCAGATGGCTGGTGGCCGTGCCTCGTACGGGGTGGACAGGACGACCATGGTGCGGGTCGACACGTTCGCCGCGGCCCGGATCTGCTGCAGCAGGCTTTCCAGGTCGCCCGGGGTGCCGACGCGGACCTTGAGCAGGTAGCTCTCCTCGCCGGCGACGCTGTGACAGGCCTCGATGGCGGTCAGGTCCCGTAGCCGCTCCGGGGCGTCGTCCGGCTGACTCGGGTCGATCGGCTTGATCGACACGAACGCGGTGAGCGGGAGGCCGATCTCAGCGGCGTCGACGATGGCCGCGTACGCGGTGATCACGCCCCGCTGTTCCAGGCGGCGCACTCGCTGATGGACCGCGGACACGGACAGGCCGGTGGCCCGGCCCAGGTCGGTGTAGCTCATCCGGCCGTCCCGGCACAACAGACGGACGATCTCACGGTCAAGGTCTTCCAGCACGATCCGGAGCGTACGCAGATCACGCACCGTGGTCGTGTGCTGGGCAGAGGTTGATACGCGGGTTGATACGCGCGGAGGCGGGTGTCGGTGCACGACAGGGGATGCCACCCTGTCCGAGTGCGTACATCCACTACCGCCGATCGGCTGATGCTGTTGGATACTCCGTCGCTGTATTTCCGGGCCTACTACGGGGTGCCGCGGTCGGTCCGCGCCGGGGGCGGGACGCCCGTCAACGCCGTGCGCGGCCTGCTGGACACCCTGACCCGGCAGATCGCCGAGATCCGCCCCACCCGGCTGGTCGCCTGCTTCGACGCGGACTGGCGCCCACGGTTCCGGGTCGCGCTGCTGGCGTCGTACAAGGCCCACCGGGTGGCCGCCGGCGGCACCGGCGGGGCCGAAGGGGCCGGGTGGATCGAGGACGTCCCGGCGGAGCTCACCGCCCAGCTACCGATCATCGACGCGGTCCTGGACGCCGTCGGCATCCCCCGGGTCTCGGCCGCCGGCTACGAGGCGGACGACGTCATCGGCACGCTGGCCGCCCGCGGCCGGGCGGAGGTGGACGTGCTCACCGGGGACCGGGACCTGTTCCAACTGGTCGACGACTCCTGGCCGGTGCGGGTGCGCTACGCGGTCGAGCGGTTCGCCGTGATCGACGAGGCTGCCGTGACCAGCCGTTTCGGCATCCCCGGCCGGGCCTACGCCGACTTCGCGGTGCTGCGCGGCGACCCCAGCGACGGGCTGCCGGGCGTGCCGGGCATCGGCGTGAAGACCGCGGCGGCGCTGCTGCGCACCTTCGGGTCGCTGGCGGCGGTCCGGGCCGCGGCCGCGCGTGGGGAGATCGCCGGCTTCCCGGGCGGGAGCAGGCAGCGGATCGTCGAGGCCGCAGCCTACCTGGACGCGGCCGTGCCGGTGGTCAGGGTCGTCACCGACGTCGCCCTGCCGCCGGTGGCGGACCGGCTGCCCGCCCAGCCCGCCGACCGCGCGGGGCTGGCCGCGCTGGCCCGGCGGTGGGGTGTGGAGAATGCCTGCGACCGGCTCGTCGCGGCCATCGGGCGTGTCTGACGGACGATCGACCAGATGATCGGCTGGCTGCCGTCGGACACGCCCTGGCGGCGGTGTCGGCCACGTCGGTTGTGTCACTTGTCGCGGCTGTGCTTGTAATGTCCACCCGTACCCGCTCCATGGCCGGTCGGCGCCGAACGAGGCAGACCTGGGCGAAAGGGGACGCAGCCTCACCGGCGTGAGCCGGTCGCGGCCCCGCGCACCGGTGTCCCTCACCGCGTGACCACCGGCGTCCCGACAACGCAATCCCGATGACGGAACGAGGTGAGGCGGTGGGGCTGCCCGAGCGGCTCGCGGGCAAGCGTGTCCTTGTCACGGGAGCGACCGGCTTCGTGGGCGAGGCACTGCTCGAACGGCTGCTGTCCGATCTGCCCGACACCGAGGTGGTCGTCCTCGTCCGCCCCCGCGCCGGCCGCAGCGGACAGGCCCGGTTCGCCGCCCTGGTGACCAAACCGGCATTCGCGGCCTGGCGCGAGCGGGTCGGCGCGGACGAGGTCGAGCGGACGCTGCGCGAACGGGTCACCGTGCTCGAAGGTGACCTGGAGCGGATGCCGACGTTACCGGCGGACCTCGACATCGTGATCCACTGCGCTGGTGAGGTGTCCTTCGACCCGCCGATCGACACGGGTTTCGCCACCAACCTCGGCGGGGTCCAGGAACTGCTGCGGGCCGTGCAGGACAGCGGCGCCCGCCCCCACCTCGTGCACATCTCCACGGCGTACGTGGCGGGTCTGCGCTCCGGGCACGTGGCCGAGGGCCGGCTGGCGCACACCGTCGACTGGCGGGTGGAGCAGGCCGCCGCGCAGCGGGCACGGCCGGCGGCCGAGGACGCCTCCCGTACCCCCGAGGCGCTGCGCGGCTTCCGGGAGCGGGCCGAGGCCGAGCACGTGCGCGCCGGCGCCCAGACGGTCTCCCGGGAGGCCGAACGCCACCGCCGCAGGTGGGTGGAGCGCCGGCTCGTCGAGATCGGCGGGGAACGGGCCCGGGTGCTGGGCTGGACCGACTGCTACACCTTCACCAAGGCGCTCGCCGAGCGCTACCTGGAGAACTCCCGCGACGGCCTGCCGCTGACCGTGGTGCGCCCGTCCATCATCGAAAGCGCGCTGGCCCGCCCGTTCCCGGGGTGGATCGAGGGCTTCAAGATGGCCGAGCCGCTGATCATCGCCTACGCGCGCGGGGAGCTGCCGGACTTCCCGGCCTCCCCCGACGGCATCATCGACATCATCCCGGTCGACCTGGTGGTCAACGCGATCATCGCCGCGGCGGCGACCACCCCGCCGGCGAACACCCCGGCCTACTACACGGTCTGTTCGGGCTTCCGTAACCCGCTGCTGTTCCGGGACCTCTACGAGCACGTCCAGGAGTACTTCCAGCGCCACCCGCTGGTCGCCCGCAACCGTGGCGCCGTCGCCGCGGCCGAGTGGCGTTTCGCCGGGGCCGCGACGGTCGAGAGCAGGCTGCGCCGCGGGGAGCGGTTCACCGAGCTCGCCGGCCGGGCGCTGGGGTACGCGCCCCGTTCCGACCGGGTCCGCCAGGCCGCCCGCGACCTGGAGCAGCTCGACGAGCGGCTGTCGTTCCTGCGCCGCTACCAGGACCTGTACCGCTCCTACACCCGGGCCGAACTGGTCTACGTCGACGACGCGACCCGGGCTCTGCACCAGGGGCTGGAGCCCGCGGACGCGCAGCGGTTCGGCTTCGACCCGGCCTGCTACGACTGGCACACCTACCTGCAGGACATCCACATCCCGAGCGTGACGGCGACGATCCGCGGGCCGGATCCGTCACCGCCGGCGGTCCGCCGGGTGGCCCCGGCCTCGGCCAGCGGGCCGGACACGCTGGCGGTGTTCGATCTGGACGGCACGCTGGTGTCCTCAACCGTGATCGAGTCCTACCTGTGGCTGCGGCTGGCCGACCAGAACGCCGTGGCCCGCAGCCGGGAGCTGGCCTCGCTGGCCCGTGCGCTGCCCGGGTACATCCGCGCCGAACGGCGGGACCGGGGCCATCTCATCCGGGCGGTGTACACCCGTTACGCCGGCGCCGACCCCGACGAGCTCGCCCGCCTCGTCGACGAGGTCGCCGGGGACATCCTGCTGCGCCGGGTCAAGCCGGCGGCGATCCGCCGGGTCCGCGAGCACCGGGAGGCCGGGCACCGGACGGTCCTGCTCACCGGCGCGGTCGAGGTGCTCACTCGTCCGCTGACGCCGCTGTTCGACGAGATCGTCGCGACCGGTCTCGCGCTCGGGCCGGACGGGCGCTACACCGGGCGTCTGACGTCGGCGCCGCTGGTCGGGGACGCCCGGGCGGCATGGCTGGGCCACTATGCGGGCCGGGTGGGGGCGAACCTGCGGGCGTCGTGGGGGTATGCCGACAGCCAGTCGGACCTGCCGATGCTGCGTGCCGTCGGCAACCCGGTGGCGGTCAGCCCCGATCTGCCGCTGTACCGGGTCGCCCGCCGTTCCGGCTGGCCGATCGAGGAGTGGTCGTCGACACCGGGCGAGCCGCGTGCGGTCGCGGCCGGCCGCGACGAGCGCCGGGCCCATGCCGCGGCCGCGCGGGTGCGGGCCTGGCGGGCCGGCGGGGGGCCGGCGGGGGGCTCGGGCGCCGGGACGGACCGCGTCATCACCCTCGACCCGGGGGGTCGGCGGTGAGCCGCGCCCTGGAGCTCTACCGGTCGCTACCGCGTTACCTGACCACCCGGACGGTGTCGGGTCGGCTGCCGTCCCTGGCCGGTGCGGCGGCGACGACCACGGCGCCGCTGCGGCTACGGGACCGGCCGACACCGTCGCGTCCCGGGCCGGACTGGGTGACGATCCGGCCACGGCTGTCGGGGATCTGCGGGTCGGATCTGGCCACCGTCACCGGGCGGTCGTCGTTCTACTTCGCCTCCCTGGTGTCGATGCCGTTCGTGCCCGGGCACGAGATCGTGGCCGACACACAGACGGATGTCACTTTGAGTAATGGGACGGAGCTGTCGGCGGGTTCCCGGGTGGTCGTCGACCCGGTGCTCGGCTGTGCCGCCCGGGGGCTGCCCGCGTGCACCGGCTGTGCCGGCGGGCACACCAGCCGCTGCGACCGGGTCACCTCCGGGCATGTCTCCCCCGGTCTGCAGACCGGCTTCTGCGCGGACACCGGCGGCGGATGGAGCGGGGCGCTGGTCGCGCACCGCTCGCAGCTGTACCCGGTGCCGGCGGACCTGCCGGACGAGCGGGCGGTGCTGGTCGAGCCGCTGGCCTGCGCCGTGCACACCGCGCTGCGGGCCGCTCCCGCCGACGGCGACCGGGTGCTGGTCATCGGCGCGGGCGCGGTGGGGCTGTTCACCCTGCTGGCGCTGCGCGCCTACACCCGGGCCGGCACGGTGACCGTGGTCGCCAAGCACCGCCGGCAGGTGGAGCTGGCCCGGCTCTTCGGCGCGGATGAGGTCCTGCCGCCGGCGTCCGCCGTCGGCGGGGTGCGCCGGGGCACCCGTGCGCTGCGGCTCGACCCGGAGGTCGGCCCGCCCTACCTGCTCGGCGGGGTGGACGTTGCGATCGACTGCGCGGGCAGCGCGTCGTCGCTGTCCACGGCGCTGCGCACCACCCGGGCGGGCGGGCGGGTGGTGCTGTCGGGGGTGCCCACCGGGTCGGTGGACCTGACCCCGCTGTGGTTCCGCGAGCTGGAGCTGGTGGGCGCCTACGCCTCGTCCGCCGGCACGGCCGCCCATCCGGCCGTCCGGCTGGACGCCCATTCGGACGACCGGCCGGACAACCAGGTGAACGGGCATGCGGGCGGGCGGCCACGGGAGCGGTCGGACTTCGACCGGGCCCTCGAGCTCGCCGCGTCCGCGCCGCTGGACGGGATCCTGTCGGCCACCTATCCGCTGGACCGCTGGCGGGACGCGCTGGACCATGCGCTGTCCGCCGGACGGCTGGGAGCGGTCAAGGTTGCCTTCGACCTGATGACGCCGTGACGGGGCACGGAACGTGACAGGGCACAGAAGAGACGGACGGGGCCTGCCCGCAGGCACTGTGGCCTCTGCTGGGACGCTTATTCCAGGACGCCGACGGCAACCCAGTGTCGTTCGGCTGAAACCACGCGTGAGGGGATCGCACAGGTGAGACCGGGGTTCGTGCTCGAAGTCGATGAGCGGACTCCTCCGCTGCTCGTCCACCAGGGTGAGGGGTTCGGGCTGGAACGTTTTCCGCTGGGTACCCGGGTGCTCTACCCGCCGGAGTCGCTGCCGGCGCTGCCGGACGTCGACGCGGCGATCAGCCGGGCGTTGGCCGAGCCGGAGAACAGCGAGCCGTTGCGGGCGCTGCTGCGGCCGGGGATGCGGCTGACGATCGCCTTCGACGACCTGTCGATCCCGCTGCCGCCGATGCGCCGGCCCGACATCCGCCAGCGGGTGATCGAGCAGGTGCTGACGCTCGCGGCCGAGGCCGGGGTCGACGATGTGGTGCTCATCGTGGCGAACGCCCTGCACCGCCGGATGACCGCCGCCGAGATCGAGCGGGCCGTCGGGGAGCGGGTGTTCCGCTCGTTCTGGCCGGACAACCTCTACAACCACGACGCCGAGGACAGGGACAACCTGCTGCACGTCGGCCTGACCGAGAACGGCGAGGACGTCGAGATCAACCGGCGGGCCGCCGAGTCGGACCTGCTGGTCTACGTCAACGTCAACCTGGTGGCGATGGACGGCGGGCACAAGTCGGTGCCGATCGGGCTGGCGTCGTACAACAGTCTGCGCCACCACCACAACAGCCACACCATGGTGCACTCACGGTCGTTCATGGACCACACCCGTTCGGCCATGCACTCCTCGGCGTGGCGGATGGGCCGGCTGCTCGCCGACCACCTGAAGATCTTCACGGTGGAGACGACGGTGAACAACGCCGCGTTCCCGGCCCGGTACGGATTCCTCACCAAACGGGAGTGGGAGTGGTCCGTGCGTGACCAGGCGATGGCGTTCGGGCTGTCGCGGGGGCTGGCCACCATGCCGACGCGTCCCCGCCGCCGGATCTTCCAGGACCTGGTCGCGGACTACGGGGTAACCGGCGTGCACGCCGGTGAGACCGAGGCCGTGCACGCGAAGACCCTGGCCAACGTGCACCGCCAGCAACTCGTCGAGGTCGATGGGCAGAGCGACGTCCTCGTTGCCGGCCTGCCGTATCTCGGGCCGTACAACGTCAACTCGGTGATGAACCCGATTCTCGCGATGTGCCTGGGCCTGGGGTACTTCTTCAACATGTACCGGGGCCGGCCGCTGGTGCGCCGCGGCGGCGCGATGATCCTCTACCATCCGGTGACGCCGGAGTTCTCCCAGCTGCACCATCCGTCGTATGTGGACTTCTTCGAGGAGGTGCTCGCCGAGTCCACCGACCCGGCGACGATCGAGGCGACCTTCGAGAAGCAGTACGCCACCGACCCCTGGTACATCCACCTGTACCGGACGTCCCATGCCTATCACGGTGTGCACCCGTTCTACATGTGGTACTGGGGCGCGCACGCCCTGGACCATCTCGGGGACGTGGTGTGGGTCGGCGGTGACCGGGCGGCCTGCTCGCGGATGGGTTTCCGGGCCGCGTCCACGCTGGCCGACGCGCTTGAGATGATCTCGTCCACGGTGGGGCGGGCTCCGTCCCTGACCTATCTGCACTCCCCGCCGCACGCCATCGCGGACGTGCGGTGACGGCGCCGGGCGGCCGGCAGCGCCCGGCGGGGATCGGGCTGCGTGAGATGGCACGCGGCTGGCGGTGGGCGTCGCGCCCACCGGTGCCCGCCTCGGCGCGGCCGTACCAGCCGGCGCCGCGGGCCCGGGAGTTCCCCACGTCGTGGGCGCGCACGCCGGCGATGCGGGCGGCCCGGGTCGCCGCGCTGGAGTTCGGGATGCGGCCCATGCTGGACGCGAACCTGTCCCTGTCGGTGGCCGGGCTGGACGCGATCGAGGGGCTGCGCACGCCCGCGGTCTTCGTGTCGAACCATTCCAGCCATCTGGACGCGCCGCTGCTGCTGTGCGCGCTGCCGCGGGACATCCGGGACCACACGGCGGTGGCCGCCGCCGCCGACTACTTCTTCGACAGCTGGTGGCGGGGTCTGGGCACGGCCTTCCTGTTCGCGACCGTGCCGATCGAACGCCGGGGCGGGGCGCCGTCGAGCGCACCCGCCGACCTGCTTGCCGGCGGCTGGAATCTGGTCATCTTCCCGGAGGGGACCAGGTCGAAGGACGGCCAGCTCGCTCGCTTCCGGTTCGGCGCGGCGCATCTGGCGATCACCTGTGGGGTGCCGGTGGTGCCGGTGGGTATCCGCGGCAGTTTCGGTGCGATGCCGCGGGGCCGGGCCTGGACGGTTCCGGGCCGGCCGGGGGTGTCGGTGCGGTTCGGCCGGCCGCTGTATCCCGCCGACAGCGACCTGCGTTCCTTCACCGGCCGTATCTTCGCCGAGGTGTCCCGGCTGATCGACGAGGACGCCACGTCCTGGTGGGATTCGCTGCGTGCGGCGCGGGAGCGCCCGGCGGTGCCGGCCCGGGCCGCGCGGTCCGCCCGGAAGGCGCGCTGGCGGCAGGTCTGGGAGGCCACCGAGCCGGTGGGAACCGCTGGTGCGGTGTCGCCGTGGCAGGCCGCGGCGCGGCGTGGATCCGCCGGCGTGACGGGCCTCTCGGGCTCCCAGGGGCTGACGGCGGCGACGGGCGCGTCACGGGAGTCGCGGGAGCCTGACGGCAGCGGGGGTGCCGGCGGTACCGACGTGGGTGGCGCTGACGCGGCAGGCGACGCAACCGGTACGTCCACCCCCGCCGGATGATCCGTTCGCAACCGTCTCATCGGACGCGAGATCGGATGTGAGAACGGTCACACACTCCTGAAAATGTGGATAGCTCTGTTCATGGCGCGGTGGGTATCCACCGCGCCGCTGGGGACCACCTGTGGGTAACCGGGGGCCTGCCGGGCAGCCCTGATGTCAAGGGTTGATCCGGGGACGCCCGGGGCCGTTAGTGGATGCATGGACCTGCGTAACCGGCCCCGCCGCCCGCATCCGCAGCACCGCTGGAAGCGGGGTACCGACACCGGCGCCCCCGTCGCCCGCCCGTCCGCCCCCGGGTCACCGCCGTCGTCCCCCCGGCCGCTGCCGCCGAGTGTGGCCCGGGTGGCCGGCCGGACCCGTCTGTCCGCGGAGCTGCTCGCCGCGCTCCTCGACGTCCAGGAACGCACCCGGGCGTCACTGGACGACATCGAACTCGCCGACGCCCTCGCCGACCGGCTGCTCGCCCGCCACCGCGACCGCCTCCGTCTTGCCGCCTCCCCCTGAACGGTGGGGCATGTCTACCCTCACGGCCGGTAGAGGTCGGCGCGGTGCTCAATGGCGACGACGTCGACGTGGTGGTCGTCGGTGTTGATGCGACAAGCGACGCGGTAGTCGCCGCGTCGCGCGCTGTACAGACCGGCGAGTTGAAGCTGGAGCGGCTTACCCACACGGTGCGGGTTGGCCGCCAGCGATCTGTAAAGGAACTCGACGACGGCGGTGGCAACCTTCTCGGGCAGACGGCGCATGGCACGTCGTGCGGGCGCGGTGAAGGCGATCTCGTAGGGGGCGCACGCCGGCGGGGAAAGGCGTGCGCCTCGCCGTGGTCGTCGGGTGGGCGGGATCAGTCTGGGAGGCGGTCCAGGAGCCAGGTGGACAGTTCTTGCGTGATGGCCGTGTGGCCGGTGTTGGTGGCGGAGCAGACGAACTCGTCCAGCTCGCTTTCCTCCTCCGGCGAGAGCTGGTTGATGTTCGCGTACAGGTCGTCCTGCCGGTCGATGTCGCGGATGGCGACGGCGCTGACCGAGGGGACGAAGCAGACCGTGGGATGGTGCAGTTCCACCCGGCCGCCGTTCTCCTCCAGCGCGTGGGCGAGGATCCGGTAGGAGTTGAGGTGGTCCCCGTTCTTCGGACAGTGATCCCTATGTGGGATAATTGATCCGTGAGCGGAGGAGATTGATGACTGAGTCCCGGCGGCGGTTCACGCCCGAGTACAAGGACGAGGCAGTGAAACTCGTCATCGATTCGGGTCGGCCGGTATCGGCGATCGCGAAGGACCTCGGTATCAACGAGGGAACCCTGGGGAGCTGGGTGGCCACCTGGCGTCGGGCCCACCAAGGCGAAGAAGAACCGCTGTCGATGTCCGAGCGTGCCCGGCTACGGGAGCTGGAGAAGGAGAACCGGGAACTCCGGATGGAGCGCGAGTTCCTCTCAAAAGCGGCAGCCTTCTTCGCGCAACGCCATCAGTGATCGATAAGTTCGAGCTGATCGCCGCGGAGAAGGACAACTACCCGATACGCAAAATGTGCCAGTGGCTCGTGGTGTCGACGTCCGGTTTCTACGACTGGTACCAGCGACCGGTGTCGTCCCGGACCCGCCGGCACACCACCCTGGACACCCAGGTGCGGGCGTTGTTCGCCGCCTCGCGCCAGACCTACGGCGCGCGGCGGATCGCCGCCGCTCTGACCGCGTCGGGCCAGCCCACCTCGGTCCGCCTCGCCCGACGGATCATGCGCCGAGCAGGGCTGAAGGCCTGCCAGCCCAGGGCCTACCGCCGCACCACGATCCCCGGCCAGGCGCCGGTGCCCACCGACCACGTCCGCCGCGACTTCACCGCCACCCGCCCCGGGGCCAAGCTCGTCGGTGACATCACCTATGTCCGTACCGGCGAAGGCTGGCTGTATCTCGCCACGGTCATCGACTGCTATTCACGGAAGGTTCTCGGCTGGTCGATGGCCAGTCACATGCGGACCGAACTCGTCGTCGACGCATTCACCATGGCCGCGTCCCGCACCACCCTTGCACCGAACGCGGTTTTTCACTCGGATCGCGGTACGCAATACACGTCCGACGCCTACCATCGCACGCTGGCACGACACGGCGTGCGACCTTCCGTAGGCGCCACCGGAGTGTGCTGGGACAACTCCGCCGCCGAATCCTTCTTTGGCACCCTGAAAAACGAACTCGTCTATCGGGAAATTTACCTAACCCGTCGTGCCGCCCGCAGTGCGATCGCCGAGTACATCGAAGTCTTCTACAACCGGCAGCGACTCCACTCCACCCTCGGCTACCACACCCCGGAACACGTCGAACGTCTCTACCTGACGAGTCGGACATCAATACCAGAGGCGGCGTAAAGCTGATATAGTCCAGTTATCGCGTGTCCGTAGAATGGGCAGCACCTCAGAGTCGAGCGCGCCGTCGAGCTCCGGGAACCCGTCGGTGGTGATCGTCCTGGCTGCGGGCGGCAGCAGGCGCCTGAGTTCGGCCACGGTGGTGCCGTTGCCCGTGGCCTGGGTGTAGAGGGTGGTACCGGGGAAGACAACACCGTTGATCTTCAAGGCGATCTCGCCGGGCGGGAGGCTGATACCCCTACCGTCACCGGCGCCGTTGGCGACACCGATCCCGCGGGGCCGCCGAGGCCATCTGCCGACTCTGTCCAGCGCCTGTAGGAACTTGCCGCGCTCGGGGTCCTGCCTGATCTCACCGTTCTCGCTGTTGTAGTGCCGCCAGAGCATCTGACGTGCGGCCACGCTGTTCAACTGCCTGGCGAAGTCGTTCTCCTGCCCCGGGACGAGGCTTGGGATGAAGTGGGCGAACGCCTGGAGCGCGATGGGGATGACAGCGCCGCGGTGCGGGCTGTCGTAGGAGAAGTACAGCTCCGTTTGATGATCGATGCTCTCGTACTCCATCCTGGCCAGCGCGTAGCGGGTGATGAGGCCGCCCATGCTGAAGCCGCCGACGATCAGCGGCTTGTAGTCCCGGCGCTCCGCGATGGTGCGGAGGACGGCCTCGGTCGCGGCCTGAGCATTGTCCAGGATGGAGGCGGTGCGCTCCTCGAAGCCGAGCAGGATGACGGTCCTGCCCTGGCTGCGCAGGGTGCTGATGAGCGGGAAGTCCGCCTCGAGGCCCTGGTAGAGCCACTCCAGGTTGCTCCTGCCCAGGTTGAAGCCATCGGCCATGATCACCGGCCGTTCGATGCCGGAGCTGCCCTCGCCGTAGTAGACCCAGGCGAAGCCGTTACGCAGTTGCCATTCCTGGTCCGGCCTTGGCAGCGGGCCGGGAGCACCCGGCTCGGTGGTCAGCGGATCGGCGATGGTCAGCCTGCCGAGGGCCTGCTCCGCCTGATCGCTCTGCTGTTCGGACAACACTCCTCCTCTGGCTCGCACGCGGTACAGCGGTCCTACCGGCCCGCGCTCCGTGGGGGGATGTATGAGATGACGGGCGGCATCGTAGCCGAGTCGATCAATCTGATGCACGGATGGCAATCGTATGATTACTAATAGTATGAAAAAATGGTCGGACCGGGCGTCGCCACAACCGGGCCCGCCGACCGGAATCAGCCCACCTTGATGCCGTTTTCCGTTCTGATGCCCTTCAGGAGCTGATTCGCTGGCGAGCGTGAATCCAGTGTAGTACGGTCCGTCACGTCAGCCCTTCAGGGCGGTCGGAACATTTGCTTCGCAGCAGTAAAGGAGGGGATGCGAAGCTTTGGCCGCTCGGGACCGGATATCGACGGAGTGACCGGCGTATGGTCCTCGTCGAAATAAATCCGAGCACGTTGACGAAACCGGTCACACCGGTCACAGTAATGACCACGACGACCGGGCTGACGCATGTCGGTCGTCACCTGCCGGCCACACCGGTGCCGCGGCAGATCATTCATTTTTCTCAGTCAGGACAGCCAGGAGTCTTCCATGGCCTACTTCGCGTTCACGGAACAACCAGGACAGGAGTTCATCTTCGAGCTCACGGACCCCGATAAAATCACCCACGCCCGCAACATCATCGCCGGAGTGGAGAAGGAAGAGGTGCACGTCACCGGAAAGATCCGGAAAGTACAGAAGCCCTACAACCCGAAGTACAGCTTCCATCTCGAGCCGGCGAGCATCTCGTTCTTCTCGATGGCGATCGAGGTGTGTGACGCCAACATGGACTATGTCGAGGAGCACCTGGATGAGGCCGGTGGGGCGTTCCTCCCCGGGGCCCACTGGTGTCCGTGGGACTCGCGGGTGACCCGTGAGGTCACGATGCCCTGAACGCGTCCTGTACGCCTGCCAGCCCCGGGAGCGTCGCCGTTGCGCGGCGCCCCGGGGCGGTATGGCGCCGCCATGATCGGTGAACGCCGCGGATGCACTCGTCCCGCTCGGCGAGGCGGGTGCGTTCCCTCCTCGTTTCATGACTGGTTTCATGACTGACAGTAGGGGCCACCTGTGGACAACGCAGGTTATCCACAGATCGTTGTACGGTCTGGTGCGGAGGGTGTGTGGTGATCAGTCTGGCGTTGTGACTGAGAGGAGCTCATCATGGTGGTCATGGCGGTCGCCTACGAGGATCTTCCGATTCGGGACGACGGGTTCACCGTCGACGATCTGGAGGAAATGCCCGACGACGGTCGGCGCTACGAGCTGGTGGACGGGGTGCTCCTGGTGAGCCCGGCGCCCCGCTGGGAGCATCAGCGCGCCTGCCTGAACCTCGCGATCATCCTTGAGGCGGCCAACCGCGAAGGCTCGGATGATCTGGTCGTCTTCGGACCGACGCCGGATGTGCGCAAGGGGCGGCACACCAGCGTCCAGCCGGACGTGTGCGTGGTCCGCCGCGACGACCTCGTGCGTGGCGAACGCTACCTGGCTGTTCCGGTGCTGGTCGTCGAGGTTCTCTCCCCCAGCAGTCTGGGCATCGACCGGCTGCTCAAACGCGACGTCTACGCCCGTCTCGGCGTCCCCCACTACTGCAATGCCGCTCAATTAGGCTGGAGGGGCGTCCGTCCATCCCGACACGCCAACGCCCGATCCCGCATCGATCAACTTCTGAACACGGCATCCAGTCACGTTCCTCAACGTCGATCAGTAGGCGGCGGAGTGCTCATGCCGCGATTTCGGCCGGTCGGCAGATAGAATCCAGATGTGGTGCGCCTTCGCCAGGTAGTTGAATTGCCAGCCGTTGACAACGACCGGCTGACCGACCGCATCTCGATCGGTGTGCTCGCCAGAATCGTTCCCCGGGACCTCGTCGAAGAGGTACTGGTGGAAACGAAGCGGCAGGAACGGCGTACCAGGCTGCTGCCAGCCCGGGTCATGGTGTACTTCACCATGACGATGTGCCTGTTCTTCGACGATGACTACGAAGAAGTCATGCGTAAACTCGCCGGTGCGTTGAGATGGCTGGGGAACTGGCAGGGTGACTGGAAAGTCCCGACCACCGGGGCGATCTCGCAGGCACGGATCAGGCTCGGTGCCGCCCCCCTGAAGGTCCTGTTCGAACGTGTCGCTGTGCCGGTCGCGGGGCTGGGTACCAAGGGCACTTGGCTGCGTTCCCGGCGGCTGATGGCGATCGACGGGTTCTTCCTCGACGCCGCAGACACCCCCGAGAACGTGGCCAGGTTCGGGCGGTCCACCAACGGACACAAGGCCAGCGCTCTGCCCCAGGTCCACGTCGTCGCGCTCGCCGAATGCGGCACGCACGCGATCGTCTCCGCCGCGGTCGGTCCCCGTGCCAGCGACGAACGTGCTCTCGCCGCCACCCTGCTCGACGCCTGCGAACCCGGGATGCTCCTCACCGCCGACCGTTACTTCTACAGCTTCGACCTCTGGCAGCAGGCGCTCGACACCGGCGCGGACCTGCTCTGGCGAGTCAAATCCGATCTCACGCTACCGGTCATCCGGTCCCTTCCCGACAGCTCCTACCTCTCTATCATCGTCAACCCGAAAATCAGAGGGAAACAGCGGAACCAGATCATCGCCGACGCCCGCGCCGGCCGCGACTTTCCCGAGGACTCCGCGACACCCGTCCGCGTCATCGAATACACGGTGCCTGACCGCACAGGATCCGGAACCGGAGAACTGATCTGCCTCATCACCAATATCCTCAACCAGACCGACATACCAGCGGTGGAACTCGCCACGGCCTATCACGAGCGCTGGGAAATCGAAAACATCTTCGATGAGATTAAGACACACCAGCGGGGCGAAGCCCGCGTCCTACGCTCGAAACTCCCGGACCTGGTGGAACAAGAGATCTGGGCGCTGCTCCTCAGCCACTACGCAATCCGATGTCTCATGTGCGAGGCCGCCGACGAAGCCGACGTCGACCCGGACAGGCTATCCTTCATGCGATCACTACGCGTCGTCCGCCGCCAGGTCACCGACCAGGCGGATTTTTCCCCCTGAGGACCACACGCACGCGCTCCGGGAAACCTTCACAGAGATCACCGAACGGCTTAACCCCGTGCGCCTCCACCGCACGTACCCACGCACCATCAGACGAGGCCGACACAACGCCTACCGAGTCAAAAGCCCAACAGACACCGGCACCAAGCATGATCAATCACCGAAGATCATGCTCGCTCGGGCCGCTTAACTAAGCGCCATTGCCCACTACTGGATCGTCGACACCGACAGCCCCTCGATCACCACCCTCGCGCTCACCGGGGCCGAGTACTTCGAGGTCGGCACAGTCCACGGTGACGAGGTTCTGACGGTCACCGCGCCGTTCCCGCTGACCATCTCCCCTTCCCAGCTCCTCCTTACCTGAAGCACATCCGTGGTGATGTCCGGGCGCGTTCCGACCTGTGCCATCGGATATGCAACTTTCCGCTTCGCTCTCCTCCGGCGGACGGGCCCTCCGATCGGCGGAACCGCTCGCCCGGTATTGGCCATGATAATGATTATTATCTCAGCCGTGCGAATGCATCCATCTCTGGATCATGTTCGGCTGGATGTCGAGATGGCGGATCGCGCTCTCCCCGGTCCGTGCACGGACCGGGGAGAGCGCACGTGATGTGGCTGGCGGGTCCTTACCCGTCCTGGTCTCCGGTGTAGCGGTAGATATTACCGGCGGCGTTCACGCCCCACACTGTGCCGTCGGCGGCCGCACCGATGTCGACCAACGCACCAGGAATGTTGACCCACGGATTCGCGTCGTTCTGTCACCCGCGGTTTATCTGACATGCCGGAAGGCAGCCCCAGCACTTCTGCGAAGGTACTCGAGGATGTCTCCGTACGCGAGAACTGCAACGTGGTCCAACGTCGCTCGCCCAGGCAGGGAAATTCCTTTCCATGGCGGAGAGTCACCGCCATGAGCGCCGTCGACCAGACCTCGACCCGGTTGCGCCGAACGATTTATGATGATCATCTGTTCGAATCTTTCTGGTGTCGCGGATTCGATGACGGTGGTGTTTGCGGCCGTGCTGACAGGGCCGTTTCACAGCTGACGGTCCGGATCAGTCGCCTCCGGCCACGATCGGAGTGGCCTGGCCTGGACGGATGCCTCCGGCGCGTCGGAGCATGCTGGGGGTGGGCGCGCCCACCCCCAGCGATCACTGCATTCCCGGTGCTTCATGATTGCCATGGGGAGGACGTCCCCGAAGATGTCATCCCGTCGATGTCACCCTTGTGACCGAGGGATCACCGGCAAGCCTTGATCCGAACCGGTCGATCGAATTTTTTACTGAAAATAATCAGATCTTCCGCTTAGAGCTCGCACGCGATGTCGGATTTCCGACATCAGGGCACGCTGTGGTAGAGCCCGGGTTCCGCGGTTCGTGGGTACACGGCGAAGATCGTCGAGGTGAAACCGTGGGTCGCGGAGCGCCGTCGGGCCCTGTCGCACGGAACATGTAGTCTTGACGGGTGCAGCCGACGGGTCTGCGGACCACGAGCCGTATCCCCGCCGAGAAGCCGTTTCTGAAGTGGGCTGGTGGCAAGACCCGATATGCGAGCGTGCTCGTGGGGCTGGCGCCGGAGTTCACCGGCGCGTACCGGGAGCCCTTTCTCGGTAGCGGCGCGGTGTTCTTCGAACTGGGGCCCGGCCGCGCCGTTCTCTCCGACGCGAACGAGGAGCTCGTCGTCTGTTTCCGGGTCGTCGCCGAGGATCCGGAGCCGGTCATGGCGCGGCTCGACGAGATGCCCAACACGCCCGAACACTTCGAACACGTGCGCCGGCAGCGTCCCCAGGATCTCAGTGACCTCGACCGGGCCGCCCGGGTCGTCTACCTCAACAAGACGAGTTTCCGGGGGCTGTGGCGGGTGAACTGTCGCAACGAGTTCAACACGCCGTACGGCGCCTACGACCGTCCCTACTACAATCGGACGACATTTCTGCGGGCCGCCCGGGCGTTGAGCGGCGCCGTTGTCAGAGTGGCCGACTTCGAGCAGGCGATCGACGACGCCGAAACGGGTGACTGGGTGTACTGCGACCCGCCGTACGTACCACTCGGTGGCTGGGCCGATTTCAAACGGTACACCGCCGGCCAGTTCGGGGCGGACGACCAGGTGCGGCTTTACAGGGCGATGCGTCGCGCGGCCAACCGGGGGGTTTTCGTCACCATGACCAACAGCGACACGCCGTTCGTGCACGAACTGTTCGGCGGCGACTTCCATATCCTGCGGCTGCCCACCCGGCGTGACATCAACCTGAACGCGTCCGCCCGGCGTAGCTGGGACGTGGTGGTGACCACCTACGATCCGCCCGTGCCCGCACAGGTCCTCGTCGACCGCCGGGCGCGGTAGCCGCGAACGACCCCGGCCGGGCCGTGGCCGGGTCGGATACGGACGCCGGCCGTTCAGAGCGTCCGGGATACATGCCGGTGATGACCATGGCCGTGACCATGGCCGTGACCGTGGCCATCACCGACCTGACCGTGGTCATGGCTGTGGCCGCGGTCGTCATGGTGATCGTGGTGGTGGTGTCCGTGGGGATGCGCGGGATCGTCCGGATGGTCGTGGGGGGTCTGGGGGGCGGCCACCCGGTGCTCGAAGCCGGGCAGCGCGATCCGGTACAGGCAGGTGTCGCAGTTCATCCGGATGTCCCCGGCCAGCGCCTCGGCGAAGCGCTCGAACACCAGGTCCACCAGGGCGTCACTGTCGCCGAGCAGGCCCGCGCAGCGCACGTCGACGTCGGGATGTTCGGCGGCCCAGGCGGTGGCCTGACTGACCACCCGCTCCGGCAGGACGCCGGTGAACAGGAAGTAGGGCGCCACCACGATCCGGTACGCCCCCAGCCGGCGGCAGCGCTCCAGGCCGGCCGGCACACCCGGCTCGGCCAGGCTGATGAACGCCGGTTCGACACCGATGAACCCGCGTCCCTCCCACAGCAGCCGGGCGACCTTGGCGATCTCGGCGTTGGCGTCCGGGTCGGTGGAGCCCCGGCTGACCAGCAGCACAATCACCTTCGCCCGCTCGGCGTGCGGGTAGACCGCGTCGATCCGCTCGTCGAGCGCCGTCAGCAACGTCGGATGCGGGCCGAGCGGGCGTCCGTAGGTGTAGCGCAGACCGGGATGGCGGGCGCGTTCGCGGGCGAGCGCGCCGGGGATGTCGCCCTTGGCGTGCCCGGCGGAGACCAGGGTCAGCGGTACCACCGCGAGCCGCCGGTGGCCGGCGTCGACGAGGCGGGCCACCGCGTCGGCCACCGGCGGGCGGGACAGCTCGATGAACCCGCCGTCCACCGGCGTCCCGTCGGCCCGTTCACGGACCCGTTCGACGAACTCCTGGAACTGCGCCACCCCGGCCGCGCTGCGGGTCCCATGCCCGACGATCAACAGCGCGGACGCGGGCGGAGCGCCGTCCATGCCACTGTTCGTGGCCACATCCGCGGCCGTGGCCACGTTCAGGTCCGCATCCGATCCTGCGCCTGGGTCCGTCACGGGTTCAGCCCCTCATGCAGCGGTGCGTTGGACACGGCGGGCACTGACACGGCCGGCATCGACAGCGGTGGCGACGGCGGCGTGCCAACGGTTCTCCCCGACCGGTGGAGCGTGCGGGCAGGGCCGCCACACGCGGCCCGGGCCTGGTCGGTCAGCTCCACCGGTACCCCCTCGAGGTGACGACGTGCCCGGCCACGACACAGGTGTGGGTGCTGCCGACGACCACCGTCGTCGTCATGCCGACCAGCTCCAGCCGTGGCGCCGGGGTGGCGGTCAGCTCCCCGATCGTGGCGACGGTGACCTGCTGGGCCGGGCGGAAGGCGTCGGTGACGATACCCACCGGGGTCGACAGCGGACGGTGGGCGGCCAGCAACGTCAACGCCCGCGGCAACTGCCAGGTCCGCGCTTTGCTGCGCGGGTTGTAGAACGCGACGACGACGTCGGCCCGCGCCGCCGCCCGGACCCGCTGTTCGATCACGTCCCAGGGGGTGTGCAGATCCGACAGGCTGATCATCATGTGGTCGTGGCCGAGCGGCGCGCCGAGCAGCGCCGCGGCGGACAGCGCCGCGGTCACCCCCGGGACGCCCACCACGTCGAAGGATCCGTCGGCCCGTTCCAGTGCCGGGCTGCCCATCGCGTAGACGCCGGCGTCCCCGCTGCCGATGAGCGCGACCGCGTGACCGGCGCGGGCGGCATCCACGGCCGCGCCGGCGCGTGCCTCCTCCGCTCCGAGGCCGCTGGCGAGCACGCGCGCGCCCGGCCGGATCAGGTCGCGGACGGAGTCGAGGTACTGGTCCAGACCGACGATCACGCTGGCGCGGGCGAGTTCGCGGGCGGCACGTGGGGTGAGCAGGTCCCGGTCGCCCGGGCCGAGGCCGACGATGGCCAGCCGGCCGCGGGGACGGTGCCGGGCCACCGCCACCGTGGCGTGCGCGCTCACCTGTTTGGGCACGACGAGCTCGGCGGTGCCGGTGGATGTGCCGCCCCCGTCGGGGCCGAGCAGGCTCGCCGCCTCGGCGACGCTCGGCGTGCCGACCGCGGCCCGCACCACCTCGGAGGGATGCGGGACGTCGACGGCCGCGAGCGCCGCGGCCGGGTGCACGACCAGCGGCCAGCCGAACGCGCGGGCGGCGGCGACGATGCCGGCCTCGTCCCGTTTGGCCTCGACGGTGGCGAGGTGACGCACGGCCAGCGGTGACAGCCCGGCGTCGGCCAGCGCGCGTTCGACGAGGCCGATGATCTCGTCGGCGGGCACGCCCCGGCTCGCGCCGACCCCCACGACCAGGCTGGGCGGCCGGTAGACCACCGCGGGCGCCGGCGGCGCGACGACCCGATCGGTGATCACGATGGCGGACGCCGCCGGCCGATCCGGCGGAACCGGCGTGGCCGGCGCACTGCTCCCGTCGGGTTCAGCGGCGTCACCGAGGGTGCCTGGACCAGCGGGAACGGGATGATCGGCGGGTCCGGTCCGGCCAGTGAGATCGGTGAGATCGGCGGGCCGGACCGTTCCCGGCAACGGCGGCAGCGGCCAGACCGCGTCCGTGTACAGGGTCACGGGCTCCTCGGCGAGCAGCGCCGTGCCCACGGTGGCGAGCCGTGATCCGGGCTCGACGCGCAGGCCGATGTCGGCGCCGAATGAGTCGAGGGCGGGGACCGCGGCGGCGTCACTGGCAGTGGTCACGACGGCGGTCGCGCCGAGCGTGGCGGCGACCCGTTCGGCAAGGTCGTTGGCTCCGCCGGAGTGCCCGCCGACGAGGGCGACCGCCCACCGGCGCGCCTCGTCCACGCAGACCACCCCCGGGTCGCTGTCCTTGCCG
Organism: Candidatus Protofrankia datiscae; assembly: GCF_000177615.2. Taxonomy (GTDB): domain Bacteria; phylum Actinomycetota; class Actinomycetes; order Frankiales; family Frankiaceae; genus Protofrankia; species Protofrankia coriariae. The sequence goes on along the minus strand of NC_015656.1, from coordinate 2,799,404 downwards.
GTGAGCAGGCCGCCGGCGTGCGGGCCGCCGGCCAGCAGCCGGACGGTCGCGCCGGTCGCGAGGAAGCAGACCACCCCGGCGCATTCGGTGACGGCGGCGGTGAGCGCCTCACGGGCCGTGCCGTCGTAGTGGCGGGAGTCCGGCCAGGACCGTTGCAGATCCCGGGCGGCCGCGCGGCCGGCGGCGGTCACCGCGACCAGGCCGATGCCCGACCGGCCCGGCGTCCTGGCGTCCGTCATCGTGACCATCCGTCATCATGATTGTTCATTGCGATGCGCACCGACGCGTTCTCCCCAGCGGACGGCCGTTCCTGTCGATCGCCGCCAGCCGTACGGCCTCACCCGGGACGGTTTCGTGGCGGTCTGCGTGGGACACCCCAACGAATATGATCATGCTGGCCCGGTTCCGCGGGCATCCGTCGGTGAGTCGGATGAGGGCCAGGGCTGTGAGGTACGGGATTCCTCGGGCGTAGGAGGACCGTCGCGGACAGGAGCGTCACGGACAGGAATGTCACGGACAGAGGAGGGCCGGGAGTCGCCCAGGGTCGTCCGCAGCGCGCTGCGAGCGGTCCGGTCGGCCCGGCGGAACCCGTGGAAGTGGCCGGGGTGGTACAGGTGTGAGCGGGTCCCGCCGGCGGCGAGGGCGGGGCCGACCAGCACCAGCGTGTGCTTCCACAGCTTGTGCTCACGGATCGTGGCAGCGAGGTCGGCGAGTGCGCATCGCACGATCAGCTCGTCCGGCCAGCTCACCCGGTAGGCGACCACGCAGGGTGTCTCCGGTGGGTAGCCGCCGGCGGTGAGCTCGGCCTGCAACTGGCCGGAGCGGGCCGCCGAGAGGAACAGCGCCATGGTCGTGCCGTGCGCGGCGAACCGGGCCACCTCCTCCCCGGGCGGCATCGGGGTCTTCCCGCCGGCAAGCCGGGTCAGGATCACCGACTGGGCCACCTGCGGGACGGTCAGCTCGCGCCCGACGGCCGCGGCGGCCGCGGTGAAACTGCTGACCCCGGGGACGATGTCGGTGGCCAGCCCCAGTTCGGCGCAGATCTCCAACTGTTCCTGCAGCGCCCCCCACAGCGCCGGGTCACCGGAGTGGATGCGGGCCACCGCGAGCCCGCTGCCCGCGGCCCGCCGGTAGATCTCGTGTACGCCTTCCAGCGGCAGCCCGGCCGAGTCGACGATCTCGGCGTCGCTGTGGGCATGGGTGAGCACGTCCGGGTGCACCAGCGAGGACGCCCAGATGACCACGTCCGCCTCGCCGATCACCCGGACGGCGCGCAGGGTGAGCAGGTCCGCGGCCCCGGGGCCGGCTCCGACGAACGTGACCCGCCCGGGTGGGCGGGCGGTCATACCGGCCACTGCCGGCGCCGCGTCGAGATCACCGTGGACAGGTAGGGGCCAGGCTGGTCGCGGGGCAGGTCGGCGGCGAGGCGGATGTCCTCCTCGGGCAGGCCCGTGCAGGCACCGTAGACGGCCGCGCCGTGCGTGCCGGCCAGCCGGTCGGCCTCGGCCAGCACATCGAGGACCTGCGGCAACGCGCGCCCGCCCTTGTAAGCGATCACGGTGTCGTGGTCGGCCACCGCCCGGCGGTAGGCGTCCACCCCGGCGGTCAGCGGCAGCAGCGCCACGGTCTCGGTGCCCACTGCCAGCACCGTGCCGGAGCGGGCGGCAAGATCCTGCATGGCCATGATGCCGGGGACGGTCTCGATGGTGACCTCCGGTAACAGTGCCCGGACCCGGGCGGCCAGCGTGGTGAAGGTCGAGTAGACGTTCGGATCACCAATCGTGGCGAATGCGACACTGCCCGTGGGGTGTTCGCGTAGGGCCTGGCTGACGGTGACCGCCGGGGCGTCGTAGTCGGCGTCGCCGGTCATCCGGAACGCCACCTGGCGGATCCGGTCGTGGGTGACGTGCGCGCGCACGGTCGCCTCGGCCCGGCCCGGCGGCGGTAGCCCCTCGCTGACCGGGACGAACACGACGTCGGCCCGCTCCAGCGTCCGCACGGCCCGGATTGTCACCAGATCCGGGTCACCGGGGCCGACACCGACGCCGACCAGCCGGCCGCGGACCGGCACGGTGCCGCCGCCCTCACCGCCCTCGACGTTCCCGCCGCTCATCGCGCTCCTCCCGCGGGCCGTCCCGCGCTGGGAGCGGCGGCGGCTGCCGCGGGAGCCGAAACATCTGCCGCGGACGGTCCGGACGATCTTGCTTCGCGGGCCGTGGCGACGAACCGGCGGGCCGCCCCGGGCACGCCGGCCCAGTGCAGGTGCAGGTAGGAGGCGTGCACGTTGCCGTGTACGAAACCCTCCGTCCGGTCGTCGACCCGCCAGGCCGGCCGGGGCACGTCCCCGGCGGGAACGGTGGCGGCGGCAGTGACGACCGACGTGTGGTGGAACTCGTGCGCGGTCACCACGGTACCGGCGGTGACGACCGGGTTGTCGCAGACAGCTACCGCCTGGCGGTAACCGAGAGTGAGACGTGGCCCCATCGTCGTGTCCGCGTCGAGGATCCCGCACATGGGATGCCCGTCGAGGGAGCGGGCCAGGTAGAGCAGGCCGGCACACTCGGCGACGATCGGCGCGCCCCGGCGCGCCAGCGCGACCACCTCGGCCCGCAGCGGCGCGTTGGCCGCGAGCGCGGCGGCGTGCTCCTCGGGGAACCCGCCGCCGATCACCAGCCCGTCGGTGCCGTCCGGAAGTTTTTCGTCACGCAGCGGGTCGACGGTGGCGATCTCGGCCCCGGCGGCGCGCAGCAGCTCGACCTGTTCGGCATAACCGAACGTGAACGCGGACCCGCCCGCGACGGCGATCCGCACCGGCCGCCGGCCGGCAGGCCCGCCGCGCCTGGCCGTCGCCTCGGCCACGGCGTCCGACGGTGTCCAGGGGCGGACGTCCAGCGGCGGGGCCGAGCGGGCCAGCGCGAGCACGGCGTCGAGATCGCAGGAGGCGGCGACCAGCGCCCCCAGCGCCCGGACCGCCTCGGCCGCGGCCAGCGCCCGCTCGGCCGCCGGCACCAGCCCGAGATGCCGCGAGGGCACCGCGGCAGTGTCGTCCCGGCGCAGCACCCCCAGCACGGGGATGCGCAGGCCGGCGACGGCGTCCCGCAGCAGGCGCTCGTGGCCGGCCGAGCCGACCCGGTTGAAGACGACACCGGCCAGGCGCACCCGCCGATCCCAGGTGGCGAAGCCGTGCACCACGGCCGCGGCCGAGCGGCCCGCGGCGGACGCGTCCACGACCAGCACGACCGGGGTGGCGGTCAGCCGGGCCGCATGGGCGGCCGAGGCGAAGTCCGCGGGCTGGCCGGGCCGCGGCACCGACACCCCGTCGAACAGGCCCATCACCCCTTCGACGACGGCGATGTCGGCGCCGTGGGCGCCGTGGGCGAGCAGGGGGCCGATGCGTTCCTCGCCGCAGAGCACGGCGTCGAGGTTGCGCCCGGGGCGGCCGGTGGCCAGGGCGTGGTAGCTCGGGTCGATGTAGTCCGGGCCGACCTTGTGCGGGGAGACCCGCAGGCCGCGGGCGGTCAGGGCGGCCATCAGCCCGGTCGCCACGGTGGTCTTGCCCGCGCCGCTGGCCGGGGCCGCGATCAGCAGCCGGGGCAGGACGATGCCGGGGCCGCTCACCATTCGATCCCCCGCTGGCCCTTCTGGCCGGCGTCCATCGGGTGCTTCACCTTGGTCATTTCGGTCACCAGGTCGGCGGCGTCGAGCAGTTGTGGTGGCGCGGCGCGGCCGGTGATGACGACGTGCTGGCGCCCGGGCCGGGTGAGCAGCGTCTCGACGACCTCGGCCACGTCGAGCCAGCCCCACTTCAGCGGGTAGGTCAGCTCGTCGAGGACGTAGAGCCGGTAGGTCTGCGCGGCCAGGTCCCGGCGGATCTGTTCCCAGCCCTCGCGCGCGGCGTCGGCGGGCTGGGCGTCCGGGTCGATGCGGCGCTGCACCCAGCTCCAGCCCTCGCCCATCTTGTGCCAGGCGACCGTGCCGCCCTCCCCGGTGGCGGTCAGCGTGCGCAGCGCCCGTTCCTCCCCGATTCGCCACTTCGCGGACTTGACGAACTGGAACACCCCGACGGGCCAGCCCTGCGCCCAGCCGCGCAGGGCCAGCCCGAACGCCGCGGTCGACTTCCCCTTGCCGTCACCGGTGTGGACGATCAGCAGCGGGCGGTCCCGGCGGGCCCGGGTGGTCAGGCCGTCGTCGGGTATCACGGCCGGTTGTCCCTGCGGCATCCCTCAGGCCACCTTCCCGGGCTGGGTGGGAGCTGTCGGCCCAACGGTCGGTTCGGCGGGCCCGCCGAACCGGGCGGAGCCCGATCCCGCCGGCCGTATCGGGCGCACGGGACCGGCGGGGACCGTGGGGCCGGTGGCGACCGCCGGGCCGGCTGCCGACAGGGCGGCCAGCGGGACGGTCGTGCCACCGAGGGCGGTGGCCAGCCGCCCGGCCAGGCCCAGGCGGACGTAGCCGCTCTCGCAGTCGACGACGACGCTGGCTACCCCGGCGCGGGCCAGCGCGTGCGCGGCGGCGGCCGGATCCGGGCCGGTGGTGCACCGCCCGTCGGTGACGACGACCAGCAGCGCGCGCCGGTCGGGGTCACGCCGGCGTTCGGCGGCCAGCACCTGCCCGGCGCGGGTGAGCCCGGCGGCGAGCGGGGTGCGCCCGCCGGTCGGCAGGGAACGCAGCCGGGCCGCACCCACCTCCACGCTCGATGTCGGCGGCAGGACGACCTCGGCGCTGGCACCCCGGAAGGTGATCATTCCGATCCGGTCACGGCGCTGGTAGGCGTCCAGGAGCAGGGAGAGCACGGCGGTGGTGACCGTGCGCATCCGGGCGCGGGCGGCCATGGAGCCGCTGGCGTCCACCACGAACAGCACCAGGTTGCCCTCGCGTCCCTCCCGGACAGCGCCGCGCCGGTCGGACGGCCGCAGCAGCAGCCCCGGCCCGCGGCGTCCGCGGGCCCGCTGCCAGGGCGCGGCCGCCCGCAGGGTCGCCGGCAGGTGCAGGCCGGCGGCCTCCGGTGAGTCGGTGACCACCGCGCCGTGACGGGTGCGGGCCCGGGAGCGCCGCCCGGCGGTGCCAAGGCCGGTACCGACGTCGGGGATCTCCAGGCGGCGGGGGCGGAAGGTCGGGCCGGGTGGGCCGGCGGGACGGACGTCGGCGGTGTCGGTCTGCCCGCGCGACGGGTCAGGCTGCTCGTACCCGCTGTGTTCGGACGCGGTGGTCGGCCCGCAGGCGGGCCGCGGTTCCGCCGCCGCGCCTGTTTCCGTTCGTTGCGTTTCCGCCCGGTGCAGGGGTTCCGATTCCGCCGGGCGCGGGGTCGGCAGGTCGCCGGCCGACGTGGGCGGTGGCCCGTCGCCGGCATGTCCGTCACGGCTGTCGGCAGCGGCGTCGCCGTGGCCGGCGGCGGATCCGCTGCCACCGCCGCCGGCCGGCGGCGGTCCGTCCGGGTCCGTAGACGGCTCCCCCGCTTTTTCCAGGGCGTCGGCGAGGGTGTCCTCGTCCAGGCCGGGGGCGTCGAACGGGCCTCGGCGGCGCCGGTGCGGCAGTGCCAGGCGGGCGGCGCGGCGGATGTCGTCGGCGGTGACGCGCTCGCGGCCCTCCCAGGCGGCCAGCGCGATCGCGGTGCGGGCGGTGACCACGTCCGCGCGCATCCCGTCCACGTCGAAGGCGGCGCAGACCGCGGTGACCTGGCGCAACGCCGTCTCGGAGAGCTCCACGGCGGGCAGGCGGTCACGGGCGGCGGCGATCCGGGCGGCGAGGGCGGCGTCCTGCCGCGCCCAGGCGGCGGTGAAGGCCCGCGGGTCGGCGTCGTAGGCCAGTCGGCGGCGCACCACCTCGGCGCGTACCCGCGGGTCCCGGCTGGCGGCGACCTCGACGGTCAGCCCGAACCGGTCCAGCAGCTGCGGGCGCAGCTCGCCCTCCTCCGGGTTCATCGTCCCGACCAGCAGGAACCGGGCGGCGTGGCGGACCGACACCCCGTCGCGCTCGACGTGGGCGACACCGAGCGCGGCCGCGTCCAGCAGCAGGTCGACAAGGTGATCGTGCAGGAGGTTGACCTCGTCGACGTAGAGCAGGCCGCGGTGGGCGGCGGCCAGCAGCCCGGGGCGCAGCGCCGTGACGCCTTCGGCGAGCGCCCGGTCGAGGTCGATCGACCCGGTCACCCTGTCCTCGGAGGCGCCGACCGGCAGCTCCACCATCCGCACCGCCCGGGTCACGGCGGGGCCGTCGGGCGGATGCGGGCCGTCGGGGCAGTCGGCGTCGCCAACTGCCGGGTCGCAGGCGAACCGGCAGTTGGTCACCACCCGCAGGGGCGGGAGCAGGGCGGCGAGCCCCCGCACCGCCGTCGACTTGGCGGTGCCCTTCTCCCCCCGGACGAGCACCCCGCCGATGGCCGGTGACACAGCGTTGAGGACGAGGGCGAGCCGCAGGTCGTCCATACCCACCACCGCGGACAGCGGGTAGGCCGTCATCGTGCTCCCGACCGTGCGCCGGGCACCGGCTGGCGGGCGTGAACGGGCATGCCGCGGTCCTCCCTCGGGTTTCCTCGCCCTCGGTAACGGTGCGGACGGCCGAAGTATCCCGGCTCCCGGATCAGTGCTCCCCCTCGGCCTTCCGGACGCCTACACGTCCGTGACACACGGTGAGGGTTCGCTCCCCGGTTACGGTGGCGGGACCGCGCCGGATTCCCACCGGCTTCCTCCACTGCCGTCGCCCACCCAGCATGGCACAACCCGCCACCACGCGGACCCCTTCGCCCTGCCCGCACTCTTACCTTCACCCGTACGCTCCGGCATCTGATGTCGCGTGCGGCATCAGATGCCGCGTGCGGCGGCTGTGCGGCCGGGCGGTCGTGGACAGCGGGGTCGGTGCCCCGTCATTTCGCTGGTGCGCTGGTGGAGGCGGTAGCCGAGCGTGGTGAGCGTGCCAGCGGTGTGGGGGCGCAGACGGAGAGTACGTTTATGACAGGACTTATATAAATCCTGTCATAATGTGTGCATGAACGAGGAGCACACAGCCGATCCCACCCAGCACAGCCTCTGGCGACCCCTGCGCCTCCTGCAGGCGTCGATGGACGCGGACATCGCCCGGATGTACTCCGAGGCGCAGATCGACAAGCTCAAGCCGAGCTTCGTGATGGAACTGCTCCGTCTCCACGCCCACGGGCCGATGACCATCACCGAGCTGGCCGAGTCGGTCGGCCGCACACATTCGGCTCTCAGCCAGAAGGTGGCCGCGATGCGCGCGGCCGGCTGGGTCCACACCATCACGGGCGACGACGCGCGCAGCAAGAAGGTGACACTCACGGACAACGCCCGCGACATCGTCGGGCGCCTGGCGGCGGAGTGGCAGGCCACCGAGGCCGCCATCGCCGACCTCGAGGCCGAGATCCCCTATCCGCTCACCCGGGTCGTCGCCGACATCGAGCAGGCCCTTGAGCGCAGGAGCTTCCACGACCGGATCATCGAGAAGCTGGGCGCGGACCCCGCGTTGGGATGAGACGCGCTGCTCGGCCGTGTCAGCGCCGCTGAACAGGCTGAACAGATCGTCGGACAAGCCGGCCCGGACATCGGCAACATGCGTGGCGGCCTTGTCGCAGACGCCACCTCAGGCACAGCCGCCCTGGTCAGCGGTGGCCTGCTGTGCGTCGGCGCCGTCGCTCTGGTGGGAGCCACCACGCCGGCCCTGCGCTGGTTCTCCGCATTGTCCCTTCCACAAGGGACACCAACCAGCCGGTGAGACAGAGCGGCCAGGCAGGCCCGCCACTGCCGCATCGGGCCGTCCAGAACATTGGTGGCCGGAGAATTCCTGGCGGAGCCTGGACAGCACCCCGATGCCCTCCAGATCGGGCGCGGCCCGCGGCAGGGGCGGTTCCCTACGGCCCTTGGCACCGGTCACGGTGCTCCGCGGTGCCGCGAGCCCGTAGGTCAGGACGTCGAGGTCAGGATGAGGCAGCTGTTGAACCCTCCGTAGCCGCGGGCGTTGATCATGATGACGTTCGTCGGCATTCCGCGTGGTTCTCCCGTGATCAGATGCAGTCCGTATGCCGGGTCCGGATCGGTCAGGTTGCCCACCGGGGGGACCACCCCGTCCCGCATCGCCAGGAGCGCCGTTGCCACGTTGAGCGCCGGCGTCCCGGCGCACAGGCGCCCGCCCAGGCTGTGCGGGGCGGTCACCGGCAGGTGGGCGAGGCGGTCACCGAAGACCTCGCCTAGGGCGCGTGCCTCCAACAGGTCGTGTTCGCGTGTACCCATGCCGTCGGCGAAGACGACGTCGACGTCGTCGGAGGTCAGCCCGGCGTCGTCGAGAGCACGTCGCATCGCCCGCACGAGGGGGTCCGGCTCTGGCGCCGGGCGCCGGTCGTGGTGGGCGTCGTGGGTGGCCGCGTAGCCGGCGATCCGCCCGTAGCCGCGGCGGCCACGCTCGTGCGCCGCCGCGGCGTCCTCCACCACGAACAGAGCGCCGCCCTCGCCCGGCGCGTACCCGTCGGCGTGCCGGGAGAAGGGCCGATAGCCCTCCTCGGGGGTGCTGCCCGCCGTCAGCATCCCGCTCGTGGCATAGCAGGTCATCGCATACGGTGCGACCGCGGCCTCGGTGGCGCCCGCCACCACGGCGCGGGTTCCCCGCCGGATGGCCCGGCGGGCCTCGCCGAGGCAGTCCAGGCCGCCGGCCTCACCGGAGACGATCACTCCTGAGGGGCCTTTCAGCCCGTGGAGGATCGAGATCTGCCCGGTGCTGGCCGCGTAGAACCAGGCGATGGACTGGTAGGCCCCCACCGCCCGGCGACCCTGGCTCCACAGCCGTCCGATCTCCCGCTGCCCGAACTCGTTGCCGCCGGAGCCGCTGGCCAGGATGGCCGCGGTGTCGTACGGATCATGATCGGACGGCCGGTAGTCGGCGTCGTCGAGGGCGAGGCCGGCGGCTGTCAGGGCCAGCCAGGTCCACCGGTCGGTCTGCACGATCAGCCGGGGGTCAAGATGATCCTCGGGCTGGAAGCCGTCCACCTCACCGGCTAGGACGGCGGCGGGCGCCGCGGCGCCCGCCGGGGTGACGGCGGGTGTGGGGGTGGCGAAGCGGGTGACCGGGGCGACCTTGACCTCGCCGCGCAGCGTGGACGACCAGTGCGCCTCGGCCCCGATGCCGCTCGGTGCCACGACGCCGATACCGGTGATCACCGCGGACTGGCCCGGGGCGTTCACCGGGTCACCGTCGCACGCTCGAGCAGGATCGCGGACTGGAAGCCGCCGAAACCGCTGCCGACCGACAGCGCCACGTCGATCCGCTGGTCACGGGCGGTCTTGGGCACGTAGTCCAGGTCGCAGTCGGGGTCGCGGTTCTCCCAGTTGGCCGTCGGCGGCACCACGGAGTGCTCGATGGCCAGCGCGCAGGCGGCGCATTCGATCGCGCCGATGGCCCCGAGCGAGTGGCCGACCATGGACTTGATCGAGCTGACCGGTACCTGGTAGGCGTGCGATCCCAGGGAGCGTTTGAAGGCGGCCGTCTCGTGCCGGTCGTTCTGCTTGGTGCCCGACCCGTGGGCGTTGACGTAGCTGACCGCCGTGGCCGGGGTGCGGGCCTGCCGGAGCGCGCTGGTGATCGCCTCGGCCATCTCCACACCGTCCGGTCGCAGCCCGGTCATGTGGTAGGCGTTGGAGCGGGAGGCGTAGCCGGTGACCTCGCAGTAGACGTGGGCGCCGCGGCGGCGGGCGTGCTCCCACTCCTCCAGGACGAGCACGGCGGCGCCTTCCCCCATCACGAACCCGTCCCGGGTGGCGTCGAACGGCCGGGAGGCGTGCTCCGGGTCGTCGTTGCGCGCTGAGGTCGCCCGGATCGCGTCGAAGCAGGCGATCGAGATCGGTGAGATCGGCGCGTCCGTGGCACCCGCGATGACCACGTCGGCCGCGCCGTCCTGGATGAGCTGGTGGCCCCGGCCGATCGTGTCGATCCCCGAGGTGCAGCCCGTCGACACCACCGCGGCGGGGCCGTGCGCGCCGAACCTGCGTGCCACTTCGCCGGCGAGGCTGCTGGGCACCAGGGCGTGGTAGAGGAAGGACGAGGCATACGCCGGGTTCACCAGCCAGTTACGGCCGCTGTTGCTGACGGCGACGTACTCGTCCTCGAGGCGGGTGGTGGCGCCGACGGCGCTGCCGAGGCTGACCCCGACGCCGTATCCGCCGTCGGGCGCGCCGGCCGGCAGGTCCAGGCCGCTGTCGGTGACCGCCTCCGCGGCCGCGGCGAGCGCTAACTGGATGAAACGGTCGTTGCGGTGGATCTCCTGCGCGTCCAGCCCGGCGGCGACGGGGTCGAAGTCGCATTCGGCCGCGATCTGCGACCGGAACTGTGCCGGGTCGAAGAACGAGATCCGGCGGGTCGCGGTCCGGCCCTCGGTCAGCAGGGTCCAGAACGCGCGGCTGTCCGTCCCGCCGGGGGCGACGACGCCGACGCCGGTGACCACCGCCCTTCTCGGGCTCGGGCGTGTGCTCATGCTGGTGCCTTCCGTGGGTCGCAGCTCCCGCTGCCGCCCACCCCGGCCGGCGCGGGCAGGGGGGTGGGCAGGGGCAGGGGCAGGGGCTCGGTGTCGACATGGCCGAGGTCCGGCCGTGGGGCCAGCGGGCTGAGGTGGAAGACGAGGAACGCCGTCTCGTCGCCGGTGTTGACCAGCCGGTGGCGCATACCCAGGGGGATCAGCAGGCCGTGCTCGGCCGGCAGCGCGGTGTCCTGGCCGTCGAGACGTGCGGTGATGTTCCCGGTCACGCAGTAGAGGAACTCCTCGGAGTACGGATGCCAGTGCTCGGTGACGACCTCCCCCGGCCGCAGGGTCAGCGTCCCGAGAAAACCTGACGTCGAGCCGACGGTGGCCGGTGACAGCAGGGTCCGGATGTCACCGCCCCGGCGGGTGTTCGGTGGTACGTCGTGGATGGACAGGACCTTGGGTCCGATGCTGCTCATGGATGTTCCCCTCTCCCGTCGCCGCGCGGGCGGCCGGCTACACCGCCGCCAGGGCTTCGACCCGGCGCCGGATGACGTCCATCTGGATGGCGGAGTTCGTGTTGATCCGTTGCGTCATGCCCGCGTCGTTGACCGGCGCGTCGGGCCGCATCGCGAAGTCCTGAATCCAGGTCATCCGGACGCCCTCGCCGTCGTTGCCGTCGTCGTAGCGCCAGTGGATTCGCATGTACTCGAACGGGCCGGGTTCGACCCGATGGGCGCGGACCTCCCGGCGTTGCCGGTCCGGGGTCCGTTCGCTCACCCACGACCAGACCCGTCCCTGCTCGTCGGGGTGCATCGTCAGCCGGAAGCGCACCGTCGCGCCGATCCGCTCAAGTACCTCGACCGAGGCGTATTCGGTGAACAGGGCCGGCCAGCGTTCCAGGTCGTTGGTGACGTCCCAGAGCAGGTCGAACGGCGCGCTGATGACGATCGTGTTCTCCGTGTGCCCGGCCATGTCAGCGCCTCCTGGCGAGGTCGCCGTTGACGAAGGCGACGATGCGGGTGACGGTCCAGCCACCGGCCTCCTCGGGCAGTTCCACGCCGAACCTGTCGGCCAGCGCGCCCTGCAGCTGCAGCACCGCGAGCGAGTCGATGCCGAGGTCAACCAGGGGGTTGTGCCACCACCGGCACGGATCGTCTCGGGGTCCACTCCCGTCTCCGCGACGAGGATGTTCTCGATCTCCGCCGGTGTGACCGGTGTGATCGTCTCGTTCGTGCTCACAATTCTTCTTCCCTTTCTGTTCTTTTCCCGCTCGGATTTCCGTCAGTTTCTTTTTCCGCGAGTTTCTGTTCGCCTGTTTGTTGGCTCGCCGATCCGCACCGCAGGAAGGCCGAGGGGCCAGAGGGCTTTCTCCGGCTGGACGGGCGGCCGTGGTTCAGCGCCACCTGCCCGGCTCCGGTGGCGTACCGGCCAGCAGGCGGTCGACCAGGGACGTCGCGTAACGCCCGCTGGCGAACTCCTCGTCGGCGAGGACGCGGCGCAGGAACGGGATGGTGGTCCGCACGCCCGGGCCGGCTACCTCGAACTCGGCCAGTGCCCGGTCGGCCCGCGCGATCGCCTCGTCGCGCCGTGGTGCCCAGACGACGACCTTGGCCAGCAGCGAGTCGTAGTGCGGCCCGACGACGTACCCCGGCCAGGCGTGGGTGTCGACCCGGGTGAACGGGCCGCCGGGCGGGAGGAAGCGCTCGATCCGGCCGGGGGTCGGCCTGAAGTCGTTGGCGGGGTCCTCCACGTTCACCCGGCACTCCAGGGCGGTGCCGCGGATCTGCACGTCCTGCTGGGTCAGGCTGAGCGGCAGGCCCGCCGCGACGGGACGATGTCGCAGCCGGTGACCATCTCGGTGGCCGGGTGCTCGACCTGAATCCGACAGTTGATCTCCATGAAGTAGTGCCGGCCGTCGGCGTCCACCAGGAACTCGACCGTGCCGGCGCCGCGGAAGCCCGCGGTGAGCGCGCCGTGGACGGCGTCCCGCGCGATCACGGCGGCCTGCTGGGGATCCAGCCCCGACGCGGGCGCCTCCTCCAGCAGCTTCTGGTGGCGTCGCTGCACGGAGCACTCCCGGGTGCCGAGGTGGATCCCCGTGCCCTGGTCGTCGACGAGGATCTGTACCTCGACGTGCCGCGCCCGTTCCAGATAGCGCTCGACGTAGACCCGGTCGTCACCGAAGACCGCGCGCGCCACGGCGCGGGTCTCGGCGAACGCGCGGGCGAAGCCGCCGGGCTCGCGCACGACGGTCATCCCGTTGCCCCCGCCGCCGGCGGCCGCCTTGATGATGACGGGATAGCCGACGGTGGCGGCGAGCCGGGCCGCCTCGTCGACGTCGCCGGGTACCTCGAGGCTGCCGGGCAGCAGCGGCAGCCCGGCCTCCCGCATCAGGGTGCGCGCCGTGCTCTTGTCACCGAGGCAGGCCATGACCTGCGCGGGCGTCCCGATGAACACCAGATCGTTGGCGGCGCAGATCTCGGCGAAGTCGGGGTCCTCCGACAGGAACCCGTAGCCGGGGTGGACGGCGTCCGCGCCGGTCTTGCGGGCCGCCTCCACCAGCGCCGCGGCGTTGCGGTAGCTGCGTCCTGCCGGGCCCGGCCCGATGCAGACGGTCTCGTCCACGTGCCGGCGCAGCGCCTCGACGTCGTCCGCGGTGGAGTGCACGCCCACGACCGCGAGGTTGAGCTCGCGGCACGCCCGCGCCACCCGCACCGCGATCTCCCCACGGTTCGCGATCAGTACCTTCCGGAACACTTCACGTCACCCCATGTGTCGCGCCGCTGGTCGCGCCGCTGGCCACCCCGCTCATCCGACGGGCACCAGCGTGATGAGCACCTGCCCGAACTCCACCGGCTCCCCGTCGGCGACGGCGATCCGGTCGACCTTGCCGGCGGCCTCGGCGCGCACCGGGTTCATCAGCTTCATCGCCTCCAGGATTCCGACCGTGTCCCCCGGTTCGACCAGGTCGCCGACCTGCACGAACGGCTCCGCCCCCGGCTGCGGGGAGCGGTAGAAGGTCCCGACCATGGGCGCGGTGACAACCGGCCCGGACGGCGTGTCGGACGCCTCGGCACCGCTCGTCTGCCGCGCCGGCTGGATGCCGCTGCTGTCGGCCGCACCTGCGGGTAAAGGCCCGGCCGCCGGCGGCGAGCCGGCCGCGGGGGCCGGCGGGGCTGCCCACTCCACCTCCAGAACGACGTCGCCGGAGCGCAGCCGCAGGCGGCTGGGCTGGCCGGGCAGGTCGCGGGTGAGGCGGCTGGCGTGCTCCCGCATCGCGGCGAGCAGCCCGATCCGCCCGTCGGGCGCCACCTCGGGGGTCTTGTGGGGGGTCTCGTCGCGGGTCATGCCGGCACCTGCGCATATTCCTGCTCCTGCCGACGTCCGGTGCGGGCCGGTACGTCCACCGATTCCGCGCCGAAGCCGCGGAATCGGGCCGCACGCCGGGCCACGAGTTCGTCGGGCGGTACGGCCAGCAGCGGGAGGAGGGCTTCGAGCACGGCCGCGCGCAGGGTGTCCGCGGCCGTCCCGGGGTCGGCCTGCGTGCCTCCGGGTGGTTCGGGCACGACCGCGTCGACGATGCCGGCCCGCAGCAGCGTCTGCGGGTCCAGGCCCAGTGAGCGGGCCGCGTCGGGGGCGCGGGCGCTGTTGTTCCACAGGATCGCGGAGCATCCTTCGGGACTGATGACCGTGTAGACGCCGTTTTCGACGATGAGTACCTGGTCGGCCACGGCAAGGGCGAGCGCGCCCCCGCTGCCGCCCTCGCCGGTGACAACCGACACCACCGGTACCCGCAACGCGCTCATCCGCTGGATGGCGTTGGCGATCACCGAGGCCTGGCCGCGTTCCTCTGCCTCGACCCCCGGGTGCGCGCCGGGAGTGTCGACCAGCGTCACGACGGGCAGGCCGAGGCGTTCGGCCAGTTCCATGATGCGCAGCGCCTTGCGGTACCCCTCCGGCTTGGCCAGGCCGAAGTCACGGCTGAGCAGCTCCGCGGTGGTGTGCCCCTTCTGGTGGCCGACCACCGCCACCGGCACACCGCCGATCTCGGCCAGTCCGGCGACGATCGCCGGGCTGTCGCCGTGTGTCCGGTCGCCCCGCAGCTCCAGGAACGAGTCGAACGCCCGGGCGGCGAGGTCGAGGGTGGTGGGGCGGCCAAGGTCGCGGGCCAGGCGTACCCGCTCCCATGGGTCGCGGTCGCGCAGCTGCCGTGGATCCCGGATCAGCACCCGTGCCGCCGCGCCCGCGGCGACCGGATCATGTTCCTGTCGCGGCGCCGGGGGCCGGGGCTCACGGACGGCCGGCCTGGCCGCCATCGGGCGACGCCCGGGTGCGGCCACCGCCAGCAGTCTGCTCAGGCAGGAGCGCAGCTCGGCGCGTTTCACGACCAGATCGACATGCCCCCGGGCGGCGAGGAAGTCGCTTCCCTGGAAGCCGTCGGGCAACCGCTCGCCGGTGGTCTGCCGGACGACCCGGGGGCCGGCGAAGCCGAGCCGGGCCCCGGCCTCGGCCAGGACCACGTCGGTGTTCGTGGCGAAGGAGGCTGCCACACCACCGTAGGTCGGGTCGGTGACGACGCTGACGGTCAGCAGCCCGTCGCGGCGCAGCTGGCCTATCGCGATGCTTGTCTTCGCCATCTGCATCAGGGACAGGACGCCTTCTTGCATGCGGGCGCCTCCCGAGGTCGTGACGACCACGAACGGCAACCGGCGTTCCCGGGCCAGCTCCGCGGTCAATGTGATCATTTCTCCGGCGGCGGAACCGAGGCTGCCGCCCATGAAGGAGAAGTCCATGACGGCGACGGCCAGCTCGCGTCCGCCGATGCGGCCCGTGCCGCACAGCACCGCTTCGGGCAGACCGGTGCGGCGGCGTGCGTCGTGCCAGCGCTCCTCGTACCGCCTGCCGTCGGAGAAATCGAGGGGGTCGTAGCCGGTCGGGGTGAGCTCGAGGGGGGTGAAGCTGTCCGGGTCGAGCAGGTGCCCGATCCGCTGACGCGCGCCGACCCGCCCGTGGTCACCGCATTCGGGGCAGACGAACAGGTTGCGCGCGAACCGCTTCCTGTAGACGAGGGCGGAGCAGGCCCGGCAGCGCACCCATTCGGCGCTGGCCGTGGTGGTGGCCGCCGGGCTCATGCCTCGGCCCGCGCCGGCCCGGTCGCGACACGCCTCGCCGGGGAACCGTCCGGTTCATAGGTGTAGAAGCAGCGCGCCACCGCGTCCCGGGACGACCGCCAGGTGGGCAGATAGGGCTGGATGAAATGCGCCAGCTCCGCGGTCACCCGCCCGAACTCCTCCTGGCCGCTGATGTCGGCCAGCACACGGGAGCTTTCATGCTCGGTTTCGAGCAGATGAACATACAGGTCACCCAGGCTGTAAAGGGATCTGTGCGAAACCCCGGCGACCTGGGGCAGGCCGGTACGGTCCGAGGCTGCAAATATACGCGCGACCTCGGCTTCCGTTCCCGGCGCGACCTTTGCGACGATCAACGTCCTTTGCATGGTTCCACCTTCACCTCTGTGCCACGTCCTGCTGTGCCGCGTTCCGCTTCGGGGAAATCCGCCGCCGGGCGACCGGCGGGCGAACCGTCACCCCCCAGGGCCGGTACCGTCTCGCCGTTCGGTGCTGACCGGACTGCCACGGCTTTCAGTAGGGCCTCCCCGCGGGAACGCCGGTGAACAACACCGGCCGGCGCTTTCGGCGCGCACCGGCCGGCCGGACGCCTATCGGTCGGATGCCGTTGTTCGGCTGTTCGGTGATCTCACGGTCCACCTGTCATCGCCTTGCGGCTGTTTCATCGTCTCCGATGGTTTGTCCCAGTGTCATGAGTCAGATGTCCCAACCGCCTGGGAATCTTCCGGGTCGCGGTTTCGACAAAAGGCGGAGATGGGTGGTGGCGGAGTCGGCTGGACGACAATGCACATCCTGCGCGGTGACGTACCTCACTGTCCTGGAGAGGGCAGTCGCCGATATATGCTGTCGGCAGCGGGTGGCCGCAGTGATTGCACGAGATTTCCCGGGGGTTCATTCCGCGGGCTGTTCAGCCCCCGAGCCCGGCACGCCGGGCAATGACCGCGGCCTCGGCGCGGTCCCGCACTTCCAGTTTCGCGAAAATCTTCGACAGGTAGTTGCGCACCGTTTTCGTGGTGAGGGCCAACTCGCCGGCGATGGCGGCCGTGGAGTAGCCGTCCGCGACGAGGCACAGCACCACGCGCTCCCGCTCGGTGAGCTCGGGGAACGGAGGCTGCTCCGCCCCGGCAGCGTCGAAGTGGCGTAACACGCCGTCGGCGACATGGGCGCCGAAGATCACCTCGCCGCGGCTGACCGCCTCCACCGCGCGCGCAAGGTCCCCCGGCCGCGCGGCCTTGAAGGCGCATCCGCGGGCGCCGGCCCGCACCACGGCCGCGACGGTCCGGTAGTCATGCCGCCTGGTGAGGACGAGTACGGCGGTCTGCGGGCATTCCCGCGAGATGCGCCGGATCAACATCAGCACATCGTTGTCGTCGTCGTCGAAATCGAAGATGACGACATCCGGGCGCAGCCGTCGAGCCGCGGGGATGATGTCGGTGCCGTTCGTGAGATCACCGACCACCTCACCCACCGCGGTGGCCTCCAACAGCGCACGCAGCCCCGCCAGGAAGACAGGATGGTCGTTGACCAGCAGAATCCGTACGGGCCGGGTGGAGGCGTCGCCCGCTCCGCGCACCGTATTCTCCGCCGCGATATCCGACCCTGAACGTCCATCCATTCCGCTCCCCCGTCCGGACGGCGATCGGCCGCCTGCCGGCACATCCTCGGATGCCGACGCAGGGCGGCGTATCCTGTTCTGGGCTCATGCCGTAGCCTGCCGCGCCGGCATGATCGAGGAAAAGGTCTGTCACGGTTACGACAGACTCAGATTCCGGTGTCGACCACGTTACGTCTCATCGCGGCACGGGTGGCGCACCTCCTGGAAGGCAAACGGCAATAAGGAACACCGGGTGGGCCACTTCGACGACGATCTCCGGTGTTGCCGGTCGATGATCCAGCGACCCAGGCCTCCGGTAACGTCAAAGATATATGATCATTCTGTCTTTGGTCTTCCGGAGCGCATCCCGGATCACATCGACGCGGGCCGGATCCGATGCCTCGGCGGCATCGGCGCCGGCTCGCCGTCACCGGACCCCGACCCGTCGCCGTGCACGGACAGTTATTGCCGGGCAGTGGGTATTCTCAGGGGCGGGAAGCCATCCGGGAGAAAGGCGAAAATCTTCCGCCTCCGGCGGAGCGGTATCGTCTATCTGACGATGGTGTGTGCGTGGCGCCGGGTTGATATACAGGTTGTTCAACTACCCGGATGCTCGCGGACCCACCGGGCAAGCGGCCCCGGGTAACCGAGATCGTTTCCACGACGGTCGAAGGGGTTATGATGCCGTACACCGTCCATGAAGACCTTGCAGGTGGGCCCTTCCATGGTCGCCCACCCGTCGATACCGCCGGCCGGGCCGTGTGCGTGTCGTCTGTGGATTCCCCGGAGGAGGCGCAGGTGTCCAAGCCCGGAGCGTCCGGACATGTCGCAGCCCGGCCCACCCGGACGATACGGGTGCTTCTCGCCGAAAGCTGCGACGTGGTACGGACGGGGATGCGGGTGATTCTCAACCGGGAACCGGACATCACCGTCGTGCGGGACGTGGCGGACAGCGCGGATCTCCTGCTGGCGGCGCAGGAGTTCCGGCCCGACATCTGCATGGTCGACCGCGACCTGGACGGAGCCGACGTCCTCCCGCTCATCCGCAAGCTGTCCACGGCCCTGCCGGATCGCCGCCCCCACATCATCATCACCGCCCGCCGAGGCTCCGACGACCTGGCGGCCGAGGCGCTACGCCTCGGCGTCCGCGGCTATCTGATCAAGAATATTCCGCCCGCCGATCTTCTCGACGCCATCCGCGCGACCGCGGCCGGTCACATCACTCTCGCGCCTGCCGTCGCCAACCAGCTCGCGGCCTGCTGGGCAGGGCGGACGTCCTCCACCGGGCCGACCGGGGGCGGCGACACCGCGCCATCCGTACCCTCCGCACCCGTTCCCACGGTCGGCACCGCGATGAAGGGTTTGGACATCCACCTCACCCAGCGGCAGCGCGAGGTGCTGGAACTGGTCGCCGACGGGCTGTCAAACGCGGAGATCGCTGCCCGTCTGTTCGTCACCGAGGCAACCGTGAAAAGCCATCTGACGGCGGTCCTGCGGCGACTGGACCTGCGGGACCGGACCCAGCTTGCGATCTATGCCCATCGCGGCCGCATCAGCCGATCACCCGAGCCCGCCTGACCACCGGTCCACCGGTCCACCGGTCCACCCAGCTCGTCACCCGGTGTTGGTCAGGGCATGCGCCCCGTCCACAAGGTATTCCCAGAGCATGCGCTCCAGCGGCGCGGGCAGGCCCTCCTCGGTCAGCGCCTCCGCCATCAGGCGCAGCCACACCTCCCGAGCCCGGGCATTGATCGGGAAGGGAGCGTGGCGCATCTGCAACCGTGGATGCCCCCGTAGCGGTGAGTAGCTACGCTGACCTCCCCAGTACTGGATCAGGAAGGCGCGTAGCCGCTCGGCGGCACCGGCGATGTCCTCCCCGTACATCGGCCCGAGTACGTCGTCCGCCGCGACCTTGCCGTAGAAGCGGTCGACGATGCGGGTCAGCACCTCGACGCCACCTGCTTCCGCGACGAAGCCCCGCGCCGCGCCACCTGCGTACGCGTCACGAACCGCTGTCCCGCTCAGGCCGAGGACCTCTCCGAGGTGATCCCAACTGTGCCCGGCCGCCCGTGCCTCCGCGACCGCCTGCGCCAGCATCGCCTCCACGAAGAAGCGTGCCTGACGCGCCTGGTACAGCGCTTCGACAGCCTCGCCGCCGGCAAGGTGTGCTGCCGCGGACGACAGGGAACGCGTCGATTCCCGCAGGAAGTGGGCCCGCCGGAACTCCTGGGACTGGTCGTCCAACTGCGCCGCCCGAACGGCGGAATCCTGCTCGGAGGTCCCCGTTCCACCTCGATATGTCACCGGTTCTCCTGATGCTGTGACGTCACTGGATCATGGTTTCGACAGCTACGACTTCGATGGCCGCGGTCCCACCGGACGGGAAGCGGCCGGTTGCGGGCCCGGTGCGGCCGGCTGGGGGATCCGGTGGTGCATGGTCGCCGACTCCCGCGCGCCAGGCATCCCCACCGCGACCACGATCACCCCGAGGAGCCCCGCGAGTGCGCACCCGATCGCCGTGCTGTGCATCGCCGAGACGAAGGCGTCGGACGCGTCGGCCCACAACGTTCTCCCGGATGGTCCGAGCGACGCCGCGATGGCACGGGCGGCCTCCACCGACTCGGTCGCATCCGTCCGTGCGGGTGGGGGCACAGCGGCCAGGTGCGGCTCCAACTCGTCCCGGTACCGGACGGCGAGCAGCGAGCCGAGCACGGCGATGCCCAGGGCTCCGCCGAGGTTACGGGTCACGTTGGTGATCGACGAGGCCACTCCCGCCCTGCTCGCCGGCAGCAGGCCCATCACCGCCTCGGTGGCCGGGGGCATCACGTGGGCCATACCGATGCCCTGCAGGAAGAAGATCAGAAATATCACCCAGGCAGGTGAGTCCGTGTCGAGGAACGCATAGCCGAAGAAACACAGCGAGGCGAGCAGCAGACCCGCCGAGACCACCAGCCGGTAGCCGCGCCGCTCGGCCAGCTTCGGGGAGCGTGCCGAGAACATCCCGAGGCCGACGGCCAGCGGGAGCAGCGCCAGCCCGCTCTCCAGCGGGCTGTACCCGCGGATGCTCTGGAGATAGAAGACCATGAAAAAGGTCAGCCCGAAGATCGCGAAGAAGGCCAGTCCGACGGCGACGGCCGCCGCGGACATCCGACGGTCACGGAAGAGCCGGACGTCCAGCGCCGGATGGCCGATGACCAGTTCGTAGCGGACGAACGCCGCCAGGAGCGCGAGGCCACCCAGCAGCGGGCCGAGCACCCGGGCCTGCGTCCAGTCCGCGAGCCGCCCGCCCTCGACGATGCCGAAGACCAGCAGCATGATGCCGGCGATCGACAGCGCCACCCCGAGCGGGTCGAGTCGCCCGGGCGCGGGGTCACGCGACTCGGGAACCAGCGCCACGGTGCCCGCGAGCGCCACGAGCACGACGGGTATGTTGATCAGGAAGATCGATCCCCACCAGAAGTGGCCGAGCAGGATACCGCCGACGATGGGTCCGAGTACCGCGGCAAGGCCGCTCGAACCAGCCCAGATGCCGATCGCCTGGGGGCGCTGGGACGGCGGGAAGACATGCATGATGATCGACAGTGTGGCCGGCGGCAGAGCGGCCGCGCCGATTCCCATCACCACCCGCCACAGGATGAGCTGGGCTGGCGTGTCCGCGTACGCGGCGCCGACGGAGGACGCTCCAAAGATCAGAATCCCTGTCACCAGTGTGCGCCGGTGCCCGATCCGGTCACCGAGGATGCCCCAGGTGAACAGCAGCGCGGCGAAGACGAGCGTGAAGGAGTTGATCGCCCACTCGAGCTGGCTCTGGGTGGCGCCCAGCCCCTGCTCCGGATCGGCGAGGACCCGCAACGCCACGTTGATGATCGTCCCGTCGAGGACCGTGAGCAGGACCGACAGGACGAGAACCGCGAGGATCGACCAGCGGCGGGGATGGCCCGCGGCCGCTGCTGCCGAGCCCGCGGGACCGGTGGTGGGGTCGGCGGTGGGATCGGCCAGGCCGGTCATGAGCGACTCCCGGATGCGGTCGCCGTCCGTGCCGACGCCGGGTCGGCGCCGCTGGCCGCGGATGGGGCGAGGACATGGCGCAACGCCGCCTCGAGCTCGGGGAAGCTGAAGGTGAACCCGGTGTCCGACAGGCGTGCCGGCAGCGCGCGGGTGCTGCGCAGCAGGGTTTCCTCCGCGAAGGAGCCGAGCGCCTTGCGCAGGACGAACGGCGGCACGGCCAGCACGGCCGGCCGGCCCAGGATACGGCCGAGGGTGCGCGCGTACTCGGCGTTGGTCACCGGGTTCGGTGAGACGGCGTTGACCGGCCCGGACACCTCCGGGTGTTCCAGGACGTGCTGGCACGCCCGGGCCGCATCCAGCCTCGTCACCCACGCCAGGTATCGGCGGCCGCGGCCGATGCGCCCGCCCAGACCGCGCCGAAACCGCGGCAGGAGGAAGTGGAGCATGCCCTGGTCCGGGGCCTGAACCACGCCGACGCGCAGGTTGACCACGCGCAGGCCGCCGTCGGCGGCGACCATCGCGGCGGCTTCCCGGTCACCCCCGAGTTCCGCGAGGAAGCCCTGCCCCGGTGGACTGTCCTCCGTCAGTGTCTCGTCGGTGCGCCCGAGGCCGTAGTACCCGATCGCCGCCGCGTTCACCAGGGTGCGCGGGGCGTACCGGCCGGTAGCCAGCTGTTCGGCGAGACGCCGTGTCACCTCCACCCGGGACGACCGGATGCGGTGGCGTACCTGCGGATCTTCCCAGCGGCCGAGGATGTTCTCGGCGGCGAGGTGCACCACCGCCTCGGCCCGTTCCAGGGTCGCGGGGTCGACCGAGCCGGTCGTGGGGTCCCAGCGTGCCTCGTCGGGAGCGGCCGGCTCCCGACGGACCAGGCGTACGACGTCGTGCTCGGCCGCGCGCAGCAGTGGCACGAGATCGCTGCCAAGGTGCCCGGACGCACCCGTCACCGCAATGATCATTGCTTTTCCTTCTCCATCTCATGACACCGCCGGTCGTGTCCGTCCACTCACAGCACTGTCGCGGCCGCGCTGTCCAGGGCGAGCCCGACCACTGCCAGGGCGAAGCGCAGCCGGTTGCCCCATGCCCAGCGCCGCCGCACCGCCTCCCAGTTCGGCGGCGGATGGCCGGGATCCCAGGCGCGGATCCGGCGGTTCAACACGACGTTGACACTTTCCGACACAATTCCGACACCTATCGTGCAGAGGAGTCCGGCGCCGAAGAGCACCTGGGAGGCGGTCGAGGACGCGGCCACGATCGCGGCGACCGTGAGCAGTGCCTTGACCCTGGCCAGCCAGGGCATGAACGGGTCGAATCTGCTGTCGAGAAATGTCAGGGTGGGGACGTACCGGCCCGCCGGCAGCGAGGCGAAATACGGTACGACGGCTTTCTCCACCGCGAACAGCGCGCCGGCGAGCAGCCCCGCGCCGATCACCACCGCCACCGCGATTGTCGCTGCGAGCACCGGTCACCCTCGCTGGTCCGCCGGGCGCACCGCGACCTCGTACACCGCGCGCTGGAACGTCCGCTCCAGATACGGCACGAGCGGCCCGGTACGCGCGGTGTGAGCGGGGTCGCTGACCCAGGCCGTGAAGCGGCGCTCGTCCTCCCATTCCGCTAACAACAGGTAGCGGTTGCTCCCCGGCTCGCGCAGGAGCTCGTCGGCGATATGCCCGTCGACGCCGCGCATCTGCACCGCGACCTGGCGGTATGCCTCCTCGAACTCCTTCTCGCCGCCCTTGGGAGCCTCCGTGTACAACATCACTCTGATGGTCATGCGTCCTCCGTCGACGTCAGACACGGGCCGGTTATCGCGTCCCGTACCTCGTAGACGCGCCGCTGCGCGTCCTCCCGCAGGTCACGCAGCGCGGTGGTGAGCCGTTCGCGGTGATCGCTGCCGCCGAACGCCTCCAGGCGCTGCCGGTCCACCCAGTCGCTGGTGATGACGTACGTACGCGGATCGGTGAGATCGCGGATGAGCGCCTGGCCGAGGTTTCCTGGAACCTGCGCAATTTCCTTGGCCGCTTCACGCCAGGCCCGCTCGAACGCGTCCTCGCAGCCCGGACGCACCCGCATCCGTAACTCCGCCCTGATCATGTCTGCCATCTCCGCCCCCTTCGGCGACACCAGTCCCTCGGAGTTCAGCCGTCGGTGACGTCGACGAAACGCCCGCGCGGCCCTGACCCGCGGGCGTGTTTGTGCGCCCGGATGATGCCGCGTCAGGGATACCCGGCCGTACGGCTGAAGCTGGAAACGTCCGCAGTGCGCACCCGTGGCCCACGGCTCCTACTGGGACGTGTTCCACGCTACGGGTGGTCGGCGGCGGCGTCTTCAGGCTCAGGTCTGGGTTTTCGACATCCATCCCGGGACGGAGACATGCCGTTTCCCGACTCACGACCTTTCAGCCCGGGGCCTTACCGACCTGGGATCCTGGGATGCGGTACGGCACCACCGGCTTCCCGCTATCACCCGCCTACGACGAAACGCCTACGACGAAAGTCGTAGGCCGTAGGTCGCCATCCATGCGGGAGCGTGCCCGCCGAACCGCTCGCGAACGTGGACGAGCCCCTCTCGCGGCATCGGCGCCCACCACCCGCATCCGGCGTAGACGAACTACCGCGTCCGCGGGACCCGCACGCGGCCGGGCCGGCATACGGTCGACCACGGCAGGCGGAGACATGGCGGTGACGAACCGTCAGGCAGGCCGGCGACGGACCAGCGCCGTGCGGACCGGGAGGGTGCACGTGCCTCGACGAGCTGGCCGGACGATCTCCGGCAGCGCGACCGCCCAGCGGTGGTGATGCGGACAGCCGCCGCGCGGGCCGCCCGCCCGCGGCCGCCGGGTGCCAGCCGGCTCGGCGCGGCGGGGCCCGCCCTACCGGATCCCGGTAGGGCGGCACCCGGCCGGCCGGAGACGGTGGTCGCCGTCGCCGCCGCCGTCGGTGCCGCGCTCGTCGGTGCCGCCCTGGCCGAACGGGTGTGGATGGGCCTGGCGCTGCTGGTGTTCGTGCTGTACGTCGCCCTGACCACCGTGAACCTGCGGCTCGCCATCGCCCTGTGGACGCCGACGCTGTTCCTCGAGGCCGTCCCGGCCTTCAACCTCGCCGCGAAAGCGGCCGGTCTGGTCATCATCCTGCGCTGGCTCACGGCGCCGCGCGGACCAACACCGACCCAGTGGACGGCGGGGAGCCCGGCGGGACAGCCGGCGGAGCCAGAACGGCCAGTGGGACGCGGGGCTTGGTGGGGGGCCTGGTGGACGACGGGGCGCGCCGGCGTCGACTTCTCCGCGCTTCGGCAGCGGCCGGGGCTCGTCACCGTGGGCATGCTGTTGCTGACGTGGCTGTCGCTGTCGTTGCTGTGGGCCGTCGACATCGGGGCCGCCGCCACCGACCTGTGGCACTGGTGGGCGCTGGTAATGATCTTCGTCGTGGTGAGCACGGCAATGGCCGACATGCGGGCCGTTCGCATGGCCGCCGGCGCGTTTCTCGCCGGTGCGGTGCTCTCGGTCGCCGTCGGCCTGGCCGGCGCCGGCCCGTGGCCGAGCAACCCCGCGGGCCTGGCTGGAGCCCCCCGGTTGCAGGGCGGGGCGGGTGATCCCAACTTTCTCGCCTCGTGGCTGGTGGCGGGGCTGATCCTGGCGGTCGGTCTCATCGCGGCGAGCGAGAGCAGGGCGCTGCGCCGGCTCCTGCTCGCGGCCAGCGGCCTCGCCGCCGTCGGGCTCGCCGCGACCCTCTCCCGTGGGGCGTTCGTCGCCGCCGGTGCCAGCGCCTTTGCCGCGCTCGTCCTGCTGCGGCGCCACCGTCGGCGGGTGGCCGGGCTGATCCTGCTTGTCACGGCCGCGGCCACCGCCTGGCTGGCGACGTCACCCGCGGCCTGGGAGCGCATCACGACGAACGACCGCGGGGACGGCCGGGTGGACCTGTGGAAGGTCGCCTGGAGCGTCGTGCGGGACCATCCGGTCCTGGGGGTCGGGCTGAACAACTACACGGCGGTGGAGAGCGACTACGTGCGCCGGGTCGGTCCCGTGCCCTGGCTCGACATCATCATCAGCCGCGCGCACGAGGTGCACAACGCCTATCTCCAGCTGCTCGCGGAGAACGGGATCGTCGGGGTAGTGCTGTTCCTGGCTTTTCTCATCCTCTGCCTGCGGTCGATGTTCCTCGCCACCCGGCGTTTCGACGCGCTCGGTGACCGGCGGAACGCGACGGTGGCGAGCGCGGTTCTGCTGGCCACGTTCAGCATGGCCGTTTCGGGTGTCTTCCTGTCCAACGCCATAGACAAGCGCCTGTGGTTCCTGCTCGCGCTGGGGCCGGCGCTGCTGCGGGCGGCAACCGACAGTCCGCGTCCACCCGTGGAGCACGCGTCACCGCCGGGTGTCTTTCTCTCACCAGCAGCCTGTGCGGTGGAAGAAAGACACCCGGCGGGAAAGGAAGACCGGAGACCCGCAGACAAGCCCGGTGTCCGGGACGGGATCAGCCGGCCGGATCCAGGTCGAGGGTCATGGCACGGTCGGCGATGAGCCGGCCCAGCTTCTCGATCAGTTCTGGGACGGGCCGTGAGCCCAGGTTGCGCCGCCCGCGGGCGCGGACGGACACCGAGTCGTTCTCCAGCTCACGGTCACCGATGACCGCGACGTAGGGCACCTTCTGCTGCTCGGCCCTGCGGATCTTCGCCTGCATCGTGTTGTCGCTGTCGTCGAGTTCCGCGCGGATTCCCGCGTCGACCAGGCGGCGCCAGACGGCGGCGGCGCCGTCGGCCTGCCGGTCGCTGATCGGGACGACCCGCACCTGCACCGGGGCGAGCCACACCGGGAACGCCCCGGCGAAGTGCTCGATGAGGAACGCGACGAAACGCTCGTGCGAGCCGAGCGGCGCCCGGTGCAGGACAACCGCCTGCTCCGCCTCACCGTGCCGGTTGGTGAAGGTCAGGCCGAACTGTTCGGGCATGTAGAGGTCGACCTGGTTCGTCGACGCGGCGAACTCCCGGCCGGTGACCGAGGTGAGGACGAAGTCGACTTTCGGCCCGTAGTGCGCCGCGCCGCCGATGTCCTCGATGTAGGGAATGCCGGACTGTTCCATGGCGTCGCGGGTGATGCGTTCGGCCTCCTGCCACATCAGCTCGTCGCCGTGGTATTTCTCGGTGTTCTTCGGATCCCGCAGCGCGAGGACCATGTGGTAGTCCTCGATGCCGAGCTTGTCGTAGTAGAGGGCGTGCAGCCGCATGACGGCGAGGAACTCGTCGATGGCCTGTTCCCGCGTGCAGTAGATGTGCGCGTCGTTCTGGGAGAAACCGCGCACCCGCATCATCCCGAACAGCTGCCCGGACCGCTCGTAGCGGTAGACCGTCCCGTATTCGGCGAGCCGCAGCGGCAGTTCCCGGTAGCTGCGCGGGCGTGCCTTGTACACCATGTGGTGGTGCGGGCAGTTCATCGGCTTGAGGTAGTACTCCTCGCCATCGATGTCGATGGGCGAGTAGAGGTCGTCCGCATAGTACGGAAGATGCCCGGAGATGTAGTACAGGTCGCTCTTGGTGATGTGCGGGGTGACGATGCGCTGGTAGCCGTGGGCGCGTTCGACCTCCCGCGCCCAGGTTTCCAGCTCGTCGCGGACGATGGTGCCGTTCGGCAGCCACAGCGGCAGCCCCTTGCCGACCGCCGGGCTGAAGGCGAACAGGTCCAGCGCCTCACCGATGACCCGGTGGTCCCGCTTCTTCGCCTCCTCCAGCTGCCACAGGTAGTGACGCAGCTCCTTGGGGGAGTCCATCACGGTCCCGTAGATCCGCTGGAGCTGCTGGCGTTTCTCGTCGCCTCGCCAGTAGGCGCCGCTGACCCGCAGCAGCGCCACCGCGTCGGGATGGATCGCGCTGCTGTCCTCGATGTGCGGCCCGCGGCAGAGGTCCTCGAAGTCACCGCTTTCGTAGACCGACAGCTCGACCGGCCCCTCGATCGGCTCGCCGTTGTCGTCGACGCCGCCGGCGACGATGTCGCGGATGAGTTCCAGCTTCAACGGCTGATCGGCGAACCTGGTGACGGCCTCGTCCGTGGTCAGCTCGTGCCGCTCGAAGCGCACGCCGTCACGGATGAGGGCGCGTACCCGCTCCTGCAGCCCGGCGAGATCCTCCGGGGTGAGGGGGCGCGGGAGCGCGAAGTCGTAGTAGAAGCCGTCCCGGGTCGGCGGGCCGACGCCCAGTTTGGCGTCCGGGAACTTCTCCAGCACCGCGTGGGCGAGCAGGTGCGCCACCGAATGGCGTTTGGCGTAGAGCGTGGATGCCCGGTACTCGGCGTCCGTCTGGGGGACCTTGCTCATGACCGCCCCCCGCTCTGGCTACCGTGGGCGCCGGTCAGCGATGACCGGCCGCCGGGCCTTCTTTCACACATCACGTCGTCCTTGCCCTGTCTGCCCTGTCCGTGTCTGCTGCCCTGCCCGCCGGGTCCGCATGCCGACCCCCACGGGCGTGGGGAGCGGTCGGCTCACCGGTTCGGCGGCGTCACCGCCGTAGCACCGTCCGGCATGACCGGACACACCCGTAACTGGATGCGCTGGTGTCCCGCCGCCGACACGCCCTGTTCCCAGCAGACCTTACTCGATACGGGAGTCGCCGATATCGACCCGCTGGCGGGGCGGTCGGGGCCGCCTCAGTCACCCGCGGCGGTCATCTCGAGTATTCACCGACGCGGAACCGGCTCATGTTCGACTTGATCCATCCGATCGTCGCCGTGAGCCCGGCGTCGAGGTCGACCTGGGGGGCCCAGCCGAGCAGCTCGCGGGCCAGCGCCGGATTCGACACCAGCCGTGCGACCTCGCTGTGCGGCGGCCGCAGCCGGGTCTCGTCGACGTTGACGGTCAGTTTCCGGCCCAGCAGGTCGCCGACCGCGGTGACGAGTTCCGCCACCGAGACGTCGTGCCCGGTCCCCAGGTGGACGGTCCGGCCGACGGCGGCGTCGGACTGCGCCGCGGCGAGGAAACCGGCGACGGTGTCCGAGACGAAGGTGAGGTCCCGGCGGGTGTCGAGCTCCCCGAGGCGCAGCGTCCCACCGGCCAGCGCCTGCGTGATGACGGTGGTCGTGACCGCGCGGGCCGACTGGTGCGGGCCGTAGGTGTTGAACGGCCTGAGCACGGTCACCGGCAGCTGGTGCGAGCGGTGGAACGCGCCCATCAGCTGGTCGCCGCCTGTCTTGCTGGCGGCGTAGGGGGACTGCGCCGTCAGCGGATGCTCCTCGGTCATGGGGGCGGTGCGGGCGGTGCCGTACACCTCGCTCGTCGAGGTGTGCACGACCCGGCCCACCCCCGCGCGCAGCGCGGCCTCGGCGACGTTCAGCGTCCCGAGCACGTTCGTTTCGAAGAAGTCCCGGGCGTTGACGTAGGAGTACGGGATGGCGATCTGCGCCCCGAGGTGGAAGACGACGTCCGCGCCGCTGACCGCCCGCTGCACCGACTCGACGTCGCGCAGATCACCGAAGACGACCTCCATGTCACGTACGACGTGCTGGTCGTGCCATTCCAGGCTGCCCCTCTCGCCCCGGGAGTTGTACCGGAGAAAGGCACGGACGCGGCTGCCACCGCATACGAGCGCGGCGGCCAGATGCCCGCCGATGAACCCGCCCGCCCCCGTGACGAGCGCTGTTCGCGCCATTACCGGGCGGGCCCGGTCGGCTGGCCGTCCAGCGCCCGCACCGTGGGGGCCACCCCGGCCTGTGTGTCCACGGTGGACGCCTGCGGTCCGGGTGACGGTGACGGGGACGCGCCGTCGGCCGCCGTGTCCGCTGCCGGTACCGTGCCTGCCGATCCCATACCCGCCGGCATCACGCCCGCGGATGTCGTGCCTGCCGATACCGTGCGGGCGGACCCGTCGTCCCAGGTGGAGCCCTGCCGGCCGTGCCGTGCGCGGGCGAGCCGTTCGGCCGTGATCGCCGCTGCCGCCCCGAGGACGAGGCCGGCCAGCGTACTGATCGTCAGCACCAGCCAGGCCGGGGCGCCCGCGGCCGAGCGCGGGACCGCGGCGTCCTGCAGCAACGACATGGTGGGATCACCGCTGTCGCGGACCTGGCCCAGTTCGACCAGCCGCTGCTCAAGGCCGGCGGCGGTGGCGCTCTGCTGGCCGGCGGCGTCGCCGGGCTGGCTGCGCAGCGCGTCGAGCCTGGCCTGGGCCGCGCGGGCCGAGGAGTCGGCCAGCCGTCGCAGCGTGGCCTGCCGGGTGTCGATCAGGGAGTGCGCGTATGTGTTCGCGACATCCGCCGCGGTCCTCGCCACGGAAGCGCTGGCCACGACCTCGAGAATGTTGGTCTGTCCCTTCGGCATCACGTCGACGGTCCGCTGGACGCGTTCCGCCGTCCAGGGCGCGCCGAGCCGGGTGGCCGCGACCTGTGCGATGTCACGGTTGTCCGCGGCGGCGGCGGCGGTCTGGATCGTCCTGATCGGGTCCCCCAGGTCGCGGACGAGCGGCAGCCCGAGCAGGCTGTCGTCGTCCTGCGCCAGCGGTGTCACGAGAACGTCCGCCCTGGCGTGGTAGGTGGTCGGCCGCAGGGCGAGCGCCAGCAGACCGCCGCCGAGCGCGGCGAGCGTGACCAGGGTCACCAGCAGCCGGTGTGCCCGAAGAGCCCGCAGGTCGCCGGCGGGACGCTCGTCGTACCGCTCCCGCGCGGGGCCGTCCCGCCATGATGTCGGGGATGGCGCCGGGGGCGGTGTCGAGTGCGGCATCGGGGACGGTGTCGTGGGCCTCTCCGTCGGCGGCTCCATCGGTGGCCCCGTCGATGGCTTCATGCCGTCACCTCGCAGCCGTCTCGTCGCCGGTGTCCCGGCGCCGGGAGCTCGTTCTGGCGAGCGCCAGGGCCTTCCCCGTCGCGCTCACCACCTGTTCCTGCTGGTCGTCGCGCATGTGGGCGAACATGGGCAGGGTGACCGTCCGCGCCGCGTACCGGTCCGTCAGCGGGAGTTCCCGCCGGGGTGACCCCGGCGGGGCGGCGTGGACGGTGCTGCGGTGGACCGGCGGATAGTGGACGCTGGTCTGGACTCCCCGCTCGGACAGGTGGCCGCGGAACGCGTCCCGGTCGACGTCCGCGGGCAGGACGACGGCGAACAGATGATGCGAGCGGGCGCATCCGTCATCCACGGGTTGCCCCGGGACCGCGTCCACGGGGTGGCCCGGGATCATGACGTCGAGGTCGCCCAGCGCCTCCCGGTAGCGGGCGTCCAGCCGGGCTCGCCGCTGGTTCTCCGCGGCCAGCCGCCGCAGCCGGCAGGCGGCCAGTGTGGCCCGCGGCTCGTCGATGCGGTAGTTGTAACCGAGCGCGACGACGTCGTACGTGTGCGCGTGGCCCTGGTGACGGTCCCAGGTGAGTGTGGTCATGCCGTGGGAGCGCAGTAGCCGCACCCGGTCGGCGATGTCCGGGTCCGCGGTCACCACGACACCGCCCTCGCCGACCGCCAGGTTCTTGTTCGCGAACATGCTGAAGGCGCCGGCGGTGCCGAAGGTGCCCAGGTGGCGGCCGTGCCACCACGAGCCGGCGGCGTGCGCCGCGTCCTCGAGAAGGATCAGGCCGCGGCGGGCGCACAGGTCGCGCAGCGCCCCGATCTCCCCGGCGTGCCCGCCGTAGGCGACGTACAGGACGGCCTTCGTCCGACTGGTGATCACCTGTTCGCAGCTGGCCGCGGACAGCCACGGCCGCGCAAGCCCGGCGATGTCGGCGAAGACCGGTGTCGCGCCCGTGTAGCGCACGGCGTTGGCGGTCGCCACGAACGTCAGCGACGGGACGATCACCTCGTCGCCGGTGGTCAGCCCGACCGCGAGGCACATCAGGTGCAGCGCCGCGGTCCCGTTCGTGACCGCGACCGCGTGCCGGGTACCGACGAAGCGTGCGAAGAGGTCCTCGAACTGCCGGGTCCGCGGGCCCATGCTGAGCCATCCGGACCGGTAGGTGTCGGTCACCGCCCGTAGATCGTCGTCCTCGACGACGAGATCCGACAGCGGCACGGCCCAGTGCATCACTGTCACTGTTCCGTGAGCAGGGCGACGTCCTGGACCGCCCGCTCGTATTCCTGCGGTGTGCCGATGTCGTACCAGGGGGCGTCGCTGGAATATGCCGCGACCTTCTCACCGGCCGCGAGCAGACGCTGGACCAGCTCCGGGAACTGGCACTCACCGTCCGGGAGGTGTTTCAGCGCCCGCGGCTCGTAGATGTAGACGCCCATGCTCACGTCGTAGTGCAGCGTCGGTTTCTCCCGGTAGGCGCTGACATAGCCGTCCGTGGTCTCGAGCACGCCGAGGTCGATGTCGACCGGGTTCTTGTGGGTGGCGATGGTCAGGGCGGCGCCGGTCTCGACGTGGAAGTCGACCAGCTCGCGGTAGTCGAGGCCGGTCAGCACGTCGCCGTTCATGGCGATGAACGTCTGGTCGAGGCCGGGGACGGCCCGCAGTGCCCCGGCCGTGCCCAGCGGCTTTTCCTCCCAGTGCCAGTGCAGCTCCAGGCCCGGTTCGAGCCGGGCCTGGGAGAAATAGGCCGCGATGAGCCCTCCGAGATAGTTCACACAGAGATCTACCCGGGTCACCCCGACGGCCCGCAGCCGGTCGATGATGTGCTGCAGGATCGGGCGTTCACCGACCGGCACGAGTGGTTTGGGGATGATTGTCGTGTACGGGCGCAGCCTGGTGCCGAGACCGCCGGCAAGAACAACCGCCCTGATGTGCGACAGACCGCTCATCCCGTTCATCGACATCCCCGTCCTCGGCCCCCCGGTGCGGAATCCGCCTGCTTCGGCAGACGGCCCGTCCGGCTTGCGTGGAAGAATTCCGGACCAGCCGGAAGAGCTCTCTTCGCCCGTCACGTCCGACAGTTTTTCCGTCGTGTTCGGGCTTTCTGTGAAGCTCGGTTCTCCTGTCCCGTTCGGTTTTCCCGTCATATTCGATGTCGAAACGGCAGAACAGCACGAGGGGGGTCCACAGCAGCAGTTTGCAGTCGGTGGTGAGCCGCCGGTCAGCGGCGTACAGGCGGTCGAGCCGCACCTTCTCCGGCAGCAGGTCGTCGACGTAACGGCGCACCGGATCCCCGTCCTGCCCGGCACCGATCAGGTCGCCCTCGTCCCGGAAGACGAGCTGGGTCCATCCCGACAGGCCGGGACGGACCGTCAGGATCTCCTGGTAGGCCCGCGGGTGCAGGGCCACGAACCGGGGATCCTCCGGTCGCGGGCCGACCAGGCTCATCTGCCCGCGCAGGACGTGCCACAGCTGGGGGATCTCGTCGATGCGCCGGCGTGCGAGAAAGGCGCCGATACGGGTGAACCGTTCGTCGCCGGCCGCCGTCACCGGCGGCCCCGACATTCCCATCCGCATCTTCCGGAACTTCAGGACGGCCAGTGGCCTGCCCCGATTGCCCACCCGCAGCGCCCGGTAACACACCGGCCCTCTTGATTCGATCTTGATGGCAAGCGCGATCAGGAGCAGTGCCGGCAGGGCCAGCAGCAACAGAACGGCCGCCAGCAGCATCTCGGCGGCCAGCTTCGTCCCGGCGAGAAACGCCTCCCCACGGGTCCGCCCTGTCGTGCCCGCGGTGGTGGGCCTTCCACTGAGGACGGGTCCTTCGTTGAACGGGCGTCCCGCGGCCGGATCCGGGCGCTGCGCCACCGGGTGTTCCGTTGCCGCGGGTTCTGCCGCCGGGTGTTTCGCCACCGA
This sequence comes from Candidatus Protofrankia datiscae, assembly GCF_000177615.2. GTDB lineage: Bacteria > Actinomycetota > Actinomycetes > Frankiales > Frankiaceae > Protofrankia > Protofrankia coriariae. The sequence goes on along the minus strand of NC_015656.1, from coordinate 2,766,553 downwards.
CGTTTCCGTCACCGATATTGTGGTGAGAGCCCGCCGGATGTGCCCGGTCGTCCCGGCCACGGCGGTCGTACGACGGACCACGTCCTCCCCCTGCTTTCCCCGTCGACCGGTGGCGTACCGCCGGCCGGGCCGGGCCCGGGATTCCCACCGGATCCGGCGTCCGGAAGCCGGACTGGACGCCTCCCGGGGCCAGGCGCTCCACCGGCCGCCAGCGGGCCTGGAAACCGCATCGCCACCGTATGTCCGCCCCCGCCACCACCGGCTCCCCCATCGGCACCAACTCCCCTACGCCGTATGTGGGTGGCGGGGGTCGTCCGGGTCACGCCTTCTCCCCGGCCTCCCCGGCGATGAAGCGGGCGACCCGGCTCGCCTCGGTTTCCAGGGTCACCGCCCGGGCGGTGACCAGGCCGTGGGCGACCAGACGATCCCGCAGGTCGGCGTCGTCGACGAGACGGTTGATCGCGGTCACCAGCCGGCCGACGTCCGAGGGCGGCACGAGCAGGCCGGCGCACCCCCCGTCGAGCGCGGCGCGCACGCCGCCGACGTCGGTCGCCACGACGGGCGTCCCGCAGGCAAAGCCCTCGATCAGCACCTGCGGCACCCCCTCGGTGAGCGAGACGTGCACGAGGATGTGTGCCTGCCGGTAGAACCGCAGCAGGGCCGGGCCGAAGGGGACGTACCCCTCGAACACGACGCGTCCGTCGACGCCGAGCCGGCGGGCGTGCCGCCGGACCGCGTCCTCCAACGGCCCGCGGCCGAGCAGCCGCAGCACATGGCGCCCCGGCCGCTGCCGTTCCAGGTGGGCGAGCGCGTCGACGAGCAGCAGGGGGTTCTTCTCCCGGTCGATACGGCCGACGGCGAGCAGTTCGATCGGCCCCGTCCAGTCACGCCGTGGCACGGCCGCGGCGACGTCCCGGGCGGGGACCAGGCTGACCGTCATCGGCAGGACCGCTGGCCGGCGCCGCTCGTGGCCGGGTGGCCCGTCCCGCCGGCGCGAACAGCGACGCCGGGAGCCGTACCCGCGGGCGAGTTCCGTTCCGACGACCGTTGTCGGCAGCCACCGCGCCAGCAGACGGTAGCCGCTGTCGAGCGCCCGGACCGGCAGGAGCGCCGGCGCCCACCGGCGGCCGGGCAGGCGGCTGCGGAAGTACGCGGGGGTGTCCTGACGGACCCCGAGGACGACCCGTCTGCGCCGCAGGAGAGCAAGCGCGATCAGGACCATCGCGAACGGGTTCGGCCCGAGCACCCATACGACGTCCACCCGCGCCAGCCCCCGCCACATCCCGGTGACGGTGCCGGCCGCCGCGCGCGCCAGCGCGCCCAGCCGGCGCAGGCTGGCGTAGTACGGCAGCGCGACGAGTTCGGTGCCGGGCGGCAGGACGTGGTCCGCGGGCCGGTCCGCGCGGAGCGTGCGGCCGAAGAGGAGCAGTCGGTCGAAGTGCTGCCCGACCGCGCAGGTGAAGAGGAGGAACGCCTGGTCGGCGGAGATCCGCGGACCGGCGGCGGTCCGCTCGAGCTGGAAGACGTCGTCGGAGTAGACGCCCAGGCGGCCGTGCATGTTCGGTCATCCTGACCCGGCTCCCGGCAGCGGGCCAGTCGCGGCACGCCGACGGCAGTGGAGACGGCGGCAGGGACGGCAATCGCAGGACCGCGAGCCGCTGGCCTGCCGTCCGCCGGGCTGGCGGGCCAGCGGGAGCGCGCAGGAGAACGCACGGCCGTAAGCGGATCGCGATCGGCGAACAGCGGACGGTGAATATATCCTTCTCAGGATGGCCGCGCCTTGGCGGGGGGATGGTGACGGCGGCCCCCGGCATCCCAACTTCGTCTCGTCGGCGCTCGCGACCTGGGGCACACAGCTTGCGGTTGCTGTCCTCTCGCTCGCCAACGTCCTGGTCGTCGCGCGGTCGCTGGGTGCCACGGGCCGGGGCGACGTCGCCTTCCTCACGGTGATCGCCTACGTCGTCTCCCAGCTCTCCCTGCTGGGCGTGGAACAGGCGAACGTCAACTTCGCCTCGGCCGAGCCCGGGCTGCGACCGGCGCTGGCGACCAACTCGGTCCTGCTCGCCCTCCTGCTGGGGACGGTCGCCGCCGGTGCGGTCGGCGGTCTGATCGCGCTCTTCCCCCAGGTCGGCGGGCATTCGTCGGCCGGGTTACGCTGGCTGGTACTCGCCTCGGTCCCGATGCTGATCCTGCAGGTCTATCTGCTGTTCCTGGCGCAGGCCGACTACGCCTTCGGGTTCGCGAACGCGGCGTACCTGCTCGCCCCGCTGGTGAACGTCAGCGTCAACGGCCTGCTCGCCGCGCTCGGCGCGCTCAGCGTCGGTGTCGCGGTCGCCGCCTGCATCGGCGGCCAAGTGCTGGGCACCGCGCTGATGGCCTGGTATGTGGGACGCCGCGCGGCCGGGTTCGGCCGTCCCGACCTGCGCCTGGCGCGACGGTCGCTCGGCTTCGGGATGAAGGCGCACGCCGGGCAGACGATGCTGCTCGCCAACTACAAACTCGACCAGTGGCTGGTGGGCGCCATCGCCGGCGCCCACCAGCTGGGTGTCTACAGCGTGGCGGTCGCCTGGGCCGAGGCGCTGTTCTACCTGCCGACGGCGCTGGCCGCCGTGCAGCGGCCGGACCTGGTGCGTTCCAGTGGGGGTGATGCCGGCCAGGAGGCCGCGGCCGTGTTCCGGGTCGCGGTCCTGACCACGCTCCTGATCGGCGCCGGTCTGGTTCTTGCCGCGCCTTTTCTCTGCGTGACCGTCTTCGGTGTCGAGTTCCAGGACTCGGTCGTCCAACTGCGTGTTCTGACGGCCGGCGCGTTCGGGGTCGTCGCGCTCAAGCTGCTGGGCAACGCGCTGACCGCGCGGGGGAAACCGCTGCTGGAGACTGCCGCGGTGGGCATCGCGTTCGTTGCCACGGTGGCGCTCGACATCGTGCTCATCCCCGGGCACGGCGGTGTCGGAGCGTCGGTCGCCTCGGTGCTGGCGTATTCGGCCGGCGGGATCGCGGTCACCATCATCTTCGCGCGGGCGTTGGGGGCCAGTTGGGGCAGCCTTGTCCCACGCTGGCATGACGCGCGGGTGCTCGGGCGCGTCGGCCGGCGCTTCTCGGCGCGGCTGGTGCCGTCCCGGGCGGCAACGGCGAACACGTTCCGCGGCGACGGGTAACCCGCTCTCCGCCTGCCGGAAAACCAGGGTGGGACGCCGCGGAAATCTGCCGCGTCCGCCCCGGTTTTCTGGTTTTCTGAATCCTGTCAGGATCTGCCGGGGCGGGACGCGGCGGATTTCGTCTCAGCCGTTTTTTGTCCAGCCGTTTTTGTCTCAGCCGGGTCGCCGCGGCCGGTCGAGAACTCCTCGCAGGGTACCAAGAGCGTAACCCGCGTGCAGCGCCCCGAAACAGGCCATGACCCTGGCGGTCATCACCGGAAATCCGTCCGGGCGGCCCCCGACGACGGTCGTGTCGGGAACGGGCCCGTCTCGGCGCGCGCGTCCGACCGCCATGGCCGCCGACAGCGACGCGGCGGCAGAATATGCGAGCACAGCAACGGCAAGGGCCGCCCGTGTCCCGGTGGCGCAGGCCGCCCGATGTGTTCTGGACGCGCAGGCCGACGCCCCCGCCAGCCCCACCAGCGCGAGCAGAAAGGACGCCGGCGCCAGATGCCGGGGCCGGAGCATGCCGTGGTGTGCCCGGCACACCCGTACCCGGGCACGGCCATATCGGTAGTACTGGCGGAACACGGCCCGCCAGGAGGGACGGGCCAGGTAGTGGAACCCGATCGAGGTGTCGAGCACTATTCGGTAACCGGCCCGCCGCAGCCGCCAGTTCAGCTCCTCGTCCTCGCCGTAGACCATGTCAGGGTCGAAAAGGCCGACGCGTTCGAGCGCCGCGCGCCGGTAGACCCCGCACTGGACGGTGTCGACGAACGCGTGTTCCGTCCGGCCCGCGTACCCGCTGTCCCCGACACCGAAGTGGGACGTGCGGGCGAGCGCGGCCGCCGCCCCGAAGCGGGTGTCACCGTGCTGCCGCGGCCGCCCGCCCACACAGGCGACGTCGGACGGGCCGTCCCGCAGCACGGCGACGGCCCGGCGCAGGAAGTCACGCTCCGGGTAGCCGTGCGCGTCCACCTTCGCGACCAGGTCGTTGGTGGAGAGCCTGATGGCGAGGTTCAACGCCGTGGGCAGGGCGCGGCGCTGCCCGTCAGCGATCACTGTCAGGCGCTGGTCGGCGGCTGCCCGCTCGTCGGCGATCGCGACGGTGCGGTCCCGCGAGCCGCCGTCGACCAGCCAGATCCGCACCAGTTCCGCCGGGTAGTCCTGGGCCAGCACCGCGTCCAGGCAGCGGCCGACGTGGCGTTCCTCGTCATATGTCGAGATGACGACGTCCACCGTTTCCGCGCCTGTCGTCTCCCGGTCCGCCGCCTCCTGGCCGGTTGTTTCTCGGCCTGTGGTGTTCTGGTCTGTGGTGTCGCGCTGACCGGCCGGCGGTGCGGCACCCGCCGTTCCAGTGTTCTCGGCCGCCATGTCAGGACGCCGGGTGACATGCCGTGTCCGGCGCGCCGATCTCCTCGGGAGGCTCTTTCTCGGAACGCTCGTCCCCGGCGTGTTCCGCGCCGTTCCCGTGGTCGTTCCTGCGGGCGACACCGGTGATGATGTACCGCCAGCTCTGTGGTGTGACCCGTTCGCACAGGGCTCGGTCGACGGCGCCGAGCGCCCGCCGCTGCCGTTCGGAGCGGCCGAATCCGCCAAGTATCCCCAGCGTCGTGTAGTCGACCGTCCCGAACGCGGACAACAGCCCGACGGCCTCCGTGGCCGACAGATAACCGCATCCCTTCCGGCCCCAGCCGAAGTGCGTGCGGAAGAAACCGTGGATCCGCGTCCCGGCCGCGTTCTCCGCGAACCACAGCTCGCCGCCCGGTTTCAGCGCCCGGTACATGTTCGCGATCGCCTTCCGTTGCGGGACGGGCCACCTGTCGCCGCCGGTGGTCATTCCCGGGAGCAGGGACTTGAAGGCGACGATGTCGAAGGCGGCCACGTACGGCATGTTCAGCACGTCGATCCGCTCGTAGGTGACCGCGTCGCCGATGCCGTACGCGGCGTGCAGCCGCCGGGCGGCCGGTGACGGTTCCTGAAGGCCGGAACACACGACCTGGAATCCCTTCGTCGCCAGCCACAGCGAGAGACCACCGTGCGTCCCACCGAAACCGATTTCCAGGACGCTGGGGGTGGCCGCGGCCACCCTGCTGTGCTCCTCCCAGAAGGACAGGCACCTCGACCAGTTCGTCACGTCCCAACCGATGCTGTCACGGACGAGGCTCGCTCGGTTCATGCTCGCTTCCCTGCCCGCGTGCGTGCGTGAAGTAACCGAATCCGGCCCCTACGGTCGATATTCAGTTACAGAAAGTGATATTTGTGGCGGTCTGGTCTGTGGCTCGCCTGCGACCCGGACCTTGTCCGACAAATGATCATCGATCATGTCCCAACGTGGGTTCGCGGAGCCGGCGGCTGGGTGGTCGGCCCGTTACGGCAGGCGGGCGTGTTCGGCGCGGCTGGCGGCGATGCGCGCGGCCGCGAGCGCGCGGGCCCGCCCGGCGTCGCCGGTGAGCCGGGCGAGGATCGTCGCGAGCGGCCTGATCTGCCCGTGCCCGCCCCAGTGGCCCTCCGGAATCTCGGTGGGGAACACCCAGACCCGGCCGGGATCGCCAGCAACCTGCTGGCCACCCGACTCGACACCCTGGTGGCGGCAGGCGTGCTGCGACGCGTCCCCTACCAGGAGCCCGGCGACCGGCAGCGCTTCGAATACCAGCTCACCGAGCAGGGGCTGGATCTGCGACCCACACTGGTCGCGCTGCTGGAATGGGGCGACAAGTACCTCGCCGACCCGCGGGGGCCGTCGGTCGTCGTCCGGCACCGACCCGCCAACGACGAGGACGCCTGCGACGAGCCGGTCAGGGTCGTTCTCACATGCGCCGCGGGGCACATCCAGCTGCCGCCGCACGCCGTCCACCGTGCGCCCGGACCAGGCGCACGCTTCCTGGAGGCCACCTGACCGCGCATCCCCTGACGACCCCGCCCAGGCCAGCCACGTCACCGAATAATCACGTGTCGAACATGCCTAGCGCAGGGTGGCGCAGGGGGTCGGCTCGATGGAGGTGGCGTTGTCGTTCGGTTCACCGAGAGTGAGTACCCGCATGTGGGTGAGCAGGCTCTGCGGCAGGCCGACATATGTCTGGTCCCCCCAGGGGTAGGGCACCGTGGTCGACAGCGGGTTCTGCGCGACGAGACCGACGCCGCCGCCGGTGTCGCCGAGGATCATCCCGTACCGCTGGAGCGCGCGAGCAATGATCATTTCGTACTGGTTGAGACCGAGGGTGGACAGGTCCACGCCGGGGTCGAGCTGGAGGCGCGCGCCCTCGGGGATCGCGCCGACGTTCGTGCTCGTACCGTCGGCTTCGGTGGCCGGCAGGACGGGAGCACCCGCCCTCGTCTGCGGGTAGGCGAAGAACAGGGCGTGCCTGATCTCGCCGTCCCGCAGTTCCTCGGGGCGGATCACCCCCGCGGCGCCGGCCGCGCCCGAACCGGTCGCCGACAGGCCGCGGGGGTACCAGCCCGGCCCGGCCGTGGAGGTCGCGTTCGCCCAGGAGGCCGACCATCCGCCGTCGGCGTTGCGTACCGCCTGCCAGAAGTCGTACTCGCACCCGGTCGAACGGTCAATGATCACCATGTGGCCGTCGCCGGCCGGGTCGGGCACGGTGTGCGCGGGGATCGGGACGCCGGAGATCGTCGATGCCGGCGCCCACGGGGCGGTCAGCGTGACGGTGTGGCGCGGGGTGGTTGCGTCGGCGTAGTGCAGCGGCCTCGACCACTCCCTGACCGCGATCACGAAGCCCTGCGCCCGCGCGGCCTCGACGACCGTGCGCAGCATCGTGGCCGAGTTCGCGTCGGCTCCCGTGTCCGGTGGGACCAGGGTGTTCCACAGGCTCGTCGGCGAGTAGAGCGCCGGTGCCGGTGCGGTGGCCGAGGGGGACGGCGGGGTGGGCGGGGTGGGCGTCGGCAGCTGCGGCTGCTGGCAGGCCTGGAGACCGGCGCCTGCCAGCAGCGCCAGCAGGACCGGTATCAGCGCGGCGGGCCGCCGCCGCGGCCGCCGCGGCCTGGGCCGTAGGTCGGGCGGCCTGACCGGCACGGAACCGACCGGCGCACCGACCGGCACAGGATCCACCGGTACGGAATCGGCCGGCACGGAATCGGCCGGCATGAACAGGTGATTATTGGGCATGTTACTTCCTTATGGGTACGACCACCCCCCCGGGCGGAGGCACCGTAACAGTTCGCTCCCGGTAGTCCAAAATCCGAACAAGACCGTTACGGTGCCCATATCGGTGTTATCGCGGTAACGACCCGGTGAAGCGCGTGGAGTCAGTACAAATGGTTGCTCCACAACTGCGGGAACCACCCTTTTCACCGTCCGCTGGGATATGTCGGAACGCGTGCGGGGGCCGATGCCGATGGTGATGCCCGCCGAATCCCGGTTGATTCCACCGCCGTGCCCGACGGGCACCGTCCTGGGACGGGGCGTGCCGCGTCGGTGCGGTCACCACCAGCAGCGATTCCTGATGGTCCCGTCCGCGCGTCACGTCGCCGACGCTGTGTGATGTGCCGCGGAGTGCATGAGGAATACCGTCGCCGTGGCCGGGTACGAGTCAGTCGGTCCTCGTTGCCGGGCGAGGACACCGGCTGTCGAGGAGGAGACGCCGGTCGCCGAAGAAAGATGCCGAAGGAAGTCAGCTGACGACAATGCCGGACGAAACGGCGTCGGACGAACGTGTCAGAGATACGGGGGAATCATGACGGCGATGTCGGCCGGCCCGGCCCGGAGTACCTGTCGGGGCATGCCGTGAGAGTGGTTCTCTGCGACGACCACCGCATGTTCGCCGAGGGCATGGCGACGGTGCTGGCCACGCGCGGCTGGACGGTGTGCGCCGTGGCTTTCACCACCGCCGACGCCGAAAGCGCGATCCGACGTCATCGGCCCGACCTGGGGATGATCGACCTCGGTTTCCCGGACGGCGACGGCCTGGATCTGATCCGTTCCCTCGCCGGACTGGCACCGGCGACAAACCTGTTGCTGCTCACCGGTTCCACCGACGCCGCGGCAGTCGGTGCCGCCATTCGGGCCGGCGCCGGCGGGGTCGCGTCCAAGACGCAGGGCATCGAACGGGTCATCGCGATCGCGGAACGTGTCGGCCGTGGAAAGACAATGACCGATGTGTGCGCTGTTACGCAAGGTACACGCGCCCCCCGCCGCCCTGCCGCGCGGGCAACCGTCGCCACCCTGCTGACCAGCCGGGAACGGGACGTGCTCGGCCGGCTCGGCCGAGGGCAGAGCACCGCCGTTCTCGCGGCGGATCTCGGCATCACGGTGAACACGGCGCGTTCGCACATCCAGAATGTGCTCACCAAACTCGGCGTGCACAGCCGACTGGAGGCCGCCGCGCTGGCGGCCAGGTCCGGTCTGCTGGACCGCGCCGGCTGACTCCCGGGGGGTGACTTCCGGAGGCTGATCCGAGGTGCGTCGGAGGTGTACTCAAAGTACCTGGACGGTACATGTCCAGCATGCGACCGAGCCGGCTACTGATCGCCGATTCCCAGCGCGCCTTCAGTGATGTCATCGCCGCCGCCTTACGTGTCGAGAACGATTTCACGGTGGTGGACACGGTGCCCAGCACGGAGCTGGCGAACAGGATTCTGGACCTGCGTCAGGTGGACGTTCTCCTACTTGACGTGGAACTTCTCGCGGCGGATGCGGTCGAACTCGTCAGGTGGCTGCGGCGGCTGTGTGAACGGCTGCCAACAGTCATTGTGACCGATCTGGACGACCCATCTCTGGCCATTGCCGCGGTACGCGCCGGAGTACGTTCGTGGGTGCCGAAACGGCTGGATCTGCACCATCTGATATCCGTGGTGCGAGGTATCCGTGACGGTGAGAGCTGGTTTCCGCCGCCCCTGTTGGGAGCCGTTCTCACCGAGCTGGCACGGTCGGCGCAGCCGTCCCCCGCGCAGCGGAAACTCGCCGCTCTCACCCGCCGTGAACGGCAGATCCTGCAGTGCATGGTGAACGGGCTCGATCGCGGCGCCATCGCCGCCCAGCTGTTCCTGTCCTCGAACACCGTACGCACCCACGTCCAGAATCTGCTCGGCAAGCTTGAGGTCCATTCCGGGCTGGAGGCGGTCGCGCTGGCCGCCCGCGCCGGTATCGTTCCTGACGGAACACCGGGCGAGGCGGCGGCCTTCGCCGGCGCGGCCGGAACCTGGCCGGCAACGAATCTCAACCAACGCTGACGGAGGCGGTGCCGCCGGCCGTGTGGCGCCGGGTGCGCTCTGCCCGGGTGCGGCGGCGGTCCTGTACCCGGGGCGGGGCTGGGTAGCGCCAGCGCAAGCAGCCCGCCAGCCAGGGAGATCGCGGCGATGACGTACCAGCCGTGCTGAAAACCGGCCAGCCGCGCCCGCGGCCCGTCCAGGGCGCCCAGCACGGCGACACCGACAGCGATACCGATCTGACGGATCATGCTGACCACGGCGGATCCGGTGGCGAACCGCGCGGGCGACCGTTGGGCTGTGTCTCCCGCGGGCCCGCCCGTCCAGCTCGTGCACGAGACCTGCGGCCAGGTGGCCGAGGCGGTCCCAACCTGCTCGCGGTGCGGCACCACCCTCCACATGGGAGACGTACGGGCGATCGCGGGACCAGGCGCGGCCGACAGCAGAACCCTGCCGTCCCGTACGTCACTGATCGCCGCCGACATCATGGGCTGCCCGCTGCCCGCTGCCCGCTGCCCGATGTCCGTTGCCGGGTTTGTGCGGCAACGCCGCGGACGGGTGTGACGGCAGGCCCGGACACTGGGCGTTGCCATTCGGTCGCATGGCTGTACGTAACCGTATGTTTACTCTGTTGCCGCCGGTCGTCCGCGGACGGCCGGCAATGTTGTCGTCATGACAGAGCCGCCGGTGGTCATATTCGGTCAAAGTGCCGATGGTGACAGATGGTGGGCGCTCCTGCCCTCCGCCGAGGTCCTGCGCGCGTCACGTTTCGACGATCTCCTCGCCCGTGTCGAGCGCGCGATGGCCGGGCAGGCGCCCGGCCGCCCGTTCGCGCTCATGCTCGACCATCGCGGCATCCGCGAACCGGGCGTCACACCACGCCCGCGCCGACGCGGCCGCCGCCCGACACGCCCGTCCCAGCCGTCCACGGGATGAAGTCGTCCACGGGACGAAAAGGGTGAACAAAACATGGCGTCGGTTGCCCAGGCGCTCGCCGAGTGGCGCCACACGGCCGAGGCCCACGCCGACCCGGGACCGCGCGCCGTTTGGCTGGTGGCGGGCCGTCGTATTGGCCGGTGCTTTCACGGGGAACCAGCGCCGCCGGTTCCCCGATTGCTCCCGAAAGCGTTCGCCGTGACGGGCGGGACGGGAATGCTAACGGCTGGCCGGTGGAACCGCATCCGCCACCGTCACGCCCCGTCAGAAAATCGGGTGAAGATGGCAATGTTTACCGTCACACGCCGGCCGGGCATCCTGGGACAGGGCGCCGGTCCTTGAGTCATCGGCTTACCGGCCGACCATGAAGGGAAACGAAATGACGCTCGTGAAAAAGCCCCTGTACCTGCTGCCCGCGGTGGGCGTGGCCCTCTCGGCCGTCCTGTTCGCCCCGGCGGCCGCCCAGGCGGCTCCGTCAACGGGCCACTTCGACAAGTCGTACGGGAGCGGGTACGACCACGGCAAATACGGCCATGCGGAGTATGGCTTCAAGAACTACGACTATAAGAGCTACGACCACGGCTGGTACGACGGCCACGGCTGGTACGACCACGGCAAATGGTACGACGGCCACGGCTGGTACGACGGCCACGGCAAGTTCCACCAGGACAAGTCCTACAAGTAGGCGGAAGCCGCCGGCCCCCACGGTGCTGGGAGCCTGGTGAAGGACCCCGTTCGTCCACCGGGAAGGCCGGTGGGATAGTCAGCCGTCGGCTGGCTCGTGCCGGCCACAACGGCGCCCGCAGGAATCCCACGGCCGGGACATCGCGCATGAGACCGCCGACGCGCACCGGCACTTTTCCGGCGGATGGCGGGGAGAGAAAACCGCGGGCCGCCCACGACACCGGGCGGCCCGCGGACCCATGCGCCAGCGGCATCAACCATCCGTTCAGGATTCCAGGCGGAACTCGGTTACCGGCCGCGCTTTCCCGGTCGGCGGCAGAGCACGTCAGAGGCTGGGATCTTCGCCGGAGCCCTCGAGATCGCCTTCGAGGTCGAGGTAGGTCTGGCGGAGGCCGTCGAGGGTGACGGGGTCCGGTTTCTCCCACAGTCCGCGGTCGGCGGCCTCCAGCAGGCGTTCGGCGATGCCGCGCAGCGCCCACGGGTTGGACGCCCGCATGAAGTCGCGGGTTTCCGGGTCGAAGACGTAGGAGGCGGCCAGCGACTCGTACATCCAGTCCTGGACGACACCGGCGGTGGCGTCGTAGCCGAACAGGTAGTCCACGGTCGCGGCCAGCTCGAACGCGCCCTTGTAGCCGTGCCGGCGCATCGCCGCGATCCACCGCGGGTTGACCACCCGGGCGCGGAAGACCCGGTGGGTCTCCTCCCGCAGGGTGCGGGTGCGCACCGCGTCCGGTACGGCGCTGTCCCCGATGTAGGCGGCCGGGGACGCGCCGGTGAGCGCCCGCACCGCCGCCACCATCCCGCCGTGGTACTGGAAGTAGTCGTCGGAGTCGACCAGGTCGTGCTCGCGGGTGTCGGCGTTCTTCACCGCCACCTGGATGCGGCGGAACGCCTGCTCCATGTCGGCGCGTGCCTGACGGCCGTCGAGGCCGCGGCCGTAGGCGTAGCCGCCCCAGACCGCGTACACCTCGGCGAGGTCGGCGTCCGAGCGCCACTCCCGCGAGTCGATCAGGGGCAGCAGCCCGGCGCCGTACGCCCCCGGCTTCGAGCCGAAGATCCGGCTGGTCGCTCGCCGCCGGTCGCCGTGGGCGGCGCCGTCGTGGGCGAGGTCGGCGCGGACGTGCGCGGCGAGCAGGTTGTCGGCGTCGGCCTCGTCGTCGAGCCCGGCAACGGTGGTGATCGCGTCGTCGAGCAGGGCGATCACGTGCGGGAAGGCGTCCCGGAAGAAACCGGAGATCCGCACCACCACGTCCACCCGGGGCCGGCCGAGCTCCGACAGGGGCACCACCTCGAAGCCGGTCACCCGCCGGGAGGCGTCGTCCCAGGTCGGCCGGCAGCCGAGCAGCGCCAGCACCTCCGCGATGTCGTCACCCTGCGTGCGCATGGCGGAGGTGCCCCAGACGGTCAGGCCCACCGAGGCCGGGTAGGAGCCGGTGTCGGCGAGATGGCGGGCCAGCAGCGAGTCGGCGAGCGCCCGGCCGGTCTCCCAGGCCAGCCGGGACGGGATCGCCTTCGGGTCGACCGAGTAGAAGTTCCGCCCGGTCGGCAGCACGCCCACCAGCCCCCGGGTGGGCGAGCCGGACGGCCCGGGCGGCACGAACCCGCCGCCCAGCGCCCGGAGCACGTTGGTGATCTCGTCGGAGGTCCGGTCCAGGCGCGGCACCACCTCGGTGGCGGCGAACGCGAGCACCCGCTCGACCTCGGTGTAACCGGGACCGGCGGCGCCACCGCTGGCCCCGCCGTCCGTGAGGACGTCCGCGCACACCCCGGCCGCCGCGGCCGGGTCCCAGCCCGTGGCATCCATGCCGGCGACGAGCGCGCGGGCGGCCGCCTCGAAACCGTCGACCTCCACCCGCGCGGCACCGCCGCCCTCGACCAGACCGAGCGCGGCCCGCAGACCCGGCAGCGCCCCCGCCGTGCCGCCCCACACCTGCGACGCCCGCAGGATCGCCAGCACCAGGTTCACCCGCGCGTCACCGGCCGGGGCGGCGCCGAGGATGTGCAGGCCGTCGCGGATCTGGGTGTCCTTCACCTCGCAGAGGTATCCGTCGACATGCAGCAGGAAGTTGTCGAAGTCGTCGTCGCCGGGACGCTCGTCCAGCCCGAGATCGTGGTGGAGCTGGGCGGCCTGGATGAGCGTCCAGATCTGCGCCCGGACCGCCGGCAGCTTGGCCGGGTCGAGCGCGGCCAGGGTGGCGTGCTCGTCCAGGAGCTGTTCCAGCCGGGCCATGTCACCGTAGGTGTCGGCGCGGGCCAGCGGCGGCACCAGATGGTCGACGATGACCGCGTGCGCCCGGCGCTTGGCCTGCGTGCCCTCCCCGGGATCGTTGACCAGGAAGGGGTAGACCAGCGGCAGGTCGCCGAGGACCGCGTCCGGCGCGCACCCCGCCGACAGGCCGAGGCCCTTGCCGGGCAGCCACTCCAGCGTGCCGTGTTTGCCCAGGTGCACGACCGCGTCCGCGCCGAACTCCTCGTCCAGCCAGCGGTAGGCGGCCAGGTAGTGGTGGGACGGCGGCAGGTCCGGATCGTGGTAGATCGCCACCGGGTTCTCCCCGAACCCCCGCGGCGGCTGGATCATGAGCAGGACGTTGCCGAACCGCAGCGCGGCCAGCACGATCGCGGGCTCCCGCCCGTCTCCGTCCGCGGGCCGCAGCAGGCCGCCGCCAGCGCTGCCGGGAATATCACCGGGAGTGACCGCTGGAGGGTCGACGTAGAGGCTGCCGGGCGGCTCACCCCAGTGTTGGAGCATCCCCTCGCGCAGGGACGCCGGCAGCGCGTCGAACCAGCGCCGGTACACGCTCGCCGGCACCCGTGCCGGGGCGGCCGCGAGCTGCTGTTCGGTCAGCCACTCGACGTCGTGCCCGCCGGCGGCGATGAGGGTGTGGATGAGCGTGTCCCCGTCGGTGGGGACCGGCCGTCCGCCCGGCCCGTCCTCGCCCAGGTCGTAGCCGGCGGCCCGCAGCGCGGCCAGCAGCCGGACAGCGGAGGCCGGGGTGTCCAGGCCCACGGCGTTGCCGACCCGGGCGTGCTTGGTCGGGTACGACGACAGCACCAGCGCGATCTTCTTCTCGGCGTTCGGGACGTGCCGCAGCCGGGCCAGCCGGGCGGCGGTCCCGGCCAGCCGGGCGGCGCGCTCGGGATCGGCCACATAGCCGGGTACCCCGTCCGGCCCGGACTCCTTGAACGAGAACGGCACGGTGATGATCCGGCCGTCGAACTCGGGGATCGCGACCTGCATGGCCGCGTCCATCGGCGACAGCCCCGCGTCGCTGCCCGCCCACTGCGCCCGCGACGACGTCAGGCACAGGCCCTGAAGCACGGGTATGTCGAGTGCGGCGAGCGCGCCGATGTCCCACGCCTCCTCGTCCCCGCCGGCGGACGCGTCCGCCGGGCGGGTGCCGCCGGCCGCGAGCACCGTCACGATCAGCGCGTCCACCCCGGCCAGCAGCGGGAGGACGTCGTCGGAGGCCGAGCCCAGCCCGCGCAGGGAGGCGGCGAACACCGGCCGGGCATTGACCCCGCGCGTCTCCAGCGCGTCGCACAGCACGTCCACGAAGGCGGTGTTCCCGGACGTCGCGTGCGCCCGGTAGAACACGACACCGACGGTGGGGCGGTCCGTCTTCACCGTGCGTGTGCCGTGCACCCCGGCGGCGGGCATCGGCGTGGGCGGGGTGAACCCGAACCCGGTCAGCAGCAGCGTGTCGGCGAGGAAGCGGTACAGCTCGGCGAGGTTCGCGGTACCGCCCTCCACCAGGTAGGCCAGCGCCTCGGTGGCGACGCCGGCCGGCACGGTGGAGCGGCGCATCAGGTCGGCGTCGGGCAGCGCCTCCCCGCCAAGGACGACCGCGGGCAGGCCGGCGGCGAGCGCCGCGGCCAGGCCGTCCGGCCATGCTCGCTGCCCCCCGAGCAGCCGGACGACCACCGCGTCCGCGCCCCGCAGCAGGTCTGGGACGCCCTCGGCGGCGAGCCGGGCCGGGTTCGCCACCCGCCACGGCATCCCGCTGGCCCGGGCCGCCAACAGTTCGGTGTCGGCGGTGGACAGCAGAACGATCACCGGCTCGCTGCCAGGACGTGTCACGTCGATACTCCCGAGGAGAAGAAAGGATCAGCAGGCGAAGGGGTGCGGCACGCGAACGCGGATGGTCGACACGCCCTGGCCCCGGACCGCATGCTGACCCTCGCAATCCGGTCGACCAACGGCATACCAACGGCATACTGTAATCGTCTGGGACGGCTCGGGGGCTGTTCCGCCGGACCTGGGCCTCGGCGGCCGCCCTGGCTGGCCGGCGGCCGGGACCCGGAAAACAACGGAAACAACAGGCCGGACACCAGGATGGGAAACGCGCAACGCGGGCAGGGGATCCAGGTCACGCCGCGCGTTCAGTATTTTCCGCGATCAGCAGCTTGTGAGCAGGCAGGCGTTCTTGTCCCACCAGGAGGCTGCGGAGACGGCTGACGGATCTTCACGCACCACCACGACACGTTCCGTGTCGAACGCCCAGTTGATCTGGAACTTGCCGTTACTGAGAAAAATACACACCTTGCGGCCCAGCGTCCCGCTGGAGGACGTGTGCCAGGTGGTGTTCGACTCCTGGCCGTCCTTGCAGTTGCCGAGGCCGTTGACGGAGCCGGCGGCGCGGTCCAGGTACGCGTTCATGTCCGCGACGGTCCGGTACCGCAGGAGCTGGACCTTGGTGGAGTCCGCGGCGGTCTCACACGTGATCGCGCTCAGGGCGTTCCAGGGAGCCACCGACTCCAGATCGGGACGGCTGTGGCAGGAGCGACGATCGATCAGGCTGCTGCGCAGCAGGGTGCAGATGGCCGCCTGATCGGTGTCGAGGGACGGTGACGCCGTACCCACCGTGCACGGCGGACGGGCCGTCGCCGTCGTGCGGACCGGGCTCGGGGTCGGGGTGCGGGTCCTGGTCGGCGTGGGTGTGGGCGTGTCGGTGTACGGCGCGGTCGAGGTCGGGGGCTGCGGCGGGGGCTTCACCGTCGCGCTGCCGGTGAGGGCCATGGCCACCAGCGGCCCTATCACCGCCGTCAGCAGGCCCACGAGTGAGGGAACGACGATATTGGGATTGCGCCACCACGGGTCGTTCGACAAGCTCAGTACCCCCTTGAGAGCCTGTTCCGAGCCTTTCGTCCACCCGGATGGCCATTACCCGGACAGGTCTGACCGCCCCCGCGGATCCTGCTTGTTCCCGGCCAGACCGGTATACAACGTCTGACGCTGTGACGGGAAACAGATGGCGGGGACCCTACCGACGGATCACCGACAGATCAGGAGGCGGCCGATCACCGGCCGGCGGCCCGGCCTGGAAGAAGCGCGGTCTCCTCAGGTCATGTCGACCCGACCGCAACGGTCATCGGCCGCCATTTCTCCGGACGGGCGGTGGGCCGGCATCCGCGGCACCATCCGGTGACCGGAGGCGATGGCCGCTGTCACCTCGGCGCCCCCGGCGGGACGAAGGGCAGGCTGGCCGGCGGGCCGCCCTCGAGCAGTCGGCGGACGGCCGCGGTGTCGAGATGGTCCGCGACCAGGTCGCCGAGGATGTCCAGACGGCGGCGGCGGACGTCGGCGAAACAGGTGCGGGCCGGGGTGAACGAGCGTCCGGCGCGGGCCGCCACGTCGACGAGGAACTCCCGGCGGAACTCGTCGTTCTCCAGCAGCCCGTGCCAGCTCGTGCCGGCGACCGCGCCGGCGCGCACCCCGTCCGCGGCGAACGGCTCGACGGCCGGCCCCCCGGCGTTTCCCCTCACCGGCCCACCCGCGGGCCTCGCGAGCGGCCCGGTGTCGTGGACGGTGAGCCGGCCGTGGCGGATCTCGTAGCCGGTCACGGTCAGGCCGTCGGGGGTGGTTCCGGTACGGCGGCCGAGCAGCTTGTCGGGGGCGAAGGTGGTGGTCACCGGCAGCAGGCCGAGGCCGTCGACCGTGCCGGCGCCGGATTCGACCGGGTCGTCGATGCGCCGGCCGAGCATCTGGTAGCCGCCGCAGATCCCCAGCAGCGGCCGGCCCCGCGCGGCCCGGGCGCGCAGGGCGGCGTCCAGGCCGCGCCGGCGCAGCCAGCCGAGGTCGCCGACGGTCGCCCTGGTCCCGGGAACGACCACCAGATCGGCGTCGGTGAGATCGTCGGGGCGGGTCGCGAAGCCCACCAGCACCCCGGGCTCGGCCCGCAGCGCGTCGATGTCGGTGACGTTGGACAGCCGCGGCAGCCGGATCACCGCCACCCGCAGGACGTCCCCCGTGTGGCTGGTGGCACCGGTACCGCCACCACGGCTGTCGGCGCCACCGGTGTCGGTGGCGCCGTGTGTGTCCGCGCCGTCCGCGTCCGGGTAGGCCGGATAGGAGGCGAGGTCCAGGGAGTCCTCGACGTCCAGCCACAGTCCGGAGCGCCACGGCAGCACCCCGTGCACCGGACGGCCGGTGAGTCGCTCGAGCTGGCGCAGCCCGGGCTCGAGCAGCCGGGGGTCGCCGCGGAACTTGTTGACGATCCAGCCGGCGACCAGCGCCTGGTCGCCGGCGTCGAGCAGCGCGAGGGTGCCGAACAGCGCGGCGAACACCCCGCCGCGGTCGATGTCGCCGACGACGAGCACCGGCAGGTTCGCGGCCCGGGCCAGGCCCATGTTCGCGATGTCGGTGTCCCGCAGGTTGATCTCCGCGGGCGAGCCGGCGCCCTCGCAGATCACCGCGTCGAACCGGCCGCGCAGGTCGGCCAGGCAGTCCGTGACGATGCCGGCCAGCCGCGCCTTGTACGGGCGGTAGCCCAGCGCGTCGACCTCGGCGACGGGCCGGCCGAGAACGACGAGCTGGCTGTGCCGGTCGCTTCCGGGTTTGAGCAGCACCGGGTTCATCGCCGCCTCCGGTTCGACCCCGGCGGCGGCGGCCTGCATCGCCTGGGCGCGGCCGATCTCCGCGCCGTCCGCGGTCACCACCGAGTTCAGCGCCATGTTCTGCGCCTTGAACGGCGCGACCCGCACCCCTTCGCGGGCGAGCCAGCGACACAGCCCGGCGGTGACCACGCTCTTGCCCGCGTCCGACGTCGTCCCGGCGACCAGCAACGCTCCCCCGCTCACCGCCGGCCCCGCCGGCGGGGCCGGGCGGTGGCCCATGTGGAGGCCCGTGCGGAAGTGTGTCTGGAGACTCGTGCCGAGCCCAGCGCCGACCGGGCCGCCGCCGCGGCCACGGCGACGCCGGCGGACAGCACCAGCGCGCAGCCGCTGACCGCGGCGGAGAGGACCGCGGCCCGTTCCAGGTCGGCGGGTACGGCCGGCCGGCCATAGCCCATCACCGGCCGGTGCTCCACCCCGTGGTGGTAGCGCAGCGTCCCGCCGAGGCGCAGCCCGAGCGCGCCGGCGAACGCCGCCTCCACCTGGCCGGCGTTCGGGCTGGGATGGCTGCGGCCGTCCCGGCGCATCACCCAGAAGGCGTCGACGGCCGAGCCGCCGACGACTGGCGCGCACGCGCAGGCCAGCAGCCCGGCGACGCGGGACGGCAGCAGGTTCGCGAGATCGTCCAGGCGGGCCGAGGCCCAGCCGAAGCGGGCGTGGCGGGTGTTGCGGTAGCCGACCAGCGCGTCCAGGGTGTTGACCGCCCGGTAGCCGAGCAGCCCCGGGACACCGCCGAGCGCCCCCCACAGCAGCGGCCCGACGACCGCGTCCGAGGTGTTCTCGGCCAGCGACTCCACCCCCGCCCGGGACAGCCCGGCGCGGTCGAGGACGGCCGGGTCCCGGCCGCACAGCGACGGCAGACGGCCACGGGCGGCGATCAGGTTGTCGCGCAGGAGCTCGCCGCCGAGGCGACGGCCGTGGCGGCGCAGGGATGTCCCGCCCAGCACCGTCCACGTCGCCGCCGTGGTCAGCGTCACCGGGGCTGCCCGCGGGCAGCCGAGCCGGTGGCCGGCCCTGGTCACCCCGGAGCGCGCCAGGGCGCCGACGGCGACGGTGCCGCCGGCGAGCGCGCAGGTGTAGGCCAGCCCGGCGGCCCGGCTGTCGCGGTAGAGCAGCTGTTCGGTGTGGTTGGCAACGGTCCCGAAGGCCGCCACCGGGTGCCCCCGCGCCGGGTCGGCGAGGGCGGCGTCGAGCGCGGCGCCGGCGAGCAGCCCGACGGCACGGAACCATCCGGACACGGGAGTTCTCCCTGACACGAGGAGGAGGCCACGCCGGCCGGTACCGACTGGCGGCATGATGGACTATGTGACGTGATCAGCAGCTCGGCGTGATCGGATACGCGGCGTGAGCGATGGCTCAGTGTGAGCGATGGCTCAGTGTGAGCGATGACTTAGCGTGACCGGGTGCTCAGTGCGCGGGGCCGTGATGCCATGGCCAGCCCCCACAGGGCGCCGGCCGCCGAGCCCGGGCCACCGGGGCGACCGGCGGCCGATGTCAGGGGAGATTCCCACCGGCTTCCTCCGCGTCCATCATGCGTCCATCGACTGGGCCCGGTGCATCGGCTGGGCATGACGAGCAGAACAGATCCCCCAACTCCCGGTCAAGTCGCCACCCTGACCACTTCCCACCCTCGGCGGCCATCCCGTCCGGCGTGCGCTGAACCGGCCGCACGGTGCGGTGGAGGGTTCCCACTTTCGTGGACAGTCCTAACTATGCAGCACGAAGTGTTTGTCCGTCAAATTCTTCCTCGAACTCGACAGGCGTGAGATAGCCGATCGAGGAGTGCAACCGCTGCCGGTTGTAGTAGATCTCGACATATTCGAAGATCCCCGCCCGGACGCGGTCTATGGTATCGAACGGGTGGAGGTGGACGAACTCCTTCTTGAGGGTGGCCCAGAAGGACTCCGCCGCGGCGTTGTCGAAACAGATCCCGGTACGGCCGACGGAGTTTCGGACGTTGTTGTCGCGACAGAAGGCGACGAACTCACGGCTGGTGTACTGACCGCCTCGGTCGGCGTGGAATATGACGCCGCCGGGTGGCCGCCGGCGGGTGACGGCCATACGAAGCGCGTCGAGAACGAGTTCGGTGCGCATGTGATCGGCGACCGCCCAGCCGACGATCTTCCGAGAGAACGCGTCGATGACGGAGGCCATGTACACCCAGCCATCCCAGGTGCGAATATATGTTATGTCGCCGTACCACAACTGGTTCGGTGCGGACGCGGCGAAGTCTTGGCCGACAAGATCAGGCAGCGATGAGGAGTCCGCGGCCTGCACCGTCGTCACCGGCCGGCGGGGACGCGGATGCACGCTGACCAGGCCCATCGTCGCCATCAGCCGCTGGACCCGCTTGTAGGCGACGGCGACGCCCTGGCGGCGGATCTCGTGGAAGATCCGCCGCACGCCGTACCGCCCCTCGTGACGGTCGAAAACAGCTCTGATCATGGTCGACAAGGTGGCGTCGTCCTTCTCCCTCCGAGACGGGCCGCGTTTCTTCCACGCATAGTAGCCCTGTCGGGACACGTCGAGTTTCTTGCACATGTAGTCGACGGGAAAGGTGTTCGCGCCGTCGGCGGACACAGGCTTCTTCGGAGCGTGTATCGAGATGAACTCGAACTTTACTTCTGCTCGCTCGCGAAGAAGCTCGCCGCTTTTTTTAGGAAGGCGATGTCCATCTGCGCCTGCGCGTACTTCTTCCGGAGCTCCTCAAGTTCCGCGCGCTCCGACACCGACAGCGGCCGCTCCTCGGTCTCGCCGTTCTCCTTCGCCTTCTTCACCCAGTTTCCCAACGTGGTCTCGTGGATACCCAGACTCTTCGCGACCTCGGTCACCGACCGGCCCGAGTCGAGCACCAACCTTACTGCCTCGGATTTGTACTCCTGGGTGAACTTCCGGCGAGCTGACCCCATGACGCTCCTTCCCTATGGACAGCGAACCTCAGGTTCGCTGTCCACGGAAGCGGGATCACTCCACGGCACGGTGCAGGTCAGGTGTCAGGTGTCAGCTGGTAGCGCGGCAGCAGCCCGAGCCCCGACGGCGAACAGAACCCGACTGCGCGGCACGCGAGCACCGTGCCGATCGCGTTGGTGTCAGTCGAGTGGGCGGTCGGTCAGGTCCGGCGGCGGTTCGACGCGCTCGACGCGGCCCGCGGCGGCGCTGTCACGCCGGCCGCGCCCCTGGAGATTCTCGAGCAGTTGCTGCCCCTCGACGCGAACCGGCGGGTCGAGTCCGAGGCATGGCTCGCGCTGGTCGGTAACGCGCACCTCGGAGCGGACCTGCGCGAGCAGCGGCGCGAGATCGACAGGCTGATCCGCCATGTCCGGGGTCGAGTAGGAAACATGCAGAAGAGTGCAGTTTGGTGTCACATGACTTGACACTCCGCCACTGTGCTGCCGCGGCGGTGATCGTCTGGACGCCTGTCGAATGACGGACGGGAGGCGGAATCGGTCGATTGCGCCCCCTCTCGCCGATCCAATGAAGCGAGCCGGGCATAGCGGTGCAAATCGGTGCACCGATCCAATCGGGTTCACTCCGCAATTGCGCCTCCCCATTTAGCCCCCTTATGGTCGCGATCGGGCGCCTCGCTGGACGAGCTAAGAGGGGTCAATACATGACGGACCGTCTGTATCTCGGCACTCCACCGACAAGCAGACCAATGCCCGTCAACTCCATGCTTTGGACAGTCTGTTCAAGTCCGGCGCACCCAGGTACGAGGACCCGGCCACGTCGTCCCGCGTCTACGCGATCAACCGATCCGGGTTCCGCCGGCTGCTCGACGAGGCGGCGGTCGGCGACACCATCCGCATCGCGGACGCCGCGCGGCTGTTCCGCTCGACCAAGGACGTCATCCAGATCCGGGAGGTCCTCCAGCGGCGCGGGATGCATCTGCGTATCGCGACCGGTGCATGGTCCGGCTTCGACCTGGCGGCCGACGACCCGCAGACCAAGCTGTTCGTCACGATGCTCGCCGGGGTCCTCGAGTTTCAGCGGGACATGATCAGCGAGAACACGAAGGAAGGTGTCGCCGCCGCCGAGGCTGCGGGAAAGACGCTGGGGCGCCCGGCCGCGCTCGACGAGGACAAGGCGGCCGACGTTGTCGACGCGTACGCCAAGGGCGCCGCGGTGAAGGTGCTCGCCCGGCAGTAAGATGTCGCGCCCAAGACCATCCGCAGGGTGCTCGACGCAGCCGGCGCCCGCGACGCCGTCGACGTCCTGGAGGAACTCGACGGCATGGCCACCGACGTCGAGGAGCAGGCGCCCGAGCCCGAGCAGCCGCACACCATCGACGTGCCCGGCCTGCTCGCCGAGCACCTCAAGGCCACCGAGGTCTCCGAGATCCCCGAAGCGCTGCGCGGTGGCAGGACCATTCGCCGCGGCCAGGGCTACTCGGTGCGCGTCACCGCCCCGCTCGCACTCCACCAGGCCACGCTGGGGCAGTGCGCCGCCCTCGCCGGCGACGGCTCGACCCTGGCCGGACGCAAGGCGTACCGCACGTATGCCGACCGGATCGCGGCGGCGATGGGGAAGGAGTGAAGGCGTCAGTTATCTGGGGTTCCTGAGCTGAATCGGCAGGTTCGCACCGTGGCAGTACGGCCTCGCCTTCGCCGCGCCCTCGATCGGCGGGCTGCTCGGTTCGCGGCTGGCCCGACCGCTCGTCACCCGGTTCGGGCAGCACCAGGTCCTGGTCGTGGTCGGGGCGCTGCGCGCGATCTGGCCCGTCGGCCTGGCCTTCCTGGGGCCGGGGACCGGAGGGCTGCTGCTGGTGATGGGCGTCGAGCTCGGGCTCATCTTCTGCTGCGGGGTCTTCAACCCCGTCTACGCCACCTACCGCCTCGAGCGCACCGCGACCGACCGGGTCGCCCGCACGCTGTCCGCCTGGGCGGTGACGAAAGGCCTCGACCGCGCTCCTGACGGCCGCCTGGGGCGTGCTGGGCGGCCTGCTCGGCCCGCGCACGGCCATCGGCCTGGCCGGCGTGCTCCTGCTGGCGACCCCGCTGCTGCCCCCCCCGGCGCGGCAGCGCTTCCCTCCGAGCCGGAGCCGGCACTGAGCCGCGCCTGACGGGCCGCCACGGCCGTCACCGCGATCGGGCTGCGCCGCCCCTCTTCGGAGCAGTTCACCCTTCCGCGTACAGCTCGGAGATGAGCGCGACGGCCTCCGCCGTGGCCAGTGGGGGTCGGGCCCGTAGCCTCCATACGGATCGACGGGCCCAAGGCGCCCGGGTCGCCGAGGGCCGCATCAACGGTGGCGGTGACGGCGGCGATGGTGGCCGGCTCGTTGCGGCTGGGCAGGATCGCGGCGGCGTTCATCCGGTCTCGTGCTCCTTGGTCAGCAGGTCGGCGGCCGTCTCAGGGCCGGGGGCGTGCAGGTAGTCGAACCGGCGGCCCGCAAGCGCGGCGATGAGGTGGCTGCGCCAGCGGGCCAGGGCGGGGGTGTCCGCGGCCACACCGGCCCGTACCGCACCCCGGCCACGCCGCCCACCGGGGTAGGCAGGCCGGAGATGTAGCGGCCCAACATCTCGTGCAGCCGCAGCCGCTCGTTCACCGACAGCGTGGCTTCGTTCACTTCAAGGGACAGCGTTTGTGTACGGGTTTCGGAATCAGTTGGTGATCAACAAGCTCGCGGATGTTCACGTGAAATGACGGCACTCCGGTGTCCGCGAACGGGAACGGCCCGCCGTCCGCGAGGGCAGCGGACCGTCGAGGCCGGGTTGCGGCAGGCCGACGGCCGCTGCAGGGCCACATCGACGTGCAGGGCAGTAAGAACATCACCCCGCACCTGTACACGGCAGCTCTCCTGACAGACGCCCCGGTCCTCTTGGCCGCAGCCCCGGACATCCTCGACACCGCCGTATGCGCGCGGATCCTGACCCACACCGGGGCCCAGGTAGGCTTGGCGAAGTGTGGTGGGGTGCGGACGATGTAGTGCGGGTGTTGGCACCGTCGGAGCAACGATTCGTGCGGCATGGCACTTACACCGGCCGTTCCGTGTCGGTCGAGGGCGCGCTCGATCCGTCGGCGCTGGGTGCTGCCTTCACGGCGTTGCAACGCGCCTATCCGGTAACGACCGCTCGCATCGGGGAGGACGCCGCGGGCCGCGGCTATCTGCTGCGGCCCGGGGATGTGGCGCCGGCCGGGATATGGGAGAGTCACGGCGACCCCGACGTCGTGCGGGTGCCGGCCGAGCCGATGAATCCGGCCACCCAGCTCGCCTACCTGGACCTCGTGCTGGGCGGTGCGGCCCGGTCGCGGGTCACGCTGTTCGTGCACCACAGCATCGCGGACGCGGGCCACGGTGTGGAACTGTTCTCGCGGCTGTGGGACTACTACACCGATCACGTCGACACCGGGACGATAACCGTTGTGCCGCACGATTATCCGCAGTCGCTGGAATGGTATGCGGCAGCCCGCGGCATCGTGCGGGACTCGGTATCCGGCTTCGAGGACATGATGCGGCCGCTGCCGTCCGAAGCGAAGACCCTTCCCTGCGACAACGGTGCCGTTGCCACAAGCGCGCTCGCCCGCCCCCGGCGAACGCGGCTGGATCAGAAGGCCACGGCGCGGATCATCCGACTGAGCCGCCACCAGGGCATCACCGTCAATGCGCTGGTCACCGCCGCGTTGCTGCGCGCATACGCCGCTGAATTTCCCGGGGCCGCAGGCGATCCAGTGCCGGTCGGTTGCCTGTATCCGGTGGACATGCGATCGCGACTGAGCCCGTCGATCGCGGCCGCCGCGGGCACCAACATGGCCGGACTCGCGGCCTTCACCGCCGACATCGACGTCTCTTCCGGAGTTGCCGAACTGGCGCAACGGATCTCGGCCCGACTGCGCCACGATCTGGCCGGGGGCATCGTGCAGCAGTCGGTACTGCATTTCCCGGACTTCTTCGGCACCACCAGGACTCATTCCCTGGCCAGCCATGTTGCGGTGACGAACCCCGGGATGATACCCGATTTCCGCACCCCCGCCCACCTCGGCCTGACCGATTACGAGATCGTGTACCTGTCCGCCCACCCCAGGCCGTCGGCGGGCGCCTCCGCCGCCGTCACCTTCCTGATGTACACCTTCGCCGGCCGCCTGACCATCGGCTTGCTGGGCGGCGGCACTGATGCGGACCGCCTCCTGATGGCGGCGCGAAAAGAGCCGATCGCGTTGTCCGCCGCATCAACCGGCGCCTACTCCCGCTCGGCGATGGCCTCTGCCGGTACTGCCGGGTGGTGACCGCCGAGAGCCGGGTTGACCTCGCCGGTATCGCCATGGTTGGCGACGACCCGTTGTAGATCGGCCGCGAGGCCGCCCCGCAGCTGCGGACCATCCCATAGGAGACGTCCGCGGCATGCTCATCGACCAGGCGGTGGAAGATCCGGGACACCGTGTGCCGCTGCTTTTGCGCGGCTGCGGCCAGGCCGAGTCCAGCGCCTTCCGCACCGTCCGCCACGTCACGCCGTACTTGTGCTCCAGCTCCCGCATCGACGTGCCGTCACGGTGGTCACGCCGGATCGCCGCGTACAGCTCAACCTTCGACATCGGCGGCATGACCAGTGGAGGGTTCCCACTTTCGTGGACAGTCCTAACTATGCAGCACGAAGTGTTTGTCCGTCAAATTCTTCCTCGAACTCGACAGGCGTGAGATAGCCGATCGAGGAGTGCAACCGCTGCCGGTTGTAGTAGATCTCGACATATTCGAAGATCCCCGCCCGGACGCGGTCTATGGTATCGAACGGGTGGAGGTGGACGAACTCCTTCTTGAGGGTGGCCCAGAAGGACTCCGCCGCGGCGTTGTCGAAACAGATCCCGGTACGGCCGACGGAGTTTCGGACGTTGTTGTCGCGACAGAAGGCGACGAACTCACGGCTGGTGTACTGACCGCCTCGGTCGGCGTGGAATATGACGCCGCCGGGTGGCCGCCGGCGGGTGACGGCCATACGAAGCGCGTCGAGAACGAGTTCGGTGCGCATGTGATCGGCGACCGCCCAGCCGACGATCTTCCGAGAGAACGCGTCGATGACGGAGGCCATGTACACCCAGCCATCCCAGGTGCGAATATATGTTATGTCGCCGTACCACAACTGGTTCGGTGCGGACGCGGCGAAGTCTTGGCCGACAAGATCAGGCAGCGATGAGGAGTCCGCGGCCTGCACCGTCGTCACCGGCCGGCGGGGACGCGGATGCACGCTGACCAGGCCCATCGTCGCCATCAGCCGCTGGACCCGCTTGTAGGCGACGGCGACGCCCTGGCGGCGGATCTCGTGGAAGATCCGCCGCACGCCGTACCGCCCCTCGTGACGGTCGAAAACAGCTCTGATCATGGTCGACAAGGTGGCGTCGTCCTTCTCCCTCCGAGACGGGCCGCGTTTCTTCCACGCATAGTAGCCCTGTCGGGACAGGTCGAGTTTCTTGCACATGTAGTCGACGGGAAAGGTGTTCGCGCCGTCGGCGGACACAGGCTTCTTCGGAGCGTGTATCGAGATGAACTCGAACTTTACTTCTGCTCGCTCGCGAAGAAGCTCGCCGCTTTTTTAGGAAGGCGATGTCCATCTGCGCCTGCGCGTACTTCTTCCGGAGCTCCTCAAGTTCCGCGCGCTCCGACACCGACAGCGGCCACTCCTCGGTCTCGCCGTTCTCCTTCGCCTTCTTCACCCAGTTTCCCAACGTGGTCTCGTGGATACCCAGACTCTTCGCGACCTCGGTCACCGACCGGCCCGAGTCGAGCACCAACCTTACTGCCTCGGATTTGTACTCCTGGGTGAACTTCCGGCGAGCTGACCCCATGACGCTCCTTCCCTATGGACAGCGAACCTCCGGTTCGCTGTCCACGGAAGCGGGATCACTCCAGGGAGCGGCGCAGCCGGTCCAGCTTGGAGGTGCGGCGGCTGTCCTCGACCGGCAGCAGCGCGGTGAGGGCGGCGCGCTGGGCGGCGTCGGGTTGGGCGGCCAGGGTGCGCCAGGTCTTGCGGTTGGTGTGCTCGCGGATGGAGGTGACTATGCGCTCCAGGACGGTGGCGCCGGGCAGCAGCACCTTGTTCTCGACCAGGTGCAGGGTGGCGAGGTCGAACAGGGCGATGGGGCGCTCGTTGCCCGACCAGCAGTGGTCCCACAGCCAGCGGGCCAGCTTCCACCAGGCGTCGCCCTTCAGATCCCGGTAGCCGTAGGCGTCCTTGATGGCGTTCTGGTGGTCCCAGCGGGTGCGCTCGGCGCCGTACCCGGCCAGCACCGACGGGGAGTGGCCGAGCTGGTCGGCGACGTATTCGACGACTTCGGCGGGCGCGTCCTCGGGGTTGTCCAGGAAGGTGCCCAGGAACCGTACGGTGCCGAGCTGGACGGCGTAGCCGAGCTGCGACCTCGCGCCCCGGCAGGCCATCGCCCGCCGCCGCGCGTCGCGGTCCAGCAGGAAGTAGCCGGCCAGCTGCCCGTCGTCCGGTACGGCGGTGAACGTGCCGTAGTTGCGGCGTTGTTCGTCGGTCAGGAACGCCACCCGTCCCGCCCCTCCCCATCGCTTCTCCTGCTGTGACGGCGCTCACCATAAGTCACATGATCGGCGGAGGTGGAACCCGGGTCAGCGCGGGGCTGACGGCGGTCAGCGGCCCACGTAGCGGGCGGCGTTGTCCAGGCGGGTGGTGAAGCCGCCTGCGGTGTCGCGGGTGAGCAGCAGCAGCGGTTCCACGGCGGTCAGGTCGGGGTGTCGGTGATGCCGCCGATCTTGCGGGTGGCGGTGACGGCCCCGCTGGCCCGGGCCGTGCGCATGGCCGTCCACCCCTCCCTGGCCACGGCGTCGCTGACGCCCGCCGTGCCGCTGTCTGGCTTTGTGTACCAGTCGTGACGGCGGTTGTGCACGAGTTTGGGAGGCACCCCGAACCACGGTCGGGTGATGTTCAAGAGTTTGGGAGGCACCAGGTTCCTTGCCAGGGCAGCATCGGGATGCTCTTGGCGAAAGGTGCTGTGGAGTGATCCCGCTTCCGTGGACAGCGAACCTGAGGTTCACTGTCCATAGGGAAGGAGCGTCATGGGGTCAGCTCGCCGGAAGTTCACCCAGGAGTACAAATCCGAGGCAGTAAGGTTGGTGCTCGACTCGGGCCGGTCGGTGACCGAGGTCGCGAAGAGTCTGGGTATCCACGAGACCACGTTGGGAAACTGGGTGAAGAAGGCGAAGGAGAACGGCGAGACCGAGGAGCGGCCGCTGTCGGTGTCGGAGCGCGCGGAACTTGAGGAGCTCCGGAAGAAGTACGCGCAGGCGCAGATGGACATCGCCTTCCTAAAAAAAGCGGCGAGCTTCTTCGCGAGCGAGCAGAAGTAAAGTTCGAGTTCATCTCGATACACGCTCCGAAGAAGCCTGTGTCCGCCGACGGCGCGAACACCTTTCCCGTCGACTACATGTGCAAGAAACTCGACCTGTCCCGACAGGGCTACTATGCGTGGAAGAAACGCGGCCCGTCTCGGAGGGAGAAGGACGACGCCACCTTGTCGACCATGATCAGAGCTGTTTTCGACCGTCACGAGGGGCGGTACGGCGTGCGGCGGATCTTCCACGAGATCCGCCGCCAGGGCGTCGCCGTCGCCTACAAGCGGGTCCAGCGGCTGATGGCGACGATGGGCCTGGTCAGCGTGCATCCGCGTCCCCGCCGGCCGGTGACGACGGTGCAGGCCGCGGACTCCTCATCGCTGCCTGATCTTGTCGGCCAAGACTTCGCCGCGTCCGCACCGAACCAGTTGTGGTACGGCGACATAACATATATTCGCACCTGGGATGGCTGGGTGTACATGGCCTCCGTCATCGACGCGTTCTCTCGGAAGATCGTCGGCTGGGCGGTCGCCGATCACATGCGCACCGAACTCGTTCTCGACGCGCTTCGTATGGCCGTCACCCGCCGGCGGCCACCCGGCGGCGTCATATTCCACGCCGACCGAGGCGGTCAGTACACCAGCCGTGAGTTCGTCGCCTTCTGTCGCGACAACAACGTCCGAAACTCCGTCGGCCGTACCGGGATCTGTTTCGACAACGCCGCGGCGGAGTCCTTCTGGGCCACCCTCAAGAAGGAGTTCGTCCACCTCCACCCGTTCGATACCATAGACCGCGTCCGGGCGGGGATCTTCGAATATGTCGAGATCTACTACAACCGGCAGCGGTTGCACTCCTCGATCGGCTATCTCACGCCTGTCGAGTTCGAGGAAGAATTTGACGGACAAACACTTCGTGCTGCATAGTTAGGACTGTCCACGAAAGTGGGAACCCTCCAGACAACGGTTTCCACCGACGGCTTCCACTGGTGTAGGTGGAAACCGCTGTCATAACGACGGAAACCACCTACGCTTTGCGCCGCTTGCGACGGGAGTGTCCGACGATCTTTACGGGTGATCTTCGGAGCGAGGCCATGAGCCGTGGAGGCAGGTGAACGTCGCTGTCCGTCACACCGTTTGGTGAGCGGACCCCGCCGCCATAGGGCTCGTGGGCGGTGGCGTGCACCACCCATTTTTGGCGTCTCCTTCAGTTGCTAATGTTTGCAATTGGTAAGGTCGCCGTGCCGCGTGCGGGGAACAGCCAGTGGCCGGCCACGGGCCACCGGGCGCGCCAGACGCCGGCAACACGGACCGTGGCGACACGAACCGTGCCGTGGCGATGCGGGGCATCTCGGCCTGGGCGCGATGGGGCGGGTAGCCGGGCACGAACAGCGAGGGGGGCGTACGAAAGGTGAGCCGGTGACGCGACGGTGAGCGGCGGGGCTGCGTCGGTGACCGCGCCTCTCTACCAACTGAAGGCGGAGCTCTTCAGGACGCTGGGGCATCCGGTGCGTATCAGGGTGCTGGAGCTGCTCAGCCAGCGTGAACACGCGGTGGCGGAACTGCTGCCGCAGGTTGGTGTGGAACCAGCCCACCTCTCCCAGCAACTGGCGGTGCTGCGCCGGGCAAACCTGGTCGTGGGCCGCAAGGAGGGCTCCTCCGTTCACTACTCGCTGACGAGCCCCCACGTCACCGGCCTGTTGACGGTCGCGCGGACGATCCTGACCGGAGTGCTGACCGGCCAGGCCGAGTTGCTCCAGGACCTGCGTGCCGTCGCGCCGGAGACCGGGCCGCCACCACACCAGCCACACCAGCCGCAGCTGCCGTAGCTGTCGTACGGTCCCGCGGCACCACCCGGCGGGCATCCCGCGCCAAGCCCCGTCTCCGGCCAGGGCGGTCACCGCGGGTACGGGTTCCGGCTCGAGTTCCGAGCCGGTCCAGACCAGTTCCAGAGCATTTTTTCGACCACCACGAAGGACGTCGTCACCGAACATCAGGAGCATGTGGTGAATCTGCTGCGCAAGATCCGCAAAACCGGGCGGGTGGCCGAACAGGCCCCGCCAGCGCCGCAGGCGGAGCGCCTACCGGCGGCCCGCGAGCTCGCCGGCTCGGTACAGGTCCGATGTGTCGATGCCGGGTCCTGCAACGGGTGCGAGATCGAGATTGCCGCCGCGTTCGGCCCGGTCTACGACGCCGAGCGGTACGGGGCGCGCGTGGTGGCGTCACCCCGGCACGCGGACGTGCTGCTGGTCACCGGGCCGGTGACACGCAACATGGCCGAGCCGCTGCGCCGCACGGTGGAGGCGACACCACGGCCACGGCTGGTGATAGCGGTGGGTGACTGCGCGCTGAACTGCGGGGAGTTCGCCGGCGGCTACGGCGTGCAGGGCCCGGTGGCCGACGTGGTGCCGGTGGACCTGCAGGTGCCGGGCTGCCCACCGGAGCCGGACGCGATCGTGGCCGCGCTACGCACCGTGACCCGCCGGTGAGCGGTCTGGTCGGGCCTGCGCTGGCCACCGCCACCGGGCTGGCCGGCGCCGGGACGCTGGCCGGGGCGTTCACCCCCGAGCGGGTGCGGCCGGCCCTGGTGGGGGTGTGCACCGCCGGGGTCGGCGTGGCCGGGCTCACCGCCGGGCTTGCGGCGCTCGGCGGTGGCGCGCCGTGGCCGGCGAGCCTGCCCGACCTGCTGCCGTTGGCCGGGGTGCATCTGACGGTGGACGCCCTGTCCGGGCTGTTCATGGCCGTCTCCGGCGCGGTGGTGGCGCCGGTGGCGCTCTACGGGATCGGCTACACCGGGCACGGGGTGTCCGCCCGCGGGGTGCAGGCGGTGTTACCCGTCTTCGCGGCCACGCTGCTGCTGGTGCCGGCGGCGTCCAGCGTGTCGTCCTTCCTGCTGTTGTGGGAGCTGATGGCGGTCGCCTCGCTGCTGCTGGTGCTGGCCGAGCACCGGTCGCGGGCCGCGGTGCGCGACGCCGGGGTGTGGTACGCGGTGATGACGCATCTGGGCCTGGTGGCGCTCCTGATCGCCTTGGCGCTGTTCGCGGCCCGCGCCGGGGGTGAGACGTTCACGGCGCTGCGCGCGGGCGCGGGCGAGGTGTCACCGGCCGTCCGTAGCACGGTCTTCGTGCTGGCGGTTGCCGCGTTCGCGTCCAAGGCGGGCACGGTCCCGCTGCACGCCTGGCTGCCGCGGGCGCATCCGCAGGCGCCCAGCCACGTCTCGGCGCTGATGAGCGCGGCCATGGTGAACCGGGCGTCTACGGGGTGATCCGCGTCGGGTTCGACCTGCTCGGGGGCGGGCCGCGCTGGTGGTGGCTGGTGCTGCTGACCGCCGGGGCGGTCTCGGCGGTGTACGGGATGTTGCAGGCGGCGATGGCCACCGACGTCAAACAGCTGCTGGCGTACTCGACGAGCGAGAACATGGGCCTGGTCCTGATCGGCGCCGGGGCGGCGGGGATGTTCGCCGCCGCCGGGGAACGGCCCCTGGCCGCCCTGGCGCTCGCCGCCGCGTTACTGCACGTGGTCAGCCATGCCGCGTTCAAGGCGCTGCTGTTCTGCGCGGCCGGGTCGGTGCTGCGGGCCACCGGGGTGCGTGACCTGGACGCGCTGGGTGGGCTGCGGGCCCGGATGCCGGTGACGGCCGGGCTGTTCGCGGTGGGCGCGCTGGGGGCGGTGGCGCTGCCGCCGGGCAACGGGTTCGTCAGCGAGTGGCTGCTGCTGGAGTCGCTCGTCCACGGGCTGGGGGTGCCGGGGACGGCCAGCGCCGTGGCGCTGCCGCTGGCGGTTGCCGCGATCGCCCTGTCCGCGGGGCTGGCCGCCGCCACCTTCGTCAAGGCGCTCGGGGTGGGGTTCTTCGCCCGCCCGCGCGGTGCCGAGGCGGCCGCGGCGCGGGAGAGCCCGCCGGTGATGCTGGCCGGGATGGGGCTGCTCGCCGCCGGCTGTGTCGCCCTGGCGCTGGTCCCGGGGACGCTGACCGGCGGTCTGTCCGACGCGGTGGCGGCGACCGGCCTGACCGGGCCGATCGGGCCCGCCGGGACGGCCGGAGCAACTGGCCCAACCGGGGTGGACGTCGGGCGGGCGTTGTCCGACAGCGGGGTGGACATCCGGCTGGACCGGCTCGCCACGACGCTGTCGCCGCTGTGGGTGGCGGTCGCGCTGGCGGTCGCGATACTCGCCGTGGCGACGGCGACACGCCTGCTTACGCGCCACCCCCGTCGCGTCGGGGCCGAGCTGTGGGACTGCGGCGGCGGCGCGCCGAGCGCCCGCATGCAGTACACGGCCACATCGTTCGCCGAACCGTTACAGCGTGTGTTCGACGACGTGCTCGCGCCCGAGCAGGACGTCGACGTCACCCCGACCCGCGAATCGGCCTACCTGGTCGAACGGGTCCGCTTCCAACGGAGGATCCCGGACCGGATCGAGTACCGCCTGTACCGGCCGGTGCTGGCGGCGCTGGCCGGGGTGGGCGCGTCCGCACGGAAGCTGGCCAACGGCAGTGTGCACCGCTACCTCGGCTACGGGTTCTGCGGGCTGGTCGCCGTCCTGCTGGTGCTGGCGGTGACCCGGTGAGCGCCGTCGGGACGGTGGCGGTGCTCACCCAGGTCACCGTCGTGGTCGCCGGGGCGCCGCTGCTGACCGGGCTGATGCGGCAGGTACGGGCCCGGATGGAGGGGCGCGCCGGCGCCGGCGTCGGGCAGCCATGGCGGGACCTGCGCAAACTGCTGCGCAAGCAGCCCATCACCCCGGTGGGTACCGGCCCGGCCTTCCGGCTGGCACCGCTGCTGCTGGTCGCCACCACCCTCGTGGTCGCCGCACTGGTGCCACTGGCGTCCACCGCCACCCCGGTGCGTGACAGCGCGGACCTGCTCGTCGTGGTGACACTGCTGGCGCTGGGCACGGTGATCCTGGCGCTGGCCGGCCTGGACACCGGGACCGCCTTCGGTGGCATGGGCGCGTCCCGTGAGATGACCGTGGTCGCCCTGGTGGAGCCGACCATCCTGCTGTCGGTGGTCGCGCTGTCGATCCCGGCCGGGTCGACCAACCTGCCCGCCATCGTCGCGCACGGCGTCCACGACCCGGCCCGGCTGGCCTCCCCCGCCAGCCTGCTGGCCGGTGTCGCCCTGGCCGTGGTCACCCTCGCCGAGACCGGCCGGCTGCCGGTGGACAACCCGTCCACGCACCTGGAACTGACGATGATCCACGAGGCGATGATCCTGGAGTACGCGGGTCCGGATCTCGCCCTGATCGAGCTCGGCGCCCAGATGCGGCTGACGGTGCTGCTGGGCCTGCTCACCAGCCTGTTCGTCCCCTGGGGGATCGCCACTGGCACCGCGGCGGCGGCCCTGCCGCTGGCGCTGGCGCTCTTCGCCGGGAAGGTCGCCCTGCTCGGCGCCGGGCTGGCCGCGGCCGAGGTGTTCTGGGCGAAGATGCGCCTGTTCAAGGTGCCCGAACTGCTCGCCGGCTCCTTCCTGCTCGCGCTGCTCGCCGTCGGCGCCTCGTTCTTCCTACCCGGAAACTGAAGCCCGCCATGATTCTGTCTCGCCGCCCCGCGCCTCGCCGCCCCGCACAAGGTGGGCCACGATGAGCACCGGCACGTACACCCAACTGCTCGACCTGGCCTGCGGGGTGTTCCTGCTCGCCGCCGTGCTGGTGCTGTGGCGCCGCGAACTGACCGCGCTCGTGCGCCTGTTCGCCGTCCAGGGGGTGGCGCTGGCCGCCATCGCCGCCCTGTCCGGCATCCACGAGCACCGGTTCGAACTGCTGGCCGTGGCCGTCGGGATCCTGGTGCTGCGCGCCGGGGTGCTGCCGTACCTGATGCGGCGGGTGCTGGCCGCCAGCGGGGAGACCCGGGAGACCGAGCCGCTGGTCAACGTGGCGGCCTCGCTGCTGACCGCCGCGGCGCTGACCCTGCTTGCCTACGCCGCGTCCCGCCCCCTGGTGGAGCTGGCGCCCAGCCCGGCGACCCGGGCGCTGCCGGTCGGCCTGGCCGTGGTCCTCATCGGCTTCTTCACCCTGGTCACCCGGCGCCGCGCACTCGCCCAGGCGGTCGGATTCCTGCTACTGGACAACGGCATCACCGCCGTGGCCTTCCTGGCCACCTCCGGCGTGCCGCTCATCGTCGAACTCGGGGTCTCCTTCGACGTGCTGCTCGCCGTCCTGGTCCTGCAGATCCTCACGACCCGGATGCACGCCACCTTCGGCGGGACCGACATCGACGACCTGCGGGAGCTGCACGACTGATGACCCTCGCCGCCACAACATCCGTCGCCGCGGCATCCGTCGGCACGACCTTTGCCGCCTCAGCACCAGCCGGCACCACATCCGTCGCCGCCACGCTGCTGCTGACCGCCCCGGTCGCGGTCGCGCTGGCCACCGCGGCCGGCTACGCCGTGCTCGGCTGGCGGCCGGCCACCGCCTGGGCGGGTCTTGTCTCCCCCGCCACGATCCTGGGCTGCGCGATCGTGCTGGCCGTCCGCGTCCCCGGGCACGGGCCGGTCACCGGCTACGGCGGGCTGGCCCGCGCCGACGCCCTGTCCGCGTGGATCCTGCTGGTCATCGGCGCGGTCGCGGTCCTCGCCTGCGCGGCCAGCCCCGCCTATCTGGCGGCGGAGAACGCCGCCGGGCACACCGACGCCCGCGGCGCGCGCCGCTACGGCATTCTGGTACACGCCTTCCTGGCCGCGATGGCCGTCGCCGTCCTGGTGGCCAACCTCGGCGTGCTGTGGGTGGCGATCGAGGCCACCACCATCGTCACCGCCTTCCTCGTCGGCCACCGGCGGACCCGTGCCTCGGTCGAGGCCGCCTGGAAGTACGTCGTCATCTGCTCCGCCGGGATCGCCCTGGCCTTCCTGGGCACCATCCTGATCTACTACGCCGCCCGGCAGGCCGGCATCTCGGAAGCCTCCGCCCTGGACTGGCCGGTGCTCGTCGCCCGGGCGCACGAGCTGGATCCAGCCGTCACCCGGATGGGGATCGCCCTGGTCATCCTGGGGTTCGGCGCCAAGGCCGGGCTGGTGCCGCTGCACGCCTGGCTGCCCGACGCGCACAGCCAGGCCCCGGCGCCGGTGTCGGCGCTGATGTCCGGGGTGCTGCTGGCGGTGTCCTTCACCGCGATCCTGCGCTACAAGGTGATCGCGGACGTGGCGCTGGGCCCCGGGTTCGCCCGGACCCTGCTGGTCGGTGCCGCCGTGCTCACCCTCGCCCTGGCCGCCGCCCTGCTGCTCGGGCAACGTGACTACAAGCGCATGCTCGCCTACTCCAGCATGGAGCACATGAGCCTGATCGCGCTCGGCGCCGCCGCCGGCAGCCGGCTGGCGACCTCCGCGGTGCTGCTGCACATCGCCGGCCACGGGCTGGCCAAGAGCGTCGCGTTCTGCTCCAGCGGGCACATCCTGCACCTGCGGCACACCACCCGCATCGGCCGGGTGCGCGGCCTGCTGGGCCAGGCGCCGGTCCTCGCCGCCGCGTTCGGCCTGGCCGTGCTGGCGCTGCTCGGCTTCCCGCCGTTCAGCCTGTTCGCCTCCGAGCTGGCCATCGCCCGCGCCGGTTTCACCGGGCCCGCGGGGCTGGGCTGGGCCACCGCCGCCGCGCTGGTGCTGGTGCTGGCCGCGTTCGCGGCGATGACCGTCCGCACCGCCCACATGCTGCTGGGGCCCGCCCCCGGCCGGGACGGCGGCACCACCGCCGCGGTCCCGGTACGGTTCGGTGCCGCGGTGTGGGTGCCACTGGCCGTCGGGCTGCTGGCCTGCGCCGCCCTGGGCGTCAGCGACGTCCCCCTGAGCAGCCTGCTGTCCACCGCCGCCGCGATCACCGAAGGGCCCTGACACCCATGTGCCCCGACCCGACCTCCCGCACCGACCAGCCCTGTCCCGGCCAGCCCCACGCCGCCCGGGACGTGATCGACACCGGGGTCACCGAGCTGCCCCGGCGGGTCCGCGAGATGCTGGCCGACGGCCACCGCCTCGCCCTGGTCGCGGCCCACCACGACGGCGCCGACGCCCCGGGCGGCCCGGCCATCCGGGTGGTGTACCTGTTCGTCAAGGGCCCGCCCGACTCCCGCGTCGAACTGCACGTCCGCCTCGACCCGGACACCCCGGCGCTGCCGAGCCTCGCCCATCTGTCCTTCCCCGCCGGCCGGTTCGAACGCGAGATGCGTGACCTGCACGGCATCGTCCCGCTGAACCATCCGCTGCCCCGCCGGCTGGTGCGCCATCCGCACTGGCCCCGCGGCTGGTATCCGATGCGGCCCGACGCCGGCCCGCCGCCGCCGTTCGCCGAGTCCGAGGGCCCCTTCCCGTTCCTGACCGTCGAGGGCGACGGCGTCTACGAGATCCCGGTCGGGCCCGTGCACGCCGGACTGATCGAACCCGGCCACTTCCGCTTCTCCGTCGTCGGCGAGACCATCCTCAAGCTCAAGGCCCGGCTGTGGTTCGTCCACAAGGGCATCGAAAAGCTCTTCGAACGGCGTGACGTGGAGCGGGGGCTGCCACTGGCCGAACGGATCAGCGGTGACACCGCCGTCGGCCACGCGCTGGCCTACTGCCTCGCCGTCGAGGAGGCCACCGCCACCGCCGTCCCCGAGCCGGCCCGGCGCGCCCGGGCGCTCCTGCTCGAACTCGAACGGCTGCACAACCACGTCGCCGACCTCGGCGCGCTGTGCAACGACGTCGGGCACGGCATCCTCAACGCCCAGGCCCAGCGCGTCCGCGAACAGCTGCTGCGCCTCAACCAGGAGGTCACCGGGCACCGTCTGCTGCGCGGGGGCGTCATCCCCGGCGGCGCCGCCGTCCGTGCCCTGCCGGATCCGGCCCGCATCCGCGCGATCGGTGACGACATCCGCGACATTGTCGCCCTCGCCCTCGGCCACAGTACCGTGCGTGACCGTTTCACCGGCGCCGCCCGCCTCGACGGCCGCGCCGCCCGCGACCTGGGCTGCCTCGGCTACGTCGCCCGGGCCAGCGGGGTGCGGGTGGACGCCCGGCAGGCCCATCCGTTCCTCGACTACGGCGACGCCCTCACCGTCCCCGTGCACACCAGTGGGGACGTCCTGGCCCGTTTCCTCGTCCGGGCGGACGAGATCGACGTCTCCCTGGCCCTCGTCGAGAAGCTCGCCGCCGGCCTCACCCCCGGCGTCACGCGCGCCGAATCGGGTGCGGGTCTCGGCTCGGGCGTGGGCATCGTCGAGGGCTGGCGCGGCACCATCACCACCCGTGTCGAACTCGCCCCCGACCGCGCCCTGGCCCGGGTGAAG
This sequence comes from Candidatus Protofrankia datiscae, assembly GCF_000177615.2. Lineage (GTDB taxonomy): Bacteria > Actinomycetota > Actinomycetes > Frankiales > Frankiaceae > Protofrankia > Protofrankia coriariae. Next base: position 2,729,221 of record NC_015656.1, on the reverse strand, counting down.
GTCGTCGACCCGTCCTTCTTCAACTGGCCCGCTCTGCCCATCGCCCTGGCAGACACCATCGTCCCCGACTTCCCCCTGACCAACAAAAGCTTCAACCTCTCCTACGCCGGCAACGACCTGTGACTTCCAGACGGAAATATCCGAAGATCTTCCATGAGGATCTTCGGATATTTCCGCGGGTCGCGGAGACAGCGGAGATACCCGAACATCATTACGGGCTGGACGCGGGAACCTGTGCCCGTCCGCGCTCCGGCTGCGAGCGGGGCGGATCCGCCGGCGCCGCCGCGGTGTCGTAGGCGGCGCGGGCGTGGGCGATGGCGCCGCTGTGCCGCTCGGCCCATTCCACCAGGCCGGTCAGGTAGGAGTACAGCTCCTGTGCCATGGCGGTGAGGCTGTACTCGACCTTCGGCGGCACGGTGGGATAAACGGTCCTTGTCAGCAGGCCGTCGCGTTCCAGTCTGCGCAGGTTCAGGGTGAGCATCCGCCGGCTGATGCCCTCGATGGCGCGTTCCAGCTCGGTGAACCTGACCGGGCCGCGCGCGGCGGCGACCAGGATGCTGATGCTCCACTTACCCGCCACGTGGTCGAGCACCTCGACGAGTGGACACGCCTGCTCGATGACCTCTCCGGGCACATGCGTGTGACTGCGTGACATAAAAGTGCCTCCTTCCCCCGGCACCTCATGGTTACAGAAGATGACGGCTGTAACAAATGATGCCCCAAAGGGAGGTTCACAATGACCCCGCCCACCACACGGGCGAACGCATCGCCGTGGCTGACCGTCGTCCTGCTCTGCGTCGGCCAGATGATGATCATCCTGGACCAGAACATCGTGAACGTGGCGCTGCCCGCCGTGCAGCGCGGCCTCGGGTTCTCCGCCGAGAACCTCGTCTGGGTGGTCAACGCCTACGTCATCCCGTTCGGTGGCCTACTGCTTCTGGCCGGACGGCTTGGTGACCTGATCGGACGGAAGGCCGTGTTCCTCACGGGAATCGCGCTGTTCAGCGCGTCCTCCATACTGTGCGGTGTCGTGACCAGCGACGCGGCGCTGATCGCGTCCCGCTTCATCCAGGGGGTCGGCGGCGCGGTCGCCTCCGCCTGCGTCCTCGGCATGATCGTAACCGCGTTCTCCGAACAGCGCGGGCGGGCACAGGCCATTGCCGCCTACAGCTTCGCCTCCGCGGGCGGTGGCGCGGTCGGGCCACTGCTCGGCGGCATCCTCACCGATCTGCTCAGTTGGCGCTGGATCTTCTTCATCAATGCGCCGATCGGCGCCGTCCTCATCGTGGCCGGCGTGCGAGTACTCCCCAGGGACCGCGGTAAGGGAACGGACAGGGGCATCGACTTCCTGGGAGCCCTGCTGGTCACGGCCGGCACGATGCTGCTGGTCTACACGATCGTGGACGTGGAGCAGGTCGGTTGGGGAGCGGTCCGGACCCTGCTGCTCGGCCCGCTGTCCCTCCTGTTGCTGATTGGGTTTGTCGCCCGCCAGGCCACGGTCGCCAGTCCGCTGCTGCCGCTGGGGCTCTTCCGCTCGCGGAGCCTGGTCGCGGCCAACATCGTTCAGTTTCTGATGGTTGCCGGCATGTTCGGACTGCTGTTCTTCGGCACGCTCTACCTGCAGCGGGTGCTGGAGTACAGCTCACTACGGGCCGGTGTCGGGGTCGTGCCCGTCGCCATGGTGATCGCGGCGGTCTCCCTCGGCCTCTCGACCCGGCTCATCATCGGATTCGGCCAGCGCCTGATACTCCTGCTGGGACTTGTCCTCATTATCGCGGCGTTCGTCATGCTGTCGTTCGCCCGGGCCAACGGCAGCTATCTGGTGGACTTCCTACCTGCCGGCCTCGTCATGGGGCTGGGCTTCGGCCTGGCCGCGCCGGCCATCATGGGGCTCGGCATGGCCGCCGTTACGCCTGCCGAGTCCGGCATCACCTCCGGACTGTTCAACACCACCCAGCAGATCGGGGGCGCGATCGGCCTTGCCGTGCTGAGCGCCCTTGTCAGCGCGCGCACGAACAACCTCACCGCCGCCGGGGAAACCGAGGCGGAATCGCTGATCGGCGGCTATCACGTGGCCTTCCTGACCGCCGCCGGATTCGTCCTGATCGCCTTGATCATCGGTGCTGGGATACTCAGGGCCACACCGTCCGCGGCCATCGGGCAACAAAGCATTACGCCTTCCGAACAGGACGCCGTGGTCTCCTGACCAAGTGGTCGTCGGACACCGACTTCGCTGGGGAAGCGGACAGGCTCACGCCGGCATGTTGCGAGACTACGACCCAGTCAAGCGGATCGCGTTGCTGGCCTGCCTGCCTCCACAAGGCGCAGTGCCGGGCCCGTGACGACCTGGCGGCGATGTTCGACTTGACCGACCTGCTGGTGCTGACGGCGACCAGTGCCGACCGCCGGGGCCTCGATGCGGTGGAGCACGCCCAGGCCCACCGCACGCGCACCCGCGACTTCATTCCCGATCACGATCGGGATGGCCGACCGGTCGATGTGTCGTTCGCCTCACAGAACTGGCAGAAGACGTTGACCAACTGTGCCCATCCGGGCCGGTTCGCCCGCCGGCACTGCGAGGCGTGCGTGTTCACCTACCTGGCTGAGGAACTGCGCACCGGGGACGTGGCAGTCGCCGGCTCAAAGGACTACGCGGACTGGAGCGGCCAACTGCTGGCCTGGGAGGAATGTGAGGCCAGGCTGCCCGTCTACCTGGCCGCGACGTCGGCCCGCACCGACCTGGCGATGGCGATCCGGCCGCGCACGCGGCATCCCTGCCTCGCAGCTCGACTGGCCCACATGAGACCCTCACACCTTCGGCTGCTGCGCTCACCTGGAGCCTTCGCGCGTCCTCTGCCGCGATGAGAGGAGCGCACCGGCAAGTCCCGCGAGGACCAGCGCGGCGCCGAGGAGGTTGACGCCGGTGAAGCCCGCCCTGTGAAGGATCAGGCCGCCCGCAGCGGAGCCGCTGGCGATACCGGTGTTGAACACCGAGATGTTGACCGCGGCGGCAACATCGGCCGCGGAGCCGGCTTGATGGGACACGGTGAGTTGAGCGGGGTGCTGAAGGCGGGGAAGGCCGTCGCCCAGACCAGGGCGACCAGCCACGTCAGGACCGGGTCGGTCATGACCAGCGGGACGACGCCCAGGCTGGCGGCGACCAGGGCCGCGGCGGCGATCATGGTGTGTTGGGTGTGCCGGTCGGCGGCCATCCCCCCGACGATGTTGCCTGCTGTGGCGGCTATGCCGTTGGTCAGCAACAAGGCGCTGGCCGCGGCGGTACTCAGGCCGGTCTGCTGGGTCAGCAGGACGACGAGGTAGGTGGACGCTGTGTAGTGGCCGGCGGTGATGACGGCGTTGATGGTGAGGGTGGCCAGCAGCCGGGGTCGGGTCAGTGTCCTGACCGGGGCTGGCCGGGGTGGCGACGACCCGGCCGCGGGTTGCGGCACGACCCGGACGGCAGCTACCAGCGCTCCCGCCGCCACGACCGTCAGCACGCCGTAGACGGCGCGCCATCCGACCGCGCTTCCCAGCACGGTGGCGACCGGAACCCCGACGACGGTCGAGACGGTCACCCCGCCGAAGACGACCGCGATGGCACGCCCTTGCCGGGCGGGGCCGACCAGTCCCGTGGCCACGGTCAGGGCGATCGCCACATACACCGCCGCGGCCGCGCCGGTGAGTGCACGGGCCGCCAGCAGGGCCGGGAAACCGGGTGCGACAGCGGTGGCCCCGTTGCCGACGGCGAGTGTCCCCAGCGCGGCGACGAGGACGCGTCGGCGCGGCAGACGCCTCAGCGTCGCGGTCAGCACCGGCCCCGCCAACGCGACGGCCACGGCGTACACCGCGACGAGGGCGCCCGCCGCGCCGGCGGAGACGTTCAGATCCGCGCTGATGGCGGGGATCAATCCGGAGACGCCGAGTTCGCTGGTGCCCAGCACGACAGTGCCCAGCGCCAGCACTGCCAGCACCGGCGCCGCGGGTAGTCGCTGAGAACCACCCAGGCAAGAGTCAGGTCGCATGCCACCTTCTCGGAGGACAGGCAGGTCCAAGGGGTCGGCAGTCCGGCGTCACCGCTACCCGCACGGCGGGCACGCGCGCAGACGTGTTTAAGGGGAGAGGGGAGAGTTGAGCCAAAGCGCCAACAGAGGACGCGGCGAGCGACGGGTCCGCAGATTGACAGCGGTCACCCGGAAGACGACGGGTCACGCCCCGCCGATCGGCTCACACAGAGTGTGAAGACCGGCTCACAATACCCCGGTGACATGGGCGTCGGAAGGGTTCAGCCAAAGCACACACGCAAGAGACATTGGGTCGATCTTGACAGGCAGTCCCGCACGGCGATCTCGGCTGGTCCAGCTTTCTGGTCCAGCTCCGGAATCCGGTTTAGAGAACAGGGATGTCTGACCAGGCACAACATCGTTCTAGATCATTCCATTGCCGATTTCCCGCTTACCTTGACTGAACCCCTGCTTGAGTGGCCAGGATGTCGAGCAGGTCGAGGGTGACCTCGTGCAGGCTCGGGCGGACGGTCACCTGGGCGGCCAGCGGAGGGGCCACCACGGCCGGTATCGACGGGACGAGGATCGTCGGGCAGCCGGCGTCGAGGCCCGCCCGGGCGCCGGCCTCGCTGTCCTCCAGGACCACGCAGCGCGCCGGGTCGGCCCCGAGCAGCCGTGCCGCCGTCAGGTACGGCTCCGGATGCGGCTTGCGCCGGCTCACCTCGTCCCCGGCGACCGTCACCGCGAACCGGTCCGCACCGACCGCGGCGAGGACAGGGTCCATCAGGACCCGGAACGACGACGACACCAGCGCGGTTGCGATCCCGGCGGCGGCCAGCACGTCCAGCAGCGCCACGGCGCCGGGCATGGGGACGATCCGCTCGGGCTCGCCGAACAGCTCGGCGGTCCGTTCGATCAGGAAGCGGGCGGCGGCGTGTGGGTCGGCGTCGGGCACCCCGAGCATCGACAGCATCAGCGGCAGGGCGGTGTCCACCCCGTGGCCGATCATCGCGGCCTTGATCTCGGGGGTGAAGCGGGCACCCAGGCTGGCCGCCAGCTCGTGCTCGGCCACCGTCCACAGCGGCTCGGTGTCGACGAGCAGCCCGTCCATGTCGAACAGGACGGCGGCGACACCACTACGCCCCCGCGACTCACCGCCGTCCGCGGAGCTCGCCGGCAACGTACCGTCATCGGGGCCGTGAACGTCGAACAGGGCCGCGCTCCCAGGGTCCACAACGTCCACGGGATCCACCAGGGCCTGCTCTCCTCGGGGCGGGCCGGCTCCCTGACAGCGGCCGGTTCCCTCTCAGCCAACCAGGTCCTGCGCCATCGGTACCAGAGCACGTGACACGGATCATCCCGGCATTAGGCCACCTTACGGATCTCGCCGACTTCCCACGGACGACCGTTTATGGTCAATCCTTTCGGTGGTGGATGGGAGTGGATGGGAACAGCCCGGATCCGCGGCAGGCCGGGCCGAAGGTGGAGTCCGGTTCTGGCAGGCCCGGTCGGCGGCGGTAAGCAGGCCGGTGAGCTCGGCTGCCATTGCCGGGGGCAGGAACGGCACTGCCGCGGTGGTGAAGGCGTGAAAGTACGGGCATCTGCTCGCGGAAGGGATGGCGTGCCTGCCAGAAGGCGTTCGGGTCGTCGGCGCGGGCCGCGCGGCGGAGGATCGACCCGAACGCGACGATCTTGTCTGCGGTGGTGGCCAGCAGCGCCGGCATGTCGGTGGCGGCGAGCCGGTGGACACGGTCGAGCGTCTGTTCGCTGCTGGTATGCGGGTTGTGCATGGTGTGATGTTCGGCTTCCAGCACGCGGATGATCCGGAGAGTGTCCGCGCCGAGCAGAGACGTCACCAGTGGGTCGAGTTGGTCAGGTGGGGCCAGTTCGGGGGCGTCGTACAGGAGGACCGCGGCCAGCAGCGTGGGCGAGGCAGCCGGATGATGCCGACCGAGGACGACCGCGACACGGACCGCGTGGGCGAGCGCCGGGGCGCCGTCGATGCTGTGACCGGAGCACCAGTGCCAGGCAAGCTGTAGCGCGCTGGTAACGGTGGGATGGCGCGGTGGGGACAATATGGTCATGACCGGGTCTCCCGAGCGGCCGGCCGATGATGCTCTGATCTGTGTGACCTGCCCGTCCCGGGCCCTGCCCCGTGGACGGTTCGATGTCGCCGCGGGCCCTGACCCCCGCCGGTACACACTCGACCGGGCGGCCGGCTACCAGGTCGACCAGGCCAGCGGGGTGGCGGTCTGTGTGCATCCTCACAAGGTCGGTCTGCCCGCCGGGGCCTACGCCAGCGACGGCGGCCACGGTGCCGGCCGACACCGTGGCCGCCGTCGAGACGGGGGACGGGTGGGACGACCCGGACCTTGTCGACCGTCTGCTCGACACCGACGGGCCGGACGTGGTGGACATGCGGCGGGCGCTCGTCGCTGAAACGCCCGCCGCGGCCCGGCAGAGATTCCCTCGGCTACGGGGCGTGTTCCGACGTCGGTCAGCCGGGTAGGGCCGGCTCCGGTACGTCGAAGGTGATGCGGTGGGCGCGGCCGCCGGGATTGATACCGACGGAGGCGTACAGGCCGTTGAGGATCGTGTGCCGTCGGGCGGTTTCCTGCGCGCCGATCCAGTACCGGCGATTGGGTTCACCCCAGCCGGCGGCCTGGTAGCAGGCGTCGGTGTAGCAGCCCGGTTCGTAGTCGAACTGTTCCTGGTCGGTCATGTGGACCAGGTCGAGCGCGAGGCTGCGTTGCATGCGGGAGATGAGAGTGTGCTGGGCGAGGCCGGCGCGCGTCGGGCAGACCCCCGCCCTGCTCACCAGGCACGGTCGGCGGCGCCCAGACCACACTCACAGCGATGGCCAACAGCCTGTTCGACTCGGCGCCGATGTTCGGTGAACCCCCGTTCGACGCCGAAGCCGTCGCCGGGTTCACCGCGGTCGTCGCCGGACGGCTCGGCGACGGGGAACGCGCCGAGACGCACGCCCGGCAGTCCATCGCCATCCTGGACGCGCACGGCGGCGGCTACCCGGAGGACTACGGCAACACCCTCGTGGCGCTGTCCGTCGCGCTGCTGGCGCGTCCGCGTCCGGAGCCGGAGGAAGCCGCGGCGGTCGCGATGCGCGCGCTGGACGTCGTTGCCGCGTTCCCGACCCGTACGGTCGTGCAGCGAGCCCGGGACCTCTCCGGCCTGTTCACCGACCACCGCGGGCTGCCCCCGGTGGCGGACTTCCGGGAACGGCTCGCGGCCGAGGCGCCGCGGCTGATGCTGACCGTCGGCGTATGACCCTGCGGTTCGGCCAGCCGGCGGCCGTCACCATTCCCACAGTCATCACCGACCGGCTGATCCTGCGCTGCTGGCAACCGGAAGACGTCGGCCCGTACACCGCGATGGCGGCTCATCCGGACATGTCCCGGTACACCGGCAGCCCCCGCGACCGGGAAGCGGTCCGGGACATGGAAGCGGCCCTGACCGGCCACTGGCATCTGTGCGGGTTCGGCATGTGGGCCGCGGAAGACCGGTCGAGCGGCGAGTTCGTCGGCCGTGCCGGGCTGTACCGGCCGGAGGGCTGGCCCGGCATCGAAGCCGCCTGGACGATCCGCCGGGACCGGTGGGGGCAGGGGCTGGCCACCGAAGCCGGAGCGGCGGCACTCGAGTTCGCCTTCACCCGTGTAGGGGCCGACGAGGTCATCTCCCGGATCCACCCGGACAACGCCGCGTCGATCCGGGTTGCCGCCAAGCTCGGCCTGACCGACGCACACCGCACCTTCCGCGGCGACGCCGTCTACGCCATCACCCGGCGGACGTGGACGTCCCGCACCGGCGGGTGAGGCCTCACGCGACGCAGGCGGCCTGATCGTGAATGGCGCGGGACGGGCACCGTCATCCCGGCCCGTCGTCGACAGCGGCCGGCGGGCCGGTCATCGCCGCGTCGGCCAGGACGTCGGGCAGCCGGCGGCGCGAGGGTCAGGTGGCGAAGTACTTGGCCTCGGGGTGGTGGGCGATGATCGCCGAGGTGGACTGTTCGGGGACGAGCTGGAACTCCTCGGAGAGCTCCACACCGACCCGGCCGGGGGTCAGCAGCTCGAACGCCCCGACCTGCTGCTCAAGGTCGGGGCAGGCGGGGTAGCCGAAGGAGTAGCGGGAGCCGCGGTAGCCCTGGCGGAAGACGGCGGCCAGCTCGTCGGCGTCGGCGGCGCCGGTGGGGGTGCCGTCCGGCAGGAGCAGTTCGGCGCGGATCCGCTTGTGCCAGTATTCGGTGAGCGCCTCGGTGAGCTGCACGGACAGTCCGTGCAGCTCCAGGTACTCCCGGTAGGAGTTGGCGGCGAACAGCTCCGCGGTGACCTCACTGATCCGCCGACCCATCGTGACAATCATGAACGGGACGACGTCGACCTGGCCGGACTCCTCCGACCGGTAGAAGTCGGCCAGGCACAGCCGGCGGTCCCGGCGCTGGCGCGGGAAGGTGAACCGGGCCCGCTCCGCGCCGTCCCCGGACAGGACGATCAGATCCTCACCCTTGCTCACGCAGGGGAAGTAGCCGTAGACGACGGCCGCCTCCAGCATCCGCTCGGAGGCGATGCGGTCGAGCCACATCCGCAGCCGCGGCCGCCCCTCGGTCTCCACCAGCTCCTCGTAGGACGGCCCCTCGCCGCCGCGGGCGCCACGCAGCCCCCACTGGCCGAGGAAGGTCGCCCGTTCGTCCAGGTAGGACGCGTAGTCGGCCAGCGGGATGCCCTTGACGATCCGGTCCCCCCAGAACGGCGGGGTGGGCACCGGGTTGTCGGTGGCCACGTCCGAGCGCGGCGGCGCTTCGGTGGGGGGCTGCTCGCCGCGTTTCTCGGCCCGCGCGGCCCTGATCCGCTCGGTGCGTGCCCGGCGGGCGCGGCGCTCCGCGGCGCGCGGGTCGTCGGCCAGCGGCGGCGCCTGCCCGCGCTTGGCGGCCATGACCGCGTCCATCAGCGCGAGCCCCTCGAAGGCGTCCCGGGCGTAGCGGACGTCGCCCTGGTAGAGCTCGGCGAGGTCCCCCTCGACGTAGGCGCGGGTGAGCGCGGCGCCGCCGAGCAGCACCGGCCAGGTGGCGGCCACCCCGCGGGTGTTCATCTCCGCGAGGTTCTCCTTCATGACCACGGTCGACTTGACCAGCAGCCCGGACATGCCGATCGCGTCGGCGTCGTGCTCGGACGCCGCGGCCAGGATCGCGCCGATCGGCTGTTTGATCCCGAGGTTGACGACGGTGTAGCCGTTGTTGGACAGGATGATGTCGACGAGGTTCTTGCCGATGTCGTGGACGTCGCCCTTGACCGTGGCGAGCACCAGGGTGCCCTTGCCGCGACTGTCGGTGCGCTCCATGTGCGGTTCGAGGTAGGCGACGGCGGCCTTCATCACCTCGGCGGACTGCAGCACGAACGGCAGCTGCATCTGCCCCGAGCCGAACAGGTCGCCGACGACCTTCATGCCGTCCAGCAGCGTGTCGTTGATGATCGCCAGCGGGTCGCGGGAGCGCATCGCCTCGTCGAGGTCGGCCTCCAGACCGGTGCGTTCCCCGTCGATGATCCGCCGTTTGAGGCGTTCGTCCAGCGGCAGGGCGGCCAGCTCCTGCGCCCGGGTCGGCCCGGCGCCGCTGCCGTCCACCTCGGAGAACAGCTCCAGGAAGCGGGTCAGCGGGTCGTAGCCGTCGCGGCGGCGGTCGTGGACGAGGTCGAGGGCGACCTCCCGCTGCTCGTCCGGGATGCGCGCGGTCGGCAGGATCCTGGACGCGTGGACGATGGCCGCGTCCAGCCCGGCGGCGACGCACTCGGCCAGGAACACCGAGTTGAGCACCACCCGGGCGGCGGGCTTGAGCCCGAAGGAGATGTTGGACAGCCCCAGGATGGTCTGGACGTCGGGACGCCGGCGTTTGAGCTCGCGGATGGCCTCGATGGTGGCCACCCCGTCGCCGCGGGACTCCTCCTGGCCGGTGCCGAGGGTGAAGGTGAGCGTGTCGACGAAGATGTCGGCCGTGCGCATCCCCCACCGGTCGACGAGATAGTCGATCGTCCGTTCGGCGATCTGTACCTTGCGTTCGACGGTGCGGGCCTGGCCCTCCTCGTCGATGCACATCACCACGACGGCGGCGCCGTGCTCGACGACGGCGGGCATCACCCGGGCGATCCGGGAGTCCGGCCCGTCGCCGTCCTCGAAGTTGACCGAGTTGACCACGGAGCGTCCGCCGAGGCACTCCAGGCCGGCCTCGATGACCGGCGGTTCGGTGGAGTCGAGCATGACCGGCAGGGTGGAGGCGGTCGCGTAGCGGCTGGCGACCTCGCGCATGTCGACTGTGCCGTCCCGGCCGACGTAGTCCACGCACACGTCGATCATGTGGGCGCCCTCGCGGGTGGCGGCCCGGGCGATCTCGACGACGTCGTCCCAGCGGCCGTCGATCAGCGCGTCGCGAAACGCCCTGGACCCATTGGTGTTGGTGCGTTCCCCGACCATCAGGACCGAGGTGTCCTGCCGGAACGGCACGGACTGGTAGAGCGAGGCCGCGGCGGCCGGTTGCCCGGCCTCGACAGCGGGGGAACCCGTCCCGGCCGCCGTCGGGGAACCCGCCCAGGTGGCGGGGCGGCGGGTGCGCACGCCCCGGCCGGCGACCCGCTCCACGACCTGGCGCAGGTGCTCGGGGGTGGTGCCGCAGCAGCCGCCGACGAGCGCCGCGCCGTAGTCGCGGGTGAAGGCGTCCTGGGCGTCGGCGAGCTCCGCCGGGGTCAGCGGGTAGGTGGCGCCGTCCCTGCCCAGCTCGGGCAGGCCGGCGTTCGGCATGACCGACAGCCCGACCCGGGCCTGCTGGGACAGGTAGCGCAGGTGCTCGCTCATCTCGGCCGGGCCGGTGGCGCAGTTCAGGCCGATCAGGTCGATACCGAGCGGTTCCAGCGCGGTGAGCGCCGCGCCGGTCTCCGAGCCGAGCAGCATCGTGCCGGTCAGCTCCACGGTGACCTGCGCGATCAGGGCCACCCGCCGGCCGGCCTCGGCCATCGCGCGGCGTGCCCCGATGATCGCGGCCTTGGCCTGCAGGAGGTCCTGGGCGGTCTCGACCAGGATGGCGTCGACGCCGCCGGCGAGCAGGCCGGCGGCCTGCCGCTGGTAGGCGTCCCGCAGCGGCCGGTAGGTGATGTGGCCGAGGCTGGGTAGCTTGGTGCCGGGGCCCACCGAACCGAGGACGAAGCGGGGCTGGCCGGGCCGGCTCCAGAAGTCGGCAGCCTCCCGGGCTATCCGGGCGCCCGCTTCGGCCAGTTCCCCGATACGGTCGGCGATGCCGTACTCTCCAAGATTGGCGAGGTTAGCCCCGAACGTGTTTGTCTCGACTGCGTCACACCCGACAGCGAAGTAGGCGTCGTGGACAGCTCGTACCACGTCTGGACGCGTCACGTTCAGGATCTCGTTACAGCCTTCGTGCCCGTCGAAGTCGTCGAGTGTCAGGCTGGCGGCCTGCAGCATCGTTCCCATGGCGCCGTCGGCCACCACGACGCGCTCGGCCAGGACGGACAGCAGATCTCCTCGCACGTCCGAAGCGTACCGGTAGCATCACCGCCGCCCACGGTCGCAGCGTGCGCCCAGCACGGGGTTCGCCCTGCTTACGGGCCTACCGGCCGGCAATATTTTCGTCAGCCGGACGGTGGGGTGGGACGGGCCGGGGCGGTTTCGCGGCATTTCTCCGACAGTGGGTCACAGGGATCCGCCGGCACGCACGAACGTAGGACGTACCGTTGCACTGTCACAGGGGCAGTGAACCGCCAGGGGGCGGCAGGAGGTGGCAGGTGATCGAGTTCTCCGATGTCGGTCAGCTACGATCGCCGATCGTAGTGGCTGCCTTCGAAGGCTGGAACGATGCCGCGGACGCGTCGTCCGCGGCCGTCGAGCATCTGGAGTCGACGTTCGACGCGAGAGTCGTCGGCGCCATCGATCCGGACGACTACTACGACTTCCAGGTGAACCGGCCGACGGTGAGCGGGGCAGGTGATGCCCGTAAGATCGCCTGGCCGACGACCCGGCTGTCGGTGGCGAGTCCGACCAGCGGCGACAGCGACCTGATCCTCATCCGTGGTCTTGAGCCGAACATGCGCTGGCGCAGCTTCACCGACGAGCTGATCGAGGCCGTGCACGCCCTGGGCGGCGAGACGGTGGTCAGTCTCGGCGCGCTGCTCGCGGACTCGCCGCACACCCGCCCGGTGCCGATCAACGGCACCGCCGGGGATGCCGGCACCGCCGCCCGTTTCCGGCTGGACGCGTCGAAGTACGAGGGTCCGACCGGTATCGTCGGGGTTTTCGCGGACGCGTGCACCCGCGCCGGGCTGGCGTCGGTGTCCTTCTGGGCCGCGGTCCCTCACTATGTGGCGAACCCGCCCTGTCCGAAGGCGACGCTGGCGCTGCTGCGCCGGGTCGAGGACCTGCTCGACATCGAGATCCCCCTCGATGACCTGCCCGAGCGGGCCCGGGCCTGGGAACGCCAGGTGGACGAGCTTGCCGCCGGTGACACCGAGGTCGCCGAGTACGTCCGTGCGCTCGAGTCGAGGGAGCCGGAGACCGAGTTGCCGGAGGCCAGTGGGGACGCGATCGCCCGCGAATTTGAACGGTACCTGCGCCGTCGCGGGCGGTAGTCACCCAATCCCTGATCTGATCTTCGAACATCCTGTTCGAATGTGATATGCGACACAGGGCCTCCCCGTCGCCCGTCATGGCACTCCACCGCCCGACGGCCGCCGTTCCTCAGCGGCTACTCCTCGACGACCTCGGCGTCGATGATGTCCTCGTCGTCACGGTAACGCGAGGAGCCACCGGCCGCCTTCGCCGTCCGGGCGAAAAAGCTCGTATCCGCAAAGCTCGTAGCAGCGTTTGTATCGGTGCTTGTATCAGTGCTCGCGACAGTGACTTTCTGTTCCGAGTCTATCACCGTCTGCGCGGATGTAGTCGCGTCCGGACGGTACGCCGCGGTCCGTTCACGCTCCTCGGCGCCCGCGGGATCGCTTGTGCCCGCAGCGGCGGACGCGGCCCCGGCCCGGGCCAGCTCCGTGACCGCCCGGTCGATCTCCTCGTTGTTGACCAGGCTGCGCAGTCGCAGCAGCGCGCCGAGCACCTCGCCCTGCTGGTGGCGCAACGTCTCCAGGTTGCCGGACAGCCGCGCGATCTGCGTCTCGACGTCGGCGTGCCGCTGCCGGGCCTGAAGCCGGGACTGCTCGACCGCGTCGAAGAGCAGCTTGTCCGCCTGCTCACGTGCCCTGCGCACGATGGGATGGTTGGCGGCGGAGTCCTCGACGACCTCCTGAAGGGCCCGTTCCGCGATGCCGCGGGCACCCGCGACGATCTCGTCGGCCTCCTGCTGCGCGATGGCCAGCATGATGCCGATCCGTCCACCCGCCTGCGCCGCGGACGTGTCGGGCAGTTGGGACTCGGCGTCCCGACGGAGGCGTTCGCTCTCCAGCGCCGCCTCGGCCGCGGCCGCCCGGGCCGTCACCTGGCCCGCGTACCGCCACAGCGTGTCCAGGTACTCCTCGACCTGCTGGGGGTCGTAGCCCCGCGCCACCTCGCCGAATGCCGGCCGTTCGCCGTAGGTTCCAGCGTCTGCCCGCTGGTAGTGGGCGCCCATCAACGTGAACATCCTCCAGGCACGACAGGGTCAAGGTACAACCGGTCAAGGTACAACCGGGTCAAGGTCCACCCCGAGTAGCGAGTCGATGATGGCACGCGCCAGTTCGGGAGCCTCAGGGTCCTGCCCGCCCACGGTCAGCGCCGTGGCCGCCCAACGGTCGACCGCGGCGAGCGCACCCGGAGCGTCGAGATCGTCCGCGAGGTGCCGGCGGACGTCGTCGAGCAGTGGCCGGGCGTCGGGGGCACTCGCACCGGCGGTTGCCGCCTGCCAGCGGGCCAGCCGGTCACGGGCGGTGTCGATAGCGCCCGGCGTCCACTCCCACCCCACGGTGTGCCGGTGGTCGAGCAGGGCAAGTCGGATCGCCGCCGGCTGGACACCGCCGCGCAGCAGCCGGGAGACGAACTCCAGGTTCCCCCGCGACTTCGACATCTTGTGCCCACCGAGCGAAACCATGGCGGTGTGCACATAGGTGCGGGCGAACGGCCACACCCCACTGGCCACCTCGGCGTGGGCGACGCCGCACTCGTGGTGAGGAAACACCAGGTCGGTGCCGCCGCCCTGAATATCGATGCTGTCCCCGAGATGCGCCAGGGCGATAGCGGCGCATTCGATGTGCCAGCCCGGCCGGCCCGGCCCGAACGGGGAAGGCCATGAGGGTTCCCCGGCGCGTTCCGCCCGCCACAGCAGCGGATCGAGCGGATCATCCTTGCCCGCGCGCCGCGGATCACCACCGTTGCCCGCGGCCCGGGTGACCATTTCGGCATGGCTGAGGTGGGAGACCTCGCCGAAGCGGGGAGCCGCGCCGATCGGGAAATAGATGTCCTGTTCCACCGGATAGGCCGCGCCACGGTCGCGCAACTGCTCGATCAGTTCGATGACGAGGGGAATCGACTCGACCGCCCCGGCGTACACCGCGGGCGGAAGGATGCGCAGCGCGGTCATGTCGGCGCGGAACAGTTCGGTCTGACTGCGGGCAATCTCCCGCCAGTCCAGGCTGTCCCGCCGGGCCCGCTCGAACAGCGGGTCGTCGACGTCGGTGACGTTCTGGACGTAGACGACGTCATGCCCGGCATCCAGCAGAACCCGGTACGCCAAGTCGTAGGTGAGATAGGTGAATGCATGCCCAAGATGCGTGGCATCATACGGGGTGATCCCGCAGACGTACATTCGGACTGTCTGCCCCGCGGCGAGTGGGCGCACGGCGCGGGTGGCCGTGTCGGAAACCCGGAGGGGTAATCCCCGGCCAGGCAGCCGGGAGCGGGAGGGAGCCGGCCAGGATTGCATACAGTCAGCGTAGCCGGACGCGCGGAACGCGCAGTCGCTTCGTGGGATCCGTGGGTCCGCGCTGGCCGGCCGGTTGGTCTAGTTGGTCAGTTGGTCAGAAGGGCGGCCAGGGGATTGCCGGCCAGTCACCGGACGGCATCGGAAAACGGCGTTCGGTCAGCAGACGACCCACTCGGGCCCGCAATCCGTTGATTTCCGCGTTGCTGAGAAGGTCCGCGAGCGCCGCCGCGAGCGGGCCGCCGAGAGCCTCTCGCAGGCAGCTGAGCAGTTCGACCTCGTCCGTGCGCAGGCGCTGTCCCCGCCACGTCCACAGCACTGTCCGCAGTTTGTTCTCGACGTGAAAGGTCACCCCGTGGTCGACGCCGTAGACGCGGCCGGACGGGGCGGGCAGCAGATGCCCTCCCTTACGGTCGGCATTGTTGATCACAGCGTCGAACAGGGCGATCGTCCGTAGCCGGGGATCATCGGAGCGGGTGAGAGCGATCAGGTCGACGGTCTCGTCGACGTCGATCCACAGCTGGACCATGCCCGTCCCGAACGGGCCGCCCCGCAGCGCCGTGGGCGGCACGATCCCCGTCCCGATCGCCTCGGAGACCAGGTAGGCCGCGCGTTCACGGCCGGCCAGCGTCCCGTCGGGGAAGTCCCACAGCGCGCGTTCGCCGCGCACCGGCTTGTAGATACACCGGCCGTCGACCCCGTCCAGGCTGATCTCGCAGTACAGGGTGGTGTTGCTGGCCTCGAGCAGGCGTCCGGTGACGGTGATCTCGCCGTCCCGCAGCAGTGTGAGGGCATCGGACGCGTCGAGGCCTCCGGTGTCGGCCGGATCGGGCGCTGGCCCCGGCCGTCCAGGCGGGGTGACGTTGGAAGCGGGCTCGCTCACGCCACCCAGTCTGGACGGCCGGGCACGCGCCCGTCCCACCGTGTGGCCCACCCTGCTTATGGTTCGGCCTACGCCCCGCCGCCGACGACCGCGTCGCCCTCGTCGGCGGGGAACGTCCACGGCGCTGGCAGCAGGTCGGCGACGGAACCACCCCGGTCGTTCACCCGGATCACGAACGGCCGCCGTTCCGTGTAGCGGATGATGGTCAGCGAGCAGGGGTCGATCAGTATCCGCTGGAACAGGTCGAGGTGGATGCCCATGGCGTCCGCGACGATCGCCTTGATGACGTCGCCGTGGGAGCAGGCCAGCCAGACCGCCGCCGGCCCCAGCCGGGCGTTCCAGTCCCGCACCGCGGTGACGGCCCGGTGCTGGGTGTCACGCAGCGCCTCGCCGCCGGGGCCGGGGAAGACCACCGCGCTGGGATGGTCCTGGACGGTCCGCCACAGCGGGTCGGCGGTCAGCACCTTCGTCTCCTGGCCGGTCCAGTCGCCGTAGTGGCACTCCCCCAGCCGGTCGTCGAGCGTGACGGCGTCCCGCTCCCGCGGGCCAGAGCCTCCCTCGGCGCTGGTACCGGTGCCCGGCCCGGCCCGGCTGGCGTCACCGTCCTGACCGTCCTGTGCGCCTTCGCCCTGGCCCGCGGCGGCCGCCCGCTGCCGCGTGACGATCGCCTCGGCGGTTTCCCGGCAGCGTTGCAGCGGGCTGGAGACGACGGCGGTGAGCGGGACGGACGCCAGCCGCCCGGCCAGCGCGCCGGCCTGCGCCCGGCCTCTGTCGTCGAGGCCGACACCCGGCGTCCAGCCGAGCAGGATGGAGCCGGTCACCGCGGTCAGCCCGTGGCGTACGAGCAGAACGGTGGTCACCGCGGCTGCCCGACGGTGCCCCGCACGACGATCCCTACCGCGATCTTTGCCGCGGCCTGCATGACGATCTGCACGATGCCCACCCGCGAGACGCTGTGTTGCCGGGACGAGTTCCCGGAACCTGCCCCCGGGACCTGGTTCCCGGGATGATCGCCGTCATGGCGTGGCCGCGACCACTCCGGAAGCGACCAGAAGGAGTACCAGGCTACCCAGCGCCACCCGGTATGCGACGAACACCATCGTGCTGTGGCGAACGAGGAACTTCAACAGACCGGCTATGGAGGCGTACCCGACGGCGAAGGCGAGGATGGTCGCGATCACCGTGGCCCCGGTACCGGCGCCGCCGTCCGCACCGATCTTGCGGAGCTCCAGCAGGCCGGAGAGCACCACGGCGGGGATCGACAGCAGGAAGGAGTAGCGCGCGGCCGCCTCCCGGGTGAGCCCGACCAGCAGCCCGGCGGTCATCGTCGACCCCGATCGGGACACCCCCGGGATGAGCGCGCACGCCTGGGCGCACCCGATGATGGCCGCGTCCCGCGGCCCGATGTCGTCGACGTCGCGTTTGAGCGTGGCCTTCCGCTCGGCGTACAGCAGCGCCAGACCCAGCAGGATCAGCGCCGTGCCGATCACCCACAGGTTGCGGGCACCCGTTTCGATCTGGTGCTGGAAGGCGAAGCCCACCAGCCCGATCGGGATCGTGCCCAGCCCGATGTACCAGCCGAGGCGGGAGTCGAGCGTACGGCGGATCTCCGGGTCCCGCAGCCCTCGCGCCCACGCCAGCGCGATCCGGCTCAGATCCCCGCGGAAGTAGATGAGGACCGCGGCCATGGTCCCGAGCTGGGTGACCGCGGTGAACGCCGCGCCGGGATCCTCCCAGTCGAAGAACGCCGGGACGATCCGCAGGTGAGCCGTACTGGAGATCGGCAGGAACTCCGTCAGCCCCTGCACGGTGCCCAGCACGACTGCTTCCAGGGCGTTCACTCCCGGTCTCCTCTGTGTGTGGCTCTGCATACGGCACTACATGATCAACACTGGGCATGGTTGCCGTCACCGCGATCGGCACGACAGGGCCGGTGTCGATGATCGGAATACGAGCCGCCACCGCGAGACCTGCTCAGGGTAGCTGCCCCGACGCCACACGCCCGGCTGCCCGGATCTGTCGTGGCGGAGCCCGACGGGTCGCAACGACCTTAGCGGCACCTGCCCGCGGGTCTTCGCCCGAGGTTCCCCCGGGGGCAGGGGCCGTCGTTCCGCTGATCGTCCGTGGATCCCCCGTCGCTCCCGCATCGGTCATCCGTCGGCCGCCACGCCGACGCCGACACGGCCGGCAGGGACACCGGGACGGCCGGCGGGAAGAAAAGGATGGGAAGCGGGAAGAACGGGAAGGACGGGAAGGACGGGAAGGACGGGAAGAAGACGGCCAGGCAGGAGACAGGACAGGCAGGAGAGATCCAGCATCGGACGTCACTGTCAGTAACTATTGGTGGCACGTCGGGATTCGGCGCGCAACGGCCGGTCCGTCGGCCGCTCTAGACTGCCGGCATGCCGGCCGAGACCATCTCCACCGACGCGCTACCCAGCCTGGCCAGCGCCGGGGTGCCAGCGGACGGCCCGGCGAACGGCACGGCCGTCGACCCGGCAGTGCTGTTCACGGCCTTCTGCGCCGCCGGGCTGTGGCCGGGTCTCGGCCGGACGACCGCGGCCCGCCTGCCCGACGCCGGGATCCGCGCCCCGTCCGACGTGGACGCGACCCGGCTGGCGACCGTCCCCGGTGTCCCTCCCGCACGGGCCCGGCGGCTGGTGGAGTCCTTCTCCGCCGCCGGGGGCGCCTATGCCGCGGCCGAGTTGCTGATCCTGGCCGATCTGCCGGTCCGCCTGGTCCGCCGGCTGGTCGACGAACTCGGGCCGGGGGTGGCCGACGCCCTGCGCGCCGATCCGTGGGCGTTGCTCGCCGCGGGCGAGGCGGAGCTCACCCAGGCCGACCGGTTGGCCCGGGCCATGGGTGCGCGCCGCGACGACGACCGCCGTGGCCCCGCGGTGGTCACGTACCTGCTGCGCCGGGCCGCGTCCCGCGTCGGGGACACGGCGGCGGAGGTGGGCCCACTGCTGCAGGCCGCCGCCCGCGACGGGGTCGGGGACCCGGTGGCGGCGCTGGGCAGCGCCGTCGAGGACGGTCAGGTGGTCATCACCGGTGAGCTGGCCGCGCTCGAGCGGTACGCCACGGCCGAGCAGGCCCTGGCCGAGGGGGTCGCGCGGCTGCTGGCCCTCGCCGAGCCGCTGCGCCCCGGATCCGTCCGCCCCCGGCCGACCACGGCGACCCCAACGGGCGCGACACCGGCACGTCGACCGGCCGCCGCCGACGATGATCTTCCTGGCATGTTCGACGCCCTGGACGACATCGACGCTCTCGATCTTGAGGAGGGCAAGGACGGCGAGGAGCCAGGCGGCCCCACGGACGCCGCTGCCGGGGAAGCGGCCCCGGCAGCGGACGCGGACGGGCCCGAGGGGGCGGACGAGAACGACGAGGACGACGAGAACCTTGCCGCGGTCCTGGCCGGCCTGGACGAGACCCAGCTGCGCGCCGCCCGCACCGCCCTCGACGCCGGCGTGAGCCTGCTCACCGGCGGGCCGGGGACGGGCAAGAGCCGGACGGTCGCCGCGGTCGTGCGGCTCGCCCGCGCCGCCGGCGCGCAGGTGGCCCTGGCGGCGCCGACCGGCCGGGCCGCCAAACGGCTGGAGGAGCTGTGCGAGTGGCCGGCGAGCACGCTGCACCGGCTGCTGCAGGCGCAGGGCACCTCCGGGACCTTCGCGCGCGACGCCGACAACCCGGTCGAGGCGGACCTGGTCGTGGTCGACGAGGTGTCCATGCTCGACGCCGAGCTCGCCGCGGCCCTCGTCGACGCCTGCGCGGACGGCACCCATCTGCTGCTCGTCGGGGACCCCGCGCAGCTGCCCAGCATCGGCCCGGGCCGGGTGCTGGCGGACCTGCTGGCGGCCGGGGTGGTGCCCGTGACCGAGCTGCAGCGCCTCTACCGGCAGTCCGAGGGCGGGGGGATCGCGACGCTGGCGACGGCCGTGCGCGCCGGTGAGCTGCCCCCACCCCCGTCCGGGCCGGACCGCGAGGTGGTGGTGGTGCCCACCCGCGGCGCGGGCGAGGCGGCACACCGGGTCGTCCAACTGGTCACCGACTCCATCCCACGGGCGCTGGGCATCCCGGTCGCGGACATCCAGGTGGTGACCCCCGTCCACGGCGGCCCCGCGGGGACGCAGGCGCTCAACGCCGCGCTCAAGCAGGCGCTCAACCCCGGTACCCGGGCGGGCGGCGGGTTCGACGTCGGGGACCGGGTGGTGGCCACCGCGAACCATCTCGACGACGGGTTCGCCAACGGCGAGATCGGCGTGGTGACCGCGGTCGGTGACAAGGGCGCGCTCACGGTGGCGTTTCCCGGCGGGGCGGTGGAGGTCCCGGGCGGGATCGTCGGGGACCTGCGGCACGGCTGGGCGGTCACGGTCCACCGGGCCCAGGGCAGCGAGTGGCCGGCGGTGGTGGCCGTGTTCCCGCCGGAGGCGGGCCGGATGCTGACCCGTCCGCTGATCTACACCGCGTTGACCCGGGCGCGGCGGCATCTGTCGGTGGTGTCCGTCAACGGCCCGGCGCTGCGGGCCGCGGTGCACCGCTCCGGCGGTCGGCAGCGCGCCACCCTGCTGCCGGCCCTGCTCGCCCAGGAGGTCCAGCCTGAGGCGGCCGACGAGGAGGGACGGCAGGCCGAAGCATGAGCCCATCCGAACTTTCCCCCACCCCCGTGCGGGCCGCGGCCGATCAACCGGCCGACACCGACGATCGGCAGGCCGGCACTGTGAGTACCGTCTCGCTGGTGAGAGCCGATTTTTCCGGGAGCCCGGTGGCGGATCCACCCGCGCCGGTGCCCCTCGCGCTGACAGCGGTGTCGGTCATGCCGGCCCCGGCCCCGCCGCCGGCGGCGGTGACGGAAACGGCGGTGGCGTCGAGCACGGCACCGGTGGTGGTACCGGCGGCGCAGGCGGCGGTGGCGTCCCTTCCGGAGGCGACGCGCGTCCCGCCGGCGGCCGGTCCCGGCGAGGCCGAGCGGCCGCCGACCGCACGCGACTGGGCGGCGCACGGGGAGCGCTGGCTGCGCCGGCTGCTGGTCGTCGGCACCATCGCCGCGATCGTGATCGGGGTCATCGCCCGCTTCGCGACCCCGAGCCATCTGTGGCTGGACGAGTCGCTGACGGTGGAGATCGCCCGCAGGCCGGTCGGCGGACTGCTCGACGCGCTGCGGCGGGACGGCTCACCCCCGCTGTACTACCTGTCGCTGCACGTGTGGATCTCGATGTTCGGGACGGGCGACGTCGCCGTCCGCGCGCTGTCGGGCATCCTGTCGCTGATCACCCTGCCGGTCGCCTGGATCGCCGGCCGCCGGGTCGGTCGGGCGGCGGCGATGTTCGGCAGCGGTGACGCCGACACCCCGCGCCGCACGGGCCTTGCCGCCCTGCTGCTGTTCGCCTGTTCGCCCTACGCGATCCGCTACGGCAGCGAGACCAGGATGTACTCGCTGGTCGTCCTGCTGGTCCTGCTGTTCGGGCTGGCCCTGGTGCGGGCGCTGGAGCGGCCGACCCGCCGCCGACTGGTGGTGCTCACCGTGGCCACCTCGGCGCTGGTCTACACCCACTACTGGACGTTCCTGCTGCTCACCACGGTCGCGGTCTTCCTCGCGGTGCAGGCGCTGCGCCGGGTGAGCTACCGCCGTCCCGCGCTGTCGGCCCTGGCGGCGATGCTCGCCTCGGCGGTGCTGTTCGCGCCGTGGATGCCGTCCTTCCTGTCCCAGATGCTGCACACGGGCACGCCGTGGGCGGCCCGGGTGCAGGCGCAGGTGCTGCTGGACACGGTGTTCGACTGGGCGGGCCCGACCTCGACCGGCGCGCTGCTCGGGGTGGTCCTGCTCGCCGCGGCCCTGCTCGGCCTGACCGGGCGCCCGCAGGACGACGGGCTGCACATCGTCCCGACCGGGCGGGTGCCCGGCCGCTACCTGGTCGCGGTGTGGCTCATCCCGCTCGCCCTCGCCTACCTGGTCAACACCACCGGCGGCAGTGCGTACACGGAGCGTTACACCGGGATCTCGCTGCCGGCCTTCCTGCTGCTCGCCGCGCTCGGCATCGGCCTGCTGCCCGGCCGGGCGCGGGCCACGCTCCTGGTCATCGTCTGCGTGACCGGGCTGTTCGGCGGCTGGCACATGGCCCGGCAGGAACGCACCCAGGCCGGGGAGATCGCGAGCCGGATCGCGGCGCTGGCCCGGCCGGGTGACGTGGTCGCCTACTGCCCCGACCAGCTGGGCCCGGCGGTGTACCGGGCCATCGAGCGCCGTGGCGACCTCGACGTCCGGCAGATCGTCTACGCCGACACCAGCGGGCCGGCGCTGGTCGACTGGGTCGACTACGCGGAACGGATGCGACGGGCCTCCGGCGCGGACTTCGCCGCCCGGGTGAACACGATGGCCGGGCCGGGCCACGCGGTGTTCCTGGTCCGGGCGGACGGCTACAAGACCCTGGAGGGGGCCTGCGCGGTCGTCTCCGACCAGCTGGCCGCCCTGCGAGACCGTACCTTCCAGGTCGACCGTCGCATGGTCTACGAGGGCGCCTCGCTGGAACGGTTCTCCACCCTGCGCTGACCGGCCGGCCGCCGCCGCCGCTGGCGGCCCGGCCGCCGGCAGCTCACCGTCATCACCAGCAGCGCCATCGGCAGCGTGTAGTGGTTGAAGTACGACTGCTTGTTCATGACGTCGAGGGTCAGCAGCACCACGGCGGCGCCCAGGCAGAACCCGGCCGCGTCCGCGCGCACCCGCCAGGCCAGCAGGTAGGCGCCGGCCAGCGCGAGCGGCATCGGGGCGAACCCGGTCGTGATCCCGGCGTGGACCAGCACGCCGGGGACGGACAGCGAGTCACCCCGGACGGGGTAGCCCAGGTTGGTCGTCACCGCGTCCGCCCAGAAGTCCGCCGGCCCGGCCAGCACCCAGGGGGCGACCAGCGTCGCCGCGGCGCCGGCCGCCACAAGCACCCGCCGGGGCCCGAACGCCGGCCACATCGCCGCGACCGGCAGCAGCAGCGCCAGATGCTGCTTGCTGGCCAGGGCCAGGGCGAACGTGACGACCGCCCAGCCCGGCCGGCCCGCGCGCACCGCCCACACCATCCCGGCCAGACAGGCGATGAGCAGCGGTTCGGTCCAGGACTGCTGCAGCGCGTACATGGCGCCGGGGATGACGAGCACCATCAGCGGCAGCGCCGCCGGGACAGCGGGATCCGGGACGTCGGGATCCGAATCCGAATCCGTGGTCCCGGCCCACGGGCTGGCCCCGCCACCCGGTGTGCCCGCGTCCCGCCGCGCCTGCCAGCCGGGGGCGGTCACGCCGGCGATCCGGCGGACCGTGACGGCGGCGAGCACCAGCGCGGCCAGCAGGCCGTAGCGGACGTCCCCGAACAGCAGATGGAACGGCGCGAGCAGCAGTGTCGTGCCGGGCAGGTAGGGGTAGACGTCGAACAGCCCGTACACCGGATACTCGGCGCGGCTGGGCGCCCACTGCTGTCGGTACATGTCGTGGCCGTCGAACAGGCCGCCGGCGGAGACCTGCAGCAGATGGAAGACATCGATCCGGGGCTGCGGCGCCGCCAGGATCATCGCGACGCCGGCGGCCACGACCAGGCCGGTCACCAGCCAGAAGCAGGCCGGGGATGCGAGTCGGTGGGCCGCCCACCAGCGGCCGTCCGGCGCTGGCGGGCGGGCCCACACCAGGACCGCCCCGGCGGTGAGCAGCCCGGCGGCCACCCCGAGCACATCGGAGAGGTCCGCCCACCGTCCGGCCGCGTAGTAGCGGGGCCGCAGCGCCACCCCGGCCGCGAGCAGCCCGGCCACCCCCGTCCACACGGCGGTGTGCCAGCGCCCGGCCCACCGCCGCGCCCGCTCGGCGGGGCCCGCGGCCAGCAGGACGGCGAACCAGCCGACGAG
Source organism: Candidatus Protofrankia datiscae (assembly GCF_000177615.2). GTDB lineage: Bacteria > Actinomycetota > Actinomycetes > Frankiales > Frankiaceae > Protofrankia > Protofrankia coriariae. The sequence continues at coordinate 2,705,553 of NC_015656.1, read as the reverse complement.
CACGAACACCAGCTGCCACGGCCCCCGCCCGTCACCGGCGCCGATGCCCACCGCGACACCGCCCCAGCCGACCAGCAGCAGGGCTGTCGTCCCCCGATCCGGGTGGCCCGGGGACGCCCACCCGGGTGCGGCGGCCGGATCGTCCGTCCGGGCGGGTATGGGCGCTGCCATGACGTGCACCATGCCAGAGCGCGCGGCACCGGCGTGCGCACGGCAGCCGGCGGGTGGGGTACGGCCCGGCGGCGGGGCGAGAGCAGGCTGTCGCGGCCGGCTCGCCGTGGCCGTCAGGGGGCGCGGACGGGCGCCCGCGGGGGGCATGCCAGACTGAGAAGCCAAAGTCGGATCATCGTCCACCGGCTTTCTGGTATGTCGCGCGGATGACCGTCGCGTGCGAAGGTGAGGAGAGGTCAGGCACAGTGGCCGAAAAGCCCGAGGTCGTCGTTATCGGAGCCGGACCGGCAGGTCTTACAGCAGGCTGGGAGCTGGTCAAACGGGATGTGCCCGTAACGGTCCTCGAAGGTGACTCGGTGGTGGGAGGGATCAGCCGTACCGCGCAGCGCGAAGGCTGGCGGTTCGACATCGGCGGGCACCGCTTCTTCACCAAGGTGCCCGAGGTCGAGGCACTCTGGCACGAGATCCTGCCCGACGAGGACTTCCTGATGCGCCCGCGCTCGAGCCGCATCATCTACGACGGCAAACTGTTCGACTACCCGCTGCGCGCCGGCAACGCCCTGCGTGGCCTGGGTCTCCTCGAGGCCGCGCGCTGCATCTTCTCCTACTTCTGGGTGCGGGTCCGCCCGCCGAAGGACCAGACGAAAATCGAGGGCTGGGTCGCGGCCCGTTTCGGCTGGCGCCTCTACCGGATCTTCTTCAAGACCTACACCGAGAAGCTGTGGGGTGTGCCGGCGAACACGATCGAGGCGGACTGGGCCGCGCAGCGCATCAAGAACCTCTCGCTGTTCAACGCCATTGTGAACGCGGTCACACCGAAGCGGAACCAGAAGGACATCACCTCCCTCATCGAGGAGTTTCAGTACCCGAAGTACGGGCCCGGAATGATGTGGGAGACCGCCGCGGACAAGATCATCGAACGGGGCGGGAAGATCGTTTTTGAGGAGAAGGTCCGCGCGATCCACCACGAGGGCGGCCGGGCAACCGGGGTGAGCACGGTGGTCACCGGCGGGTACGGCCCGGGCGCGGGCGCGCCGGAGGCGTCCCGGACCGACCTCGGCAGCGAGCACCACTACGACGCGGACGAGATCGTGTCGTCGATGCCGTTCTCCTCCCTGGTCCGCGCGATGGATCCCCCCGCTCCGGAGCACGTCCTGGCGGCGGCGAACGGGCTGCGTTACCGGGACTTCCTCACCGTCGCGCTCGTGGTGCCCGAATCCGCCGGTTTCCCGGACAACTGGATTTACATCCACTCTCCCGAGCTGCAGGTCGGGCGTATCCAGAACTTCGCGTCGTGGTCGCCCTTCCTGGTGAAGGAGGGACGGACCTGCCTCGGGCTGGAGTACTTCGTCTTCGAAGGTGACGAGACCTGGTCGATGGCCGACGACGACCTGATCGCACTCGCCTCCAAGGAGCTCGCCGCCCTCGGTCTGGTACCGGCGGACCAGGTGGAGGGCGGTTTCGTGGTGCGCATGCCGAAGGCCTATCCGTTCTACGACTCCGAGTACAAGAAGAACGTCGACATCATGCGCGGATGGCTCGCCGAGGTCGCACCGAACGTCTATCCGGTCGGTCGCAACGGCATGCACCGCTACAACAACCAGGACCACTCGATGTACACCGCTCTGCTCAGTGTGCAGAACATGGTGGACGGCACCAACCACGACGTGTGGAGCGTCAATGTCGAGGAGGACTACCACGAGGAAGTCTCCCCTGGTTACACCGGCAACAAAGCGTCGCACTGACCCCAGGTCGCGGGACTGGAGGATCTGACCGTGACCGATGTCGTGGTTCGGCCGGTGGAGAACATCCCCGATCCGGCCGACACGGGCCTGAGGCGTCCTGACCGGGCAGCTGTCCTGTTCAGGGCAGTGCTGTTCGTCATTGTTGTCGCGGCGGTGGTGGCGCGTTTTTCCGCCCGGCAGGCATTGTGGCTGGACGAGGCCCAGAGCGTGGCCATCGCCCGGCTCCCGCTGACCGGGTCGGGCCCGACACTGTTCGACGGCCTGCTCCAGGACGGCTCACCACCGCTGTACTACCTGCTGCTGCACGGCTGGATCGAGCTGTTCGGGACCGGCACGTTCGCGGTACGGGCGCTGTCGGCGCTGGTGAACCTGGCCGCGGCCGGGCCGCTGTACCTGCTGGCCCGGCGGGTGGTCGGGGTACGCGCCGCGCGGGTGGCGGTGGTGCTCTATCTCACCTCGCCGTTCGCGCTGTACTTCGCGACCGAGACCCGGATGTACAGCCTGGTGGTGCTGCTGACCGCGGCCGGCGGGCTGGCGCTGGAGAGCACCCTGCGCCGGCGCTCGGTCGGGCCGGCCGTCGCGTTGGCGCTGTGCTCCGGCCTGCTGGCGCTGACCCACTACTGGTGCCTCTACCTGCTGTTCACGGTGGCCGGTTGGCTGCTGCTGGTCACGGTGCGGCCACGGCCGGGCTGGGGCCGGCGGGCACCGTTGACAGCGCTCGGCGGCATCGTCGGCGGGGCGGTGGTGTTCGCCCCCTGGCTGGGCTGCTTCCACTATCAGCTGACGCACACCGGGACGCCGTGGGGCGAGCCGGCCACGTTCGCGGCGATCTCGCACGCCTACGGGCAGTGGGCGGGCGGCCCGACCACCGGCGGGCGGACGCTGCTGTTCCTCATCACCGGGCTCGCCGCCGCCGGGATGGCCGGCCGGGCGATCGACGGCCGGTACGTGATGGTGGACCTGAAGGGGCTCGAACCCGGGCGGACGCTGTTCTTCCTGGCCACCCTCACGCTCGTGGTGGCCGTCGCCGTGGGCAAGGTGGTGGGCAACGCCTGGGCCGACCGTTACACCGCCACCGCGTTCGTCCCGTTCCTGCTGGTGATCGGCCTCGGGATGACCGTCATCGTCGACAGCCGGCTGTTCCGGGGCATCGCCCTGGCGTGCGCGCTGCTCGGGCTCGTCGGCGGCTACACCGACCTCTCCCGCGCCCGTACCCAGGCCGGACAGGCCGCGAATGTGCTCGAGCGTCTCGGGCGGCCCGGCGACGTGCTGCTGGTCTGCCCGGACCAGCTCGGCCCGGGGCTGGCCCGCACGGTACCGGCGTGGATGCGGGTGCACGTCGTCCCGACCTACGCCCCACCCGACCGGGTCGACTGGACGGACTACGAGGATCGCAACACCACCGCCAACGGGGTGGCCGTCGCGGACCGGGCGCTGGCGGAGGCGGGCCCGGGCAACACCGTCTTCCTCGCCGGGTCGGGCGCGTACCGCACCTACGAGACCCTGTGCACCCAGGTGCGCGGACGTCTTGAGGCGCAGCGCCCTCGCGTCGACCAGGTCATGGAACAGGGCCAGCCGGCCAGGGTCTGGGAGAACTTCGCCCTGCTGCGCTTCCAGCCGTAGCCGCCGGGACGCTCTGGTGGATCTTCGGTCGGACGGATCGATGGCCGCTGTCCGTGTGACGGTGGCCGCTCACCGCGTGCGCACGCATCGTACGCGCGCTGCGTCCCGGCGGGACGGTGCCGTCCTGCCGCGGCGTCCGTCCGGGCAGACCACCGGGCGGACGCCGAAGCTCGCGGCGATCGGCCGCCGCTGGCGTGCTGGCCGGGCCGATCAGCACGCCCGGCCACCGCGGTGGCGCGCGCGATGGTCTGCCAGGTGGCCCGCGTGGTGGCGTGAGCTGCCGTTGCGTGAGATCGCCCTCGCCTGGCTCGCCACGCGTGTGGCGACCGCCGCCGCGTACGCGCTGGCCCACTACATCGACGGGCAGGTGCGGGCCGCCCATCCGGACGGCGGCACTGGCACTGGCGTGGGCACCGGCGGGCTGACGCTGACCGGCCCGCTCGGGTGGGACGCCGGCTGGTACGCGGGTATCGCCGAGCACGGGTACGCCGGGTCCGGCGAGCAGAGCCTGCGGTTCTTCCCCCTGCTGCCGCTGCTGGTGCGTGCGGTCACGGTGCTGCCCGGGCTCGGTGGGCACACCGGGGTCCGCGTCACCCTGGTCGTGCTGGTGAACCTGACCGCGTTCGCCTTCGTGGCGGCGCTTGCCCAGTTGGCGCGCCGGGAGGGTTTCGGCCCCGCGGCGGTCTCCCGTGTGATCTGGCTGGCCTCGCTGGCCCCGCCCGCGTTCGTGCTGGTCATGGGCTACACCGAGGCGTTGTGGGGGCTGCTGGCCGTCGGGGTGTTCGCCGGGATCCGCTCCCGGCGCTGGGAGCTCGCCGCCGTCTGCGGGCTGTTCGCCGGGCTGTGCCGGCCGGTGGGCGTCCTGCTGGTCGCCCCGGTGGCTCTCGAGGCGGCCCGCGGGATCACGGCCGCCGCGACGGCCGACCGGCTGCGGCGGGCGGCGGCCGTCGCGGCGCCGGCCGTGGGCCTGGGCGGCTACCTGCTGTGGGCGGGAATCGCCCACGGGGACGCCCTCGCGCCGATCCGGCTGCAGCGGCAGCAGTCGCTGCACGGCAGTTCCTCGAATCCCGCGGCGGTGCTCTGGGAGGCGGCCCGAGGTGCCGTCCACGGCGAGGTGGGCACCGCGCTGCACGTCCCGTGGCTGCTGCTCGTCGCCGTCCTGCTCGTGGTCATGGTGCGTACGTTGCCGGCGTCCTATCCGCTGTGGGCCGCGCTGACCGTCGCCGTGCTCCTGACCGGCAGCAACCTGGACTCCAGCGAGCGGTATGCCTACGGGGCGTTCCCGTTCCTGTTCGTCGCGGCCGCGCTGACCCGCCGTGACGAGGTGTTCCGCGCCGTGCTGACGGCGTGCGCCGCGATGATGGTGGTGTACGCGTCCCTGGCCTTCCTCGGCCTGTACGTACCGTAGGGCTTTTACGTACCGTAACCACGGTACCCGGTAGCCCCCATCTGTCCCCGGGTGCTCTTACAGGTTCGTCACACCGGCGGTCCACCTCGTCGTTACGGTGACGTCATGGACGTGGAGTACCAGCGGCTGTACCTGCCGCCCGGGACGGACCGCCGGCAGGCTCTGGCTGTCCTCACCCTGCACGCCGAGTTCGGTGACTGGGAGCTCGAGCGGCTGCGCCTGTTCCCGGACGGCTCCCGGCGCGTGGTCCTGCGCCGCCCGCGTCAGCGCGGCGGGCTGCCGGGCTACCTGCCCACCTGACCGCTGTCGGCCGTCCGCGCCGTCCGCGCCGTCCGCGCCGCGAACCTACCGGTTATGGATAGTAATGGCCGCTACGGCGGCCGGACCGCGCTGCGGGCGTGTCCGGACGCTGACCATCCCGGCCACGGAATCGTAGTTGACCAGTCACCATGAGAAACTCCTCGCAGGCCCGCAACCTGGACGGGCCGGCAGGCGTCAGGATGGCTGGTAAGTGGTGGAAACCGCACCAGCCTGCCGGCCCTCCAGGAAGGACCTGCCGTGACGGTCGACAGCGGATCCGTACCACCCGGCGGTGAGCCCGTTCCGAGCGCCCTCGCGCCAGGCGGCACCGTCCCCGACGGCTCACCCGGGCCAGCTGACACCGGCCCGGGAAGCAGCCCGGGGAAGCGCCCAGGGAACACAACGGGCCCACATGATGTGGCAGGCCCGGGAATCCCGGGGAACACGGCGCAGCCCGGTGGCGGCACCGGGCCGGACGGCGAGGCCGAGCCGCGGGCGGAGCGGGCCATCCAGGCGACCACCATCGTCGCGGTGGTCGCGGTCGCGGCGGTGGCTGCCTTCGTCTCCTACCGGCACATGCGCGGGGTCGCCCTTGAGCAGGGGGAGGACCGCCTCGCCGCGACGGTCATCCCGTTCAGCGTCGACGGCCTGATCGTGGCCGCGTCCATGACGATGCTGCGGGACCGGCGTGCCGGGCACCCCCGCTCCTGGCTGTCCTACACGCTGCTGACGCTGGGTGCGTGCGCGTCGCTGGCGGCAAACGTCATGCACGCCGAGCCCACCCTGGCGGCCAGGATCATCGCCGGCTGGCCGCCGCTGGCACTGCTCGGCTCCTACGAGCTGCTCATGCGCCAGATCCACGCCGGCCGCGGTACGGCGGGCGGCCGGCGGCCCGCCGACATCCCGATCACGGTTCCGGCGCAGCGCGGTGAGCAACTGGCGGCACGACCGGCCGTGCACCGCGCTGCGCCGGCATCACCGTCGTCGCCCGGCATCCCGGCCGACGGGGTCGGCACGGCTGGCATTGCTGGCACGGCTGGTATTGCCACCCGCCCGGACACGGGTACCAACGCCCGGCCGCCCGCGGGCATCCTGGTCGCGGGCATCAGCGCCCGACCGGCCGAAAACCCCGGCGAAGCCGGAAAGTCGAACGAAGACAAGTCCGGCGCGGAGCACAACGGACCCGTTCCGATATCCATGGCGACGGCGTCCGCATCACTTCCTGTTACACTGACCGCACTGGACGCGGCCGGAAAACGCGATGCCATTGTCCGCGCGCTCGAACAGACCGGAGGCGCTGCCACCGATGCCGTCGCGCTGCTGGCCGCGCAGGGGGTGAAAGTCAGCAGAAGCTGGGTCTATCAGGTCCGGAAAGACACCCGTCATCATGGCGCCGACACCGTCTCGCCCGCTCTGGTGGCCGCCACGAAATCCGACCGACCGAACATCCCGGCCGGTATCCCGGTCGGCACCGACAGTAATATCAGATAGAGCTGACAGACAGAACCGGCAGGAGACGGCAGCCGCCAGGAACAGCGCCGACCCGGAACAATGCCGGACGAGGACGGCGCCGGCGGGTACCTGTGGGTTTTCCGTCGGGTCCGGGCGACACGGATGGCGCCCCGTGACGTCCCGGATCCGACGGTGACACGTCCGTGCTCCCCACCATCGCCGATCAGGAGAGGGCTGCGGACGTCAGGCCGTGCCGAGGCTCAGACCGTGGCACCGGCCATCGTCTGGCAGGAGGCGGCGCACGCACGGCACGCCTCCGCCAGCTTCATCATCTGGGCGTCGCCGGGCATCTTCATGGCCATCTCGGCGCACATGGTACATATGCGCGCACACATGGCACACATTTCCCGGTACATCGACGACATGCGGCACATCATGTCCGCGCAGACCTTCGTGACGGCCGCGCAGTCCATCAGGACACGCATGTTCGCCGCGTCCATCATCGTTCCCGGCATGTCCATGCAGTAGGCAATCGTCTCCTCGCACGTGGTCGAGCAGGACATGCAGTTGTCGATCGCCTTGCGCATTTCATTACTGATCTTCTCGGCATGTTGCACGATGGCCCTCCTGACGGTCGCGCGGCGTGAACCGCAGCCTCCGATGGGTACTGCGAACCGCTCACGTCGAATGTTCCGCCGTTCCGTGAGGGGTTCGGACCAACGATAAGCCTCGTATGACGAACGCGCATCGGCAACTGTGGCGGTCAACGCCCCCGCGGGCCAATTCAGCGGCGATTCGCGTAACGAAAAGAGCGGCGGAATCGACGTGTTCGCGGATATTAGCGGGTTTTGTTCGGTTCTTTTCCTGTTCCCGGCGCGCCAACGGACACACATTGGTGACACGCCGGCAACAGCACATCGGCCCGCCACCGACAGGAACTTCGGCCGGTGGCGGGCCGGCCGAAGTTCTCAGGGCGTCGCGGGATTTGCCGCCGGCGGCAGGTCACCAACGGGGCCGGGCACCGGGGACGGCCGGAGGTCACCGCCCACAGGTACGGTCATGGCTGCGGGCAGGCGGCTGTGCGGGACGACGGGAACGCCGCCGAGAAAGACCCCCGTCACCGCGTCGGGACGTTCGAACAGCGACAGGTCGCCCGGATCCTCGTCCAGCAGAATGGCGTCGAACTCATAGCGTGGGGCAATACGACCGACATTTTCCGAGATACCGCACAGGCGCGCGCCGTTAGCCGTCGCCGCGAGCAGTGCCTCGGACGCCGACAGCCCGCTCTGGCGCAGCCGGGTGATCTCGGCAAGGTTGGCGCCGTGGCGGTCCCGGTGCCGGCAGCCACTGCCAAGGGCGATCCTGACCCCGGCGTCGCGGGCCACCTCGATCGTGTCGGCCAGCATGGCTCGGGTCACGTGCGCCCGGTCGGCAGCCCACTGGGGCAGCTGCCCGGTGTCGGCCAGCTGCCCCAGCTCGTGGTATGGCGACAGGGTGGGGACCAGCGTGACACCATACCGCGCCATCAGGTCGGCCTCACGCTCCGTGAGACCGATCCCGTGCTCGATCGAACGGACGCCGGCCGACACCGCCGCGTCGACGGCGGCCGCGCCCAGCGCGTGCGCCATGACCCCGCGTCCGAAGGCAGCCGCCTCCGAGACCGCGACGGCGAGTTCCGCGGCGGTGAACTCCGGCAGCGGCTGCCCCGGGCGCACCGACATGATGCCGCCGCTGGCGAAGATGTTGACCCAGTCCGCGCCCGCCCGCACCACCGAGCGGACCGCCGCGCGCATGTCGTCCGGCTCCCGGACGACATGCCGGGGCCGGCCGGGATAGTCCAGCGCCGTCAGAGCCTCCGGCGCCTCCAGGCCGGGGCCGAGCAGCGCCCCGTCGCCATGGCCTTCCGAGCGGGTCAGCCCGACCACCGAGACCGCCAGCCGCGGCCCGGGGACGTGCCCGGCGAGCAGCGAGTCACGCACACCCGCGTCCGCGCCGCCGGCGTCCCGGACGTACGTCACCCCGGCGGCCAGGGTGCGCCGCAGCATCGCCGCTGTCTGGAAGAAGCGCTCCGACAGCGATGTCGTCATCATCTCCAGCGGATCGTATGTGCAGAGCGTGACACGGGAGTGGCAGTCGATGACGCCGGGCATCAGCCACAGCCCATGCGCGTCGACATCGACCGCGCTGGCGTTCAGCGGAAGATGCGGACGGACGTCAGTGATGTGTCGATTGCATACCGCGACATCCACGGGGCCGTCGAAGTAACCGTGCTCGTCGAGAGCGTACACGCCCCGCAGGACGAACCCGTCCGACAGGGCGGTGCCGCCCCGCCGTGGGACATCGGTGCTGGTGATCGTCATCGTGCCGTTCCTGCCGCTGGAGTCCGGCGTCCACCACTGGATGGATCACTGCCCTGGGCGCGGGGACGCCATGGAGATCACATAGGATATGCCGGCTCGGGCCGGGGTACCGCGCTGGGCCCGCTCGGCCAGGCCACACACCGGATCACCGGTCAGGACGACGTGGCGGAGACGACAGCGACGAAGCGCCGGGCGGTTGCCAGGTTGCCTGGCAACCGCGACGTCCGAGCGGGCACTCAGATCACGGTCGACAGGCCGTGCTCGACACGCGGCAGGTGTCGATGTACCGGCGGACGGTGAAGCCGCGCGCCTGCGCGACATGGTCGGTCGCAGTACCTGCCGCTGGCTTCAACCTGGCGCTGTACACCTGTACCTCCATTGTCGGCGCCGGTGGATGCGCCGTCACAGACCGAGCCGCCCGGCCCGGGCGTCACCACGGCCCTCGCCCGGACAGCCCAACCGGCCGTGGCGTCCGCCGGTGAGGCGGATACCGTAGTCGATGGTTCCAGTCCGCTCGTGAACGTAACTGACCGTCATTGGCAGGGTCAAGGGCCAGCGACCTGAAGACCGCGTCCGACGGATGTCGGTCGCGGCCCGGCGAACGGTGACCGGCCACCGCCTGACAACTGCCTGACAACCGCCCGATGGCGGTCGACAACGGCGGCCGGCCGTCGTCATCCGACTGTCGCGGCGGTGACCGGCGGGTCCACCGGATGGCGTGCCGGCGCGGGCTCCGGCGCGGCCACCGCGCCGGCTGCCACCGCACCCGCTGCCGTCACGGGGCCCGCTGCCGCTGAACCGGCCGTCGCGTCGCCGTCCGCGCTGTCACCGTTGCGGCCGGCCCGCGTCGCGGCCAGCTCGGCCCGGGCGACGCGCAGCTCGGAGGTGAGCTCGTCGACCTGGCGCTCGGCGCGCTCGGCCCGGGAACGGGCGTCCGCTCTGGCCTCTGCGAGCACGGCCTGGCGTTCGTCCGCGGCCCGGTGGGCAGCCTCGAGCCTGCGCTCGGCGTCGGTGTGGACGCGGGCGATCTCGGCGTCCGTGGCGTCGCGCTGGCGTACCAGGTCGGCGTGCAGCCGGTCAGCCTCCGCCCTGGCCTGGGCCGTGGTGTGCTCCAGAGCCTCGGCCCGGGCCAGCGCGGCGTCGCGGGCGGCGGTGGCGGTGGCAACCGCCTGCGCGGCGTCCTGCCGCGCCTGAGCCACCGCCGCGGCGGCCTCGTCACGTGCCGTCCGGACGGCGGCGTCCGCGGCCTGGTGCGCCTGGCGGATCTCCGCGGTCGCCCCGGCGCGGACCGCGTCCAGGCGTGCCTCGGTGTCCTGCCGTGCCGCTTCCGCCGCCGCGGCGGCCTCGGCGCGGGCCTGCTCGAGCGCTGCCTGCGCCTGCGCCCGGGCCGCCGCGGACGCGTCGCGTTCGGCTTCCAGAGCGGTGATCCGCTCCTCCAACGTGTCGACCACGCCGACCGCCTCGGCCGCTACGGCCTCCGACTCGTCCCGGGCGACCTGCGCCTCACGAGCGGTCTGCTCGGCTCGCACGGCCCGGGCGATCGCCTCGGCGACGCGCTCGGCCGCCTCCGCCTCGACCGTTTCCACCCGCGCCTCGGTGGCGGCTATGTCGCCGAGAGCGGTCATCTCCCGGACGAAGGCGTCCAGCGTCTGGGTGAGGTTGCCGGCCAGCGCGGTGATCTGCTCGGCCATCACGTCGGCCCGCCCGCGCGCGCCCGCGGCGCGCTCCGAGCCGGCCTTGCCGATGACCACTCCCATCCCGGCCGCTCCCGGCCCGGACTGCCCGGCGAGCTCCCGTCTACGGCGGTAGGCCGACAGCCGGTTGTGGGCGGGATCGTCGCAGTACGCGGGTGGACGCCCCGGCCCGGCCGGGGCGCTCGGCGGCTGACGGCACCCCGGGTAGGCGCACCGTACCGGTGCGCTCCCGTCGACCGTCGCGTCCTCGGTCATGCTCATCGCTGTCCGTTCTCGCTCCCGGCATCCCGCCCGCACCGACCCGACAAGAATGCACCAGGACGCACGATCAGGGGGGCCAGCGGCCAACGCGGTTTGCGACGGCCCTGCCCCCAGCCGACCCGCCCCGCCGGTTCGGGCGACCGGACGCCGTCTGACGCTCTCTGGCCGGCATCCGACCAGGCGTCCGGCCGACCTCCGCCCGGTATTCTGCGCCCTTCCCGTCCTCGATCGTCTTTTGTGACGTTCAGTATCAGCGCACATCGCTGTTTTCACCGTGTAGGTGGATGATGCGGACCCCTGCCAGACAGCTTCGCTCACAATCAGTTACTGTCACGCTCCGTGATTGAGGAATTGCGCGCCGGCAGGCGTACAGGTATGGAGGGCAGACCGCCAGGGAGGGCAGCGGCGGCGCGATCATTCTTTCGTGGCCGGGGAACGGCAGCCGATCCGACAACTCCGACAACTCCGACCGCTCTGACGGCTCCGGCAGGACTGGGACGCCCGGGAGGACCAGACAGATCGGCTGGGCCGGATGGGTCGCGGCGCCCGCTGCGGCGGTACGTCCGGCGAGCCGCCGCAGCGGGCATGCTGGTGCTGCTCCTCGCCGCGGTGACCGCCGGGCCCGCGATGGGCGACACACCGAGCGCCCACGGCGCTCCCGACTCTCACGGCGCCCACGGTATGGACGGGCCCGCGCCGGGTGCGCAGGCCGGCACGGCCGGGTCGTACTGGAACGAGGTCGCCGGCGAGCCCTTCCACCCGACTGGGCGCGTGCGCACCTACTACATCGGTGCCGACGAGGTCGTGTGGAACTACGCCCCGGACGACCGCAACGACATCACCGGCCAGCCCTTCAGTCCGCAGGAGAAAACCTTCCTCGAGTCCGGTCCGGGACGGATCGGTATGCGATACGTGAAATGCCTCTACCGTGGCTACACTGACGCCGGCTTCGCCACGCTGGCACCGCGCCCGCCACAGGACGCGTACCTGGGCCTGCTGGGGCCCACGATCCACGCCGAGGTCGGCGACACCATAAAAGTCGTCTTCCGCAACGGCTGCCGGATTCCCGACAGCGTGCACCCCCACGGGGTCTTCTACACGAAAGCCAGCGAGGGGGCGCCGTACGCCGACAACACCTCCGGTGTGGACAAGTACGACGACGCAGTTCCCACCGGCGGCCGGCACACCTACACCTGGCTGGTGCCCGACCGTGCCGGCCCCGGCCCGCACGACGGCAGTTCCGTGATGTGGATGTACCACTCCCACACCCAGGAGGCCAGCGACACCGCCGCCGGCCTCCTGGGCGCGATGGTCATCACCGGCAAGGGGCTGGGCCGCCCGGACGGCAGCCCGAAGGACGTCGACCGCGAGATCGTCGCCCTTTTCGAGATCATGGACGAGAACCGCAGCCCGTACCTGGAGGAGAACCTCCGCCGTTTCGCCCAGCCGCCCTATCCGGCGCGCGACGACGTGAACTTCACCAGGTCCAACCGGCGGCTGGCCATCAACGGCTACATCTTCGGCAACGGGCCGATGATCACCATGAGGAAGGATGAGCACGTCCGCTGGTACGTCATGGGCATGGGCGGCGAGCAGGACCTGCACACCCCGCACTGGCACGGCAACAGTGTGCTGTGGAGCGGAATGCGCATGGACACCGTCTCGCTGCTGCCCGCCACCATGATCACGGCGGACATGGTGCCCGACGACGTGGGGACCTGGCTGTTCCACTGCCACGTCAACGAACACCTCCTCGGCGGCATGATCACCCGCTACCAGGTCCTCACCCCCGACGGAAAACCCGGCCCGTCCTCAGACTCGGCAGGGTCGGGGGCGGCGGGAGCGGGCACAGGGGCGACGTCGTCGTCCGGCTCCGCTTCCGGCTCGGCATCCGCGTCGTCGGCAGGCTCCCCGTCCACGAAGATGCCGATCCCGGCAGGCGGCGTACCAGCCGGCGAAGGCGGCACCGCCCACCCCTCGTCCTTCCCGATCGTCCCCGTACTGATCGTTTTTATGATGGCGCTGGGCGCTCGCAGACTCATCGTCCGCCGCCGCACCACCCCCTGACCCAGGCTCCGCGGACCATCTGACCCCCGACGATTCCGCCCAGCCCAGCACACGGGCACCGCAGGTGTCCCGGCCCAGCCCCACCCGGGACACCTGCATCCCCCACACCACCGCCAGGACCGCACGATCAGCGCGGACGCCCGGCGTGGAGAGCCAGCACGAACATGCCCGCCTGGCGGTGGCGGGGAAGGGCTGGGACGGTCAGGTGCCGGTAGCGCTGTCGGAGCCCACCGTCGGGGCCGAGGCTGATGAGGCGGACGAGGCGGACGGCGAGTAGGCGCGGCCCTTCCAGGCGGCGCCTCGGCCACGCCAGTGCGCCACGGCCGAGTCCACGGTCATCAGCGTGTACAGGACGGCGACGGCGGGCAGGGCCACCGCCGTCCACACCGGCTGCCGGTAGTAGCGGAGCATCGGGACGTAGGTGGCAGTCATGATCACCCAGGCGGCGAGCCCGGCGATGCCGGCGACCAGCGCGGCCGTGCCCCCGGCACCCCCGCCAGCGGCGAGAGTCCCCGCCAGCCCGATCACGGCCGCCACCGGCGGCAGCAGGTAGGTCAGCACCAGGCCGACGACGGTGCCGGCGAGCAGCACGGGCGAATGCCGCAGCTGGGTGTACGCGCTACGGGAGATCATCTTCCACAGGTCGGCGAGCCCGGGGTACGGGCGGACGCTGCGCACACCCCCGGGCCCGCGGTCGGCCAGGCCCAGCCAGATCCGTCCCCCGCCGCGCTTGACGGCCTTGGCCAGCGAGCAGTCGTCGATGACCGCGCCGCGGATGGCGGCGATCCCACCGGCGCGTTCCAGCGCGGCACGGCGCAGCAGGACGCACCCGCCGGCCGCCGCCGCCGTGCGCGCCGTCGGCCGGTTGGCCCGGCGGAACGGGTAGAGCTGGGCGAAGAAGTAGACGAACGCCGGGATGACGAGCCGCTCCCAGCGGTTGCTCGTGCGCAGCACAGCCATCAGCGACGTGAGGTCGAGCCCGCGACCGGTGGCGTGGCGGACCAGCCGGGTCACCGAGTGCGGGCCGTGAGCGATGTCGGCGTCGGTGAACAGCAGCCACCGCGCGTCGGGCCCGGCCGCGCGCACACCCTGCTCCATGGCCCACACCTTGCCCGCCCAGCCAGCCGGGCGCGGCTGGCCGTCGACGACCGTCAGCCTGTCACCGGCACCCGCGACCCGGCCGATGACGCGGGCGACCTCGCCGGTACCGTCGTCGCTGGAGTCGTCGACCAGCAGGACTCGCAGCTGCCCCGGGTAATCCTGCCCGAGCAGGGCCGGCAGGGTGTGCGGCAGCATCTCGGCCTCGTCCCGGGCCGGCACGATCACGGTGATCGCGGGCCAGCCGCCAGGTGGCTCGGTCGCGCCGGTGTCGGCGGCGTCGAGCCGGGTGCCGGTCCGCCAGAACATTCCGTGTCCGGTCGAGAGGACCAGCCAGACCAGCATCGAGAGCATCGCGCACGCCGCCAGCGTCATCATGCCGGTCAGCCTCGCAAATCAGCCGGCCGCACGCGCCCGTCGACACGGCTGTGTGGTCAGTTCCTCCCACCATGACCCGTCAATGTCCCAGTCCTCCGGGTCATGGTGCCCGTGCCACGGCACCCGGCGTCGCGTCACGGCGCCTGGCGTCGCGGCACCCGGCCGGCATCGCGTCGCCTCGGGAAGGTCACAGGCAGGCAGGCCGCCGGAAGATCGCGGCGCGAGCAAGGCGAACACGATACACGCCTTCCACACCGCCGCCAGCCCCCGGCCAGCGCTTTCTCCACGCAGGCGCTTCCGGCCATGCGACGGCTGCGTCGAAGAGCACCCCTCCGGCCACTGCCACGGCCTTCCACGATCGCCTCGACCGCTTTCCCCGGCCATTTTCGGGGAACTTCCGACGGGCATTTCCATGAACATTTCAGTGAACATTTCCGCGACGGCGGTGCCGGCGGTCACGAATTCGGCCCGGCCATCCACGCCGCGCGCAGGAACACTCGACCCGAAGCGTGGCGATATCGCCACGCTTCGCCGGCCTCACATGCCCATCCAGATAATGAGCGCGCGGGCGCGCGCGTTACCCGACGACCGGGGCGACAATCAACATCAGAAATACGGTGTGCTCATCTTCACGGCCGTCCGTCCCCTCTTGCTTTCCAGGTCGGACCCGTGCGTATGGTCTGCGCCGTGCCTTCGCGAAGAAGGCACCCGTCGGGCGACACGCCGAATCCTGCCCCGGCCGACGGAAGTCAAACCAATGGCAGGAGCGGGGGAACCAATTTTTGCGGGCGTCGCTCATCGGACGTCCTTGGGGTGAAGCCGCGGAACGCGGCCGGGCAGTCCCAGCCCGAACCCGACAGCTCACCTCGCAGGCGTGGGGAAGGACATCATCATGTCCCAGACACGTACTCGTGACGGACATACGCGTGACGGCGCGACCAGGCGCAGCAGGCGGCGCAACCGCGTGGGAATCAGGACCCGCACCCGCGCGATGATCGCCGTTCCGGCTGTTGTCGCAGCCATCGGCGGCAGCGTCGCGGTGTCCCAGCCGGCAAACGCGGCACCGGCCGCGGACCGGGTGCTCTCCGCCATCGCACAGTGTGAATCCGGTGGCGATCCGCGCGTCGTCAACGAGATCGGCGCCGGTGGGCTGTTCCAGTTCCTGCCACCCACCTGGCGAGGTGTCGGCGGGTCCGGTCTGCCGCAGCAGGCCAGCCCCGAGGAGCAGTGGAAACGCGCTCGCATCCTCTACTCGCAGCAGGGCACCGGACCGTGGTACGCGTCCAAGCACTGCTGGTCCGGAAAGATCGGCTGACCGTCCACCGACGGCACGGCCGCGTTCCTTCCGTGCTCTTTGCTCTTTCCATTTCTGTTTCCGTTTTCATGCTCGAGCCTCCCACCGGACCGGCTTCACTGATCCGGTAGACCCGGGCGGCCCGTGTCCCGGTAACCATTCGGTTCGTCCCGGGGAGCCGGCGTCATCCCGGTGGAGATCGGACTTCGGTCGGATCTCCACCGGGCGCCCGGCTGTGACTCCTGGCCGGATTCAGAGCCGGAAGCGGTCCCGGTCCACCCGGCCAAGCGGTGGACGGCGGCGTTCGAGCTCCAGCCCTATGTCGACCAGATCGATCCGCTCGAGAGCATGGACCCGTTCAAGATCGACCCATGCGGCCTGGTCGGTCGAACCGCCCACCTCGTAGCGAAGCTCACCGGCCACCACCCGGGCGGCGTAAATGACCCGCAGGGTCTGCTGGTCGGCTTCGACACCCACCGCACGCTGAAAGTTCCGACGTATCGAGTCCAGACCGAGCAGGGATTCGATCACGACGTCGTATCCGGTTTCCTCCTCGACCTCGCGGATCGCCGCGGCAAGCGGATCCTCCCCGTGATCGAGCCCGCCGCCGGGCAGCGTCCAGAACGTCTGACCCGCGCCAGCGAAGCGCGCGAGCAGCACTTTACCGTCCCGGATGCAGACCACATATGCCGCGAGTCTCAGCTCCCGGGTGAGAACCGGCTGTGCCTCCCCGTCCTCCAACAACCCACTCACCTTTGCGGCAACTCCTTCCGGCAGCGACAACCGACTCCGTCCGCCCACCCCCGCACCCAGCCGTTACGACTGTATTCGCGTGCGGCATTCGCGTGCGGCGCGGAGGATCGGCGTTCCACCGGACGGGAGAGCCAGCGGGGTGCCAGTTCTCGGCTCCGCCTGCCGGCCGGCTCGCCCCCGCCAGGTCAGCCGGCGGGCGGCGTATTGAGCGCGACGAGCAGGTCGGTCGCTGTCGCCTGCTCCCGTGCCGAACCGATCGGCTGCGCCACCAGTTCGGTGACACCGGCGCTCGCCAGTCGCCGAATCTGCCGTTCGACAGACGCCTCGTCACCGAGGATGACCGTCTCCCCCGGGCCGTCCACACCCTACCGGTCGAGGACGGCCCGGTAGCTGGGCAGCTGGCCGACCATGGCGAACCGTTGCGCGACCCACTCCCGGCGCGCGTCGGCGTCCGCGGTCACACAGACGAAGCTGAGCGCCACCACCCGGGGATCCGGCCGTCCCGCGGCGCTGGCGGCCCGGGTGATCGTCGGCACGATGTGGTCGGCGAGGGTCGCCGGGCCCGTCCAGGTCGTGACCGTGCCGTCGGCGAGCTCACCGGCGGTCCGTAGCATCGCGGGGCCGAGCGCGCCGATCAGCAGCGACGGCGGCTTGCCGCCCGGCACGTCAACGGCGCCGACGGCGGTGAGGGACGCGCCCTGGTGGGTGACGCTCTCCCCGTGCAGCAGCGGGACCAGCACGGACAGGTACTCCCGCAGGTACGCCACGGGCCGGTCGAACGAGTAGCCGAACTGGCCCTCGACGATGGGCCGATGGCTCACCCCGATGCCCAGGGTGAGCCGGTTGCCCACGGCCGCCTGCACCGTCAGCGCCTGGCTGGCGAGCACCAGCGGATGGCGGGGATAGGTCGGCACCACCGCTGTCCCGACCTCGATACCGGGTGCCTCCCGGCCCACGACCGCCAGCGCGGTGAGCGCGTCCCACCCGCCGAACTGGGTCATCCAGGCGCTGGCGAAGCCGGCCTTTGCCCCGTCACGGGCCGCCGCCACGACCGCGTCCAGTGACCGCCCCTGATCGTCCAGGTATATCCCGACACGCATCGGATCCTGCTTTCGCTCATATATGATCACCAGTAGGCCCGGTATCGCCGGAGGCGGTGAGACTGATTACTTTCAGTAACTCCACGGCCGCCTACGTGACCATGCGGTACATCGCTCGCAGATGGCCACCAGCCGTCGGCCGCACGGGTACCTCGGAGGGTGCGCGGCCAAGAAGCCCGCCCGCGTCCCAGGCGTCCAGTCGTGATCGTGAAGCTGGCGCCCAGGTGCGGGGAGCGCGGACGATTTACATAAAGTGAGTGTGCCTCCGGCTACCGGTCAGCTTCGCCATTTCGGCTGTGGCCCCGCTGTGGTCCTCACAACGCCCACGCCCGCGCCGCCTACGACACCGCAACGGCATCAGCGGAGCGCGCGTCTGCTGGCTTCGACCGGGACGAGCGCGGCTGGTGGAGGCGAGGCCAGCGGGCCAGCCCGGTAGCCCACACCCTGAAGGTCACTGGCCGACGCCGCGGCGTCGGAGGCGAGGATTGTCACCGTGACGAAATTCTTCCTGATCCTGCACGTTCTGGCCGCTGTCCTCACCATCGGCCCGGTCGCCGTCGCCGCCAGCATGTTCCCTCCGGCCCTGCGTCACTCCCAGGCCAACCCCGGCGATCCGGCCGCTGTCGCATCCCTGCGCATCCTGTACCGCATCTGCTCGGTCTACGCCCTCGTCGGTGTCGCCGTACCCGCTCTCGGGTTCGCCACCGCGGGTGAAATGAGTGTCACGGGCAACGCCTGGGTGATCGCCTCGATCATCCTCACCGCGGGCGCGGCCATCGTCCTGGCTCTGCTCGTCCTGCCTGGCCAGCGCGACGCCCTCCATGCCGTCGACGCCGCCGCGCAGGCCACAGCGAGCGCCGACGCCACCGCTGCCCTCGACGCGCGGGCCGGCGCACGCCTGGCAATGCTCACCGGCGCCTTCAACCTGCTCTGGGTGACCGTCACCATCCTAATGATCGTCAGACCCGGCTCCACCACCGGAGCCTGACCCACCCGTAGGTGAAAACCGCCATCCCCCCAGCGGAAACCACCTACACCCGCGGCAAGCGTAGGTGGAAACCGCTACCGAAACGACGGAAACCACCTACGCTTGTCCGCGGACAGCCTCCGACAGTCATCTGACGATATCCAGGCCGATGGCTTTCAGCAGGTCGGCAAGCCATACCAGGCCGTACGTCGTGACTTTCGACGGATCGGCCAACGCCGACTGTAGATCGGCCAACGACTCACTGAGCTGTCCGACAGTCAGATCCGTTGGCTGCGCGTAGACATCGTAGAGCAGCTCCCGCGGAATCGACCAGAAGTAATCTTTGTCGAGAGACACCTCCGTCCCCGCTTCCTGTCGCAGATGTTCGATCAGAAGAGCGAACGCGGCGGTGAGCGTCTCAAGCGGGACGGACACGTGCTCACTCACTGGCCACCGCCCCTAAGAATTTTGAAAATCTGCTTCCGAAAAGCTGGGATCTCCTGTTCCAGATGGCGTATACGTCCACCGATGATTCGTTGCCGAATCATCGGTATCGGCGCACACTCAAGAATACCTTGGTCATCGAATACGTCAGGATCGGCCCGGTACGCTTCCAGTTTAGCCCGATGTTCTTCGATCTGCCGCTGAAGCGATCTGACGGCCCGCTGTTCGGATGCCGTCAGCCCGCGGCCAGCGGCTTTCGAGGTGTCACGAAGGGCGTCGCTGCCGACCATGAGCATCCGGCCGTCAGGAGTCACGGTCATGGCGAAACCCTGACGGGCAGCGCGCAGGTTGGCAGCCATGACGGCAAGATGCGCTTCGCAGGCATTGAGCACCCGGTGGGTATGAACCACAGCGGCGCGCAGGACACCAGCGGCGACACCTCCTCCACGCTGGACCTGGCCGGCACCACGGCCAAGACCGGCGGTGCTGAGACCTCGACTACCGGGGATACAGCCGAGCAGGGCGAAGCCGACGTCCCATCGGGATGCCTGGCCGTTGGCATACCGGGCCAAGGCATCGGTCAGGAGCACGAGCGCAGCTGCGGACACCATCCATGCGACCGGCCCGCCGACGACCATAGCGGCCACCCCGAGGACCGCAACGGTGCTGGTCGCGAGGCCGATGGCAACATGCCAGACCCTGCCAGCGGCCTGTGGGATTTTCTCCCAGGACCACCACGGCTTGTCCCGGATCCCCGCGTGGGAGGCGCGCCGGATCATCGATACGCAGGTCCGTGCCGCATCCTGACGTAGCTGCTTCGCCGCCAGCGCGCGAGCTGACGGGCAGCATCCAGATCATCCTGTACGGCCTGTACGGCCTGTACGGCCTGTACGGCCTGTACAGAGTCTCGCAACTGCTCCAGCCGGGCCTGCGCGACCCGCTGGTCTCGGATCGCCTGTGTCACCTGCACCGGATCAGGCAAAGGAAGATCCATCGCGTGGGGGTGGGAACCTGACTCCAGAGCCATGATCCTCCGCGTCGCGGACGACAGCGCGGTCTGCGCCGAGCCGACAAGGATCTGAGCGGGCTCGCGGCGGGCTCGCGGCGGGCTCGCGGCGGGCTCGCGCTTCCCGCCCCCGCGCAAGTGCCCGGTCGGCCTGTACCTGCGCGGAATCCAGGACCGGCGCATAGACGCGCAGCGCATCACCGGCCATCTGATACGACGTCGCAAGCTTCTGTAGCTGGCCGGGGAATATATCCAGCTCCCCCGAAACGCATCTCCCGCGGAACCAGTCCATACATGGATCACTTCACCGGTGGCTATCGCGGTGAGCTGCTTATGGGCGTGTTCGACGTCAGCGGCAAACGCCAGAAACCGTCGGGCCAGCTCCCGCACCGCGAACGGATCGCCCGGAGCCGGATCGCCATCGAGATCAGGTATCGGCCAGTCCGTCGGACGGTTCACCTTCCAGACCCGCCGGAGACGAGCGAGCGTGTGCCCCGCGGAACCGACGCATCGGAAAGTGCGGGCGGAAAGCGCTGTCGGGGCGACCGAAACCGCCTACGGTCGAGGTGGATACAGGTGAAAAAAATTTGTCGGGGCGCCGGAAACCACCTACGCCTCCTCTGGAATGCTCAACCGAATACCGTGTTTTCGAGGCCTTCCAGGGCGGTGGTTACCGCGGTGACGGTGCCGGCACCCAGCAGCAGGCCGCGTAGGAGGCGGGAGATCCGGCCACGGTCCGGCGCGTCCGCGGTGAGTTCCTCCTCGAGCTCGTCGGTCGCCCGCCGCATCCCGTCCGGGTCCGTAAGATCGTCGGCGTTGTCCCGCAGCGCGGCGCGCAGGTTCTCCAGCGCGCCGCGCGTCGCAGCCGGGACGGCGATCTGGTTGGTGACCTGGTTGTTGTCCCCGAAGACGTTCCCCTGGCCCGACACCGAACCAATGTTGTACGTGCTCACGCTGCTTCTCCCCTGGGACTATCCGCCCTGCTGAGCATTGGTTACCTGCGCCTGGTCGCCGAAGACGTTGCCCTGGCCACTGACCTCGTTGACATTGAAGATGTTGCCGTTGTGAATGTTGTTGATCACCTGCTCGCTGTGCCGCTCGAACTCCGAGGTATCGACGTTGTGCCTTCGCAGGAACTCCACGATGTTCTCGAGAACCCGCCGCTGCAGCGTCTCGAGGTACAGACGCTGGTCCACGTCGGCGTAGTAGTAGTCCTTCAGGTCGGCGGCAACCTCCGCACGAACGCTGCGACGGGCCCCGTAGTCGATGACGACACCAGGGCGGATGCGATCCCGCCGCGTCGCCAGCGACCGCCACCCGCGCAAGGTGAAAGACGGGCGGAAGTTCTGCTTGAAGGTCTGTTTAACGGCGGTCACGAAACGGTCCCAGTGTTCCATCGGAACGGTGGTGACCGCGAGGCAGGGGGCGCCCAGTGGAGGCATGGCAACGGACACACCCTCGATGAAGAGCGTGTTGTTCTGGAGCAGGTCCGCCCGGACGAGATAGGTGAGGCCGAGCTGGTTTCCCGCGGTCAGCCGTTCGAAGACGAGATAGGTCCGGGCATAGCTGGTCGGATTACGCAGTATGTTCGTCAAGATGCCCTCGGGCATATGGGTGTAGGGCGGCTTTCCGGTGCCGGGTACAAGGCCTTGGACCAGCGGCGCGTCCACGCCGCTCACATACAGCTTCTCGCGTACGACAAGGCCGGCAAGGGTGAGGTCGGGGACCGTTCGAGCCAGCCAGTCATGCAGATCGGCCTCGTCGAAGGGGATGATCTGCGAGCTGCCGTCCTGGATACCAGCCTTGCTGGTGTCCAACGTCACGACCCATGTGCCCAGGTGCGCGCCGCTGCCGACGAACGGGTTGGCACCGCTGAACGGCCCGCTGAAAACGATCGTGTTACCGGAGTCCACGGACTCGAGACGTTTTTCGATCATTCTGTCGACGCTGGATGCCAGGTCCGCGGGGTCCACATGCTGGTTCATGACGGCGACCGCCTGCGCCATGCAGTACAGCCGGTAGACCACACGCAGCAGGAAGAGCAGCACCGGGATGGCGATGAGCACGTAGGAGAAGAGCAGCGCGCTGGTGTTGGATGCGCTGCCCAGATCATCGCCGAGATAGCTGCTGGAGGAGCCGCTTCCGCCGAACAGCGAACCGCACGCCGCCAACAGCAGGATGAGCGGGATGACGAAGCCGATGAGAACGGCGATCCCGGTGCGCAGACGCGCGGTGTTCCGTGCGCTGGCAGCATGGCGGACGAGCGCCACCATGCCGATGCCGTGATTCGGGTGAATGGCTCGGTATGGTTCGTCGAGAACGGTCGCCGCCACGGTGCGGGCCATGGCCTCGTTGAGGTGCACCGCCGAGCACAGATACCGGGTGGCCCGATCGGGATCGTGCTCGCGCATCGGCGGACCAGAAGAGGGCCGGCGTTGGGGCGGTGGAGGCGGCTGGCCATCCAACCTCGTCCCGCAGTCCGGGCAGTACTCATCACCTGGTTGCGGCAGGCCGCCGCAGTGCGAGCACGCACCGGTTTTCAGTATCGTCATTACGTCGGCTCCGTGGTGCGCTGCTGGACCGGACGGCCGGCGCGCCGCAACGGTAAGCGCATCCGGGCACACAGATCCATTGGTTGACCGACACGCAGTATCGCACGGCCGTGACACCACGGTGACGGTGAGGGTCCGCAGAAGCGGTAAAGGGCGGCCACTCCCACCATCTATGACTACCGAACGTAAGGAAAAAGCGTGGCTTGATCCGGCGTCGCTGTCCGGTAGAACGATCAGAAAGAACATGTCGACCTGCGTGGATGCGTTACCGAAAACAAAGGATCCACGCTGTCGCGACATCCTCCATCTCATACGGAGAGTTATTTTTCTTCGTACCGGCGGGACGCTCGACAATCGTCCGGCCGGCTGTCGATACTCTTCTGGTCGGCCGCCGCCACGACCGGGGCGGCGTGAATCCCGTCCGCGTCCCGCCGGCGGGGCGTTTCCGCACCCATGGGAGGCGATGGTGTGGACCTGCGCCGCGTGCGGGTCGTCCCAACGACCGGGTATCCGTTTCTGCACCGCCTGCGGAACGACGGCGCAGCCCACGGCACAGTCATCTCCTCCGTCGTCTCCCGTTCGTCCTGATCCTGATCCGCTTCAGCCCGATCCGCGTCGGGGCGCGACGTCTCCCACCGGAACAGGTCCGGGAAACAGTTCGTGGGCACCGGCCGGAGACGCCGCGTCCGACGGCACCGCCATGGACACGGACGAACTGACCCAAAAGGTCGGAGCCTCCGCACCCCCGTGGCCGCACCCTGGTCCACCGCCACCGCCACCGCCACCGCGGCCACGGAGTGCGGCGGCCCGTCGCGGCGGCGTCGCGCTGGCGATCCTGGCGATGCTGGCGGCAGCGATCGTTCTCGTCGTGATCCTCACGGGTCGTTCAGGTTCGGAGCGTGGCAACGGCCAGCCCTCCGTCCCCGTGGCGGCCACGCCGACCACCTCGGCACCGTCGCAGGCCGTCATCCAGCTCCGGACGATCGACGACCTGCTCAGCCGCAGCGGCAGCGCCCGAGGCACTGTCGTCGCGGCGGTCCAGCAGATTGCGAACTGCACCGATCTGAGCGGCGCCGAAACCGACCTTCTCAGTGCCGCGGCCGGCCGGGACGCCCTCGTCGACGAGGTCGACAGCCTCGCTGTCAGCGCCATTCCCGATGGCAGGGGCATGGTCGCCGACCTGCGGACGGCGTGGGTGGAGTCAGCGGCGGCGGACCGCGCTTACGCGGCATGGGCTCGCGAGGTGGCCGGTATCTGCGTCCCGCCGGCGCCGGCGACCTCTTCCAGCCTCCTCGCCCAGCAGCACAGCGTGGAGGCCACCGTGGCCAAGCAACAGTTCGTCGCGTCCTGGAACGATCTGGCCCGCCGCTACGGGCTCGCCTCCCGAAGCGCCGACGAGATCTGAGCGGAAAGCGTAGGTGGAAACCGTCGTCCGAACAGCGAAAACCACCTACAACCGCGGCGAGCGTAGGTGGAAACCGTCATCCTCACAGCGGAAACCACCTACACGGGCTGAGGCGGGCGTAGGCGGCTCTCCGCTGTCAGGCCCGAGTGAACCCGAACCGCTCCGCGCGGGCAGCCGGTGCCGTACCGGTTCGTGGCTTGGGCGTCCGTCCGTTCGCCGGCACTGTCGCTACAGGGAATCGGCTGCCGTGAGCACGTCGTCGACGAGGTCGGCGGTGTCCTCGGTGCCGGCGGCGAGCCGGACCAGCCCCAGCGGAACCCCCGAGGCGACGATCTGCTCCTCGCTGAGCATCCCCGCCCACATCGCCGCGGGGCGCACGGCGAGGGACTCCACACCACCGAGACTGACCGCTCGTCGGACGTGACGCAGCCGGTCGAGGAAGGCGTCGGCCGCCTCGTGGCCGCCGGCGAACTCGACCGCGAGCACCCCGCCGAAGCCACTCATCTGACGGGCCGCGAGCGCGTGCTGCGGATGTGCCGCCAGGCCCGGGTAGTGCACCCGTGCGACGGCGGGGTGCCGCTCCAGCGCCTCGGCGAGGGCCTGGCCGTTGGCGTTGTGCCTGGCGACGCGCAGCGGCAGTGTGCGCAGACCGCGCAGCAGCAGCCAGGCGTCGATGGGGCCGAGCGTCGCGCCGGTGAGCAGAGCGACATCCCAGACGCGGTCCAGGAGCTCCACCGGCCCCGCGAGCACGCCGGCTGACACGTCGGAGTGGCCGTTGAGGTATTTGGTCGCGCTGTGCCACACCAGGTCGACACCGAGCTCCAGCGGTCGCTGGTTCACGGGTGTGGCGAAGGTGTTGTCCGCCAGGATCAGCGCGTTGTGTGCGTGGGCGAGATCCGCGACGGCGCGTAGGTCGGTGATCTGCAGCAGTGGGTTGCTCGGCGATTCGACCAGAATGAGGCGGGTCCGCGGGGTCAGGGCTCGGGCGAAGGCGTCAGGGTCCGTCTGGTCCACCTGTGTGGTCGTCACGCCCAGGCGCGGCAGGAGGTTCAGCAACAGGGACGCCGTGCCGCTGTAGGTGGATCTCTGCCCGATCACGTGATCGCCAGCGGAGGCCAGGGCCAGCACGGCTGTGGTGAGCGCCGCCATGCCCGAGGCGCTGACGAGCGCGGTTTCGGCATGCTCCAGCTCCGCGACGATGGCCGCGACCTGCGCGTGGTTGGGGTTGCCGAAACGGGTGTAGAAGCCCTGGCCGCGCCGTTCGACCGCCGCCTGGGCGAACGTCTCGGCGTCGTCGGCCCAGAAGGTCGCCGTCTGGTAGATGGGCGGTGCCACGGAGCGGTCATGGCGCAGCTCACGATCGGCGTGGTTGACCGTCCTGCTGGTCCTGCTGGTCGTGTGGGCGTCCGGCATGGTTCTTCTCCTGCGTCGGCGGGGTTGGGGTTGACGCCACGAGAATGACCGGTCTTCCTGCCGGAACAGGGGCGATCGGGGCAGTTTTGGCAACAAGTAGCGCCAGAACAGGGCATGAGGTTGTGATAAACGGATCCGCCTGGCGAGAATCTGCTAATCGGCTGGGAGGGATGGCCAGGCATGGATGACGTCGACAGGTCGATACTGGCCGTGCTCGAACAGCACGGCCGGATCAGCAACCAGGAGCTCGCCAACCGGGTCGGCCTGTCGCCCTCACCCTGTCTGCGGCGCGTGCGTCGCCTGGAGGAGACCGGGGCGATCCGCGGTTACCGGGCGCTCCTCGATCCGGCGGCGGTCGGCCGTGGCCTGCGCGTCCTTGTCGGTGTCCGGCTGTTGCGGCATGCTCGCGCCGACGTCCGTCAGTTCGAGAGCCAGGTCGTGCGACTGCGCGAAGTGGTCCACTGCCACCACGTCACGGGAAACTACGACTACCTGCTCCAGGTCGAGGTCGCCGACCTTCCCGCGTATGAGGCCTTCCACGCCGACCGGCTCGCAAGCCTGCCGGGTGTGGCCGCCGTGACCAGCTACGTCGTCATGAAGACGCTCTCCGCCGGCAACGCGTGAGCGCTCACATCCGACCGGCTCGCATGCGCCGGCTACCGCTGTGGGCTGGCGGGTGGGTGACACACCGTGTAGGTCAGGTGCACGAACTGGTCGATCCGTTCGACGGCGGACAGTGCGAGCCGCGACGACAGCAGCCGCCGCGGCAGCAGCGGCGCGCCGGCGCCGAGCGTCACCGGTGCCACACCGAGGATAATCTTGTCCAGCAACCCGTGGTCGGCGATGAATCCGTCGATGCTGGTCGCGGTGTAGTACTGCGTCTTGGTCACCGCCTCACCATCCCACCTGACACCGACACAAAGGCATGAAGATCACCGATATGCCGACCTTCGAGCAGGTCCTCGACGAGCAGCTCGCCGACCCGCCGTTCCGCGCCGAATGGGATCGCACCCAGCTGGCCCGCCAGGTGGCCGACGAGCTGGTCCGCTACCGAGCCCGGCACAACCTGACGCAGGCCGGGCTCGCGGAGCAGACAGGTCTCACCGAGGCGGAGATCGTCTACCTTGAGGCTGAAGAGGAACCATCGTTGGCCGCGCTCGCCCGCCTCTCGGAAGCACTCGAGCTGTCGTTCCAGATCAACATTGATCCTGCGCACTCCGTTGTCCGCATCCACGAGCACCCCCGAACCGAGGACGCGAACCGACAGATGGGTGGGGAGCGCCGCCCAGCATGATGGGGAACAGCGCCCGCGAGCCGTCCCTCTTCGCATAGAGACATCGACACATAGCCGCTTTGCGGCAACATCCAATGCCTCACATGCGTCTCGGTGCATCGTCTGCGCAGGTCAGCTACCAGTGAGCTGCTTGCCCTCCGCTCCGAGGCGCTGGGGGCAAGAAATGGGTTGAGTGACGGTTGGCGCATGGTGATACTGCCATAATGGATCTTGGAAGGGCTGCTGCGGAGTGGCGGCGGCACGGGTTCGTCATCCTGCCTGGCTATCTGTCCAGGGAGGTGCTGTGCCCGGCGGTTGCCGAACTGGGTCTGATGTTTCCGTCCGCACGGACTTTCACGACGGGAGCGATCCCCGTCGGGACCGCTATCTCGGTGACGAGTTCGCCGGAATCGACGAGTTCCCGTTCGCCAGTACGGAGGTCAACCTCCTGGTGGCGCACAATCGCCTGATCCGCTTGGCCGAGGTGCTTCTGGTGGGGACGATCTGCGCATCTACTCGGCCGAGGCGTGGGCGAAGTACCAGGGAGCGGCCGACTACGACCAGGCTCTGCATCGCGACTATCTCAACCACACCGTGGTCGTGCCCAGCGCGGCAGCCGAGTACGGCCCTCTACTCCCGAAGCTGTCCCAGGGGGCAAGGTAGCGACGAGTTGGGTCTCTGAACTTGTATCCGGCAGAACGAGCTTCTGATCGGCGCCGACACCGTGCCCGACGCTGCCGAAACTGCCGCGCGGCGCTCTTCGGCGTCGGCGGCCGCGAATCGGGCAGTGCCGACCTCGCCTGCGCCGTTCCACTTTCAAGGTTCCGGAACATTCCGGCTGCTGCTTCCAATGCTCACAGGTAGAAACCGCCATACGCCTCACCCCCAAGGTTGGCCACCGCTCCAGACGCTAAGCGCTGTCCCGCGGCACTCCCTCAGGAAAGACTCCGCCCGCCGGCGCAGCCGGACATTTCGCAGTCGGGGTCTCCTGCCCAGACTGTTCCTACGGTGCGCTACAGCGGCGCAGCGCACCCGTGCGGTGTGGCTGTGGTCGGTGGATCGTGGCGTCCTATCCTGTCCGGATGCAGGAATCCACGGCGGGTCGCGAACGTCCGGCGCGCGGCTTCGAGCTGATCTGCGAGATCGAGCCGCCGACCCGGCCGGACCTGACCCACGCCCGCCACCAGATCGGCGTCCTGAGCCCCGTCACCGACGCGTTCCTGATCCCCGACAACCACATCGGACGCGCGACGGTGTCGAGCATTGCCGTCGCCCACGAGGTGCAGACGATGGGGGGACGCAGCATCGCCTGCGTGAACTCCCGCGACCGTAACCTGCTCGGCTTCCGCCGCGACCTGCTCACCGCCGCGGCCTACGGCGTCGAGGAGTTCCTGTTCGTCCACGGCGACAAACCCACCGCCGGGAACCGGACCAGCGACCTGACCGTGCGCGCGATGATGGACGAGGCCCGCGCGGCCAGCGAGGATCCGGTCTTCGCGGACATGCCGGCGTTCCGGGTCGGCGCCGCGGCCGGCCTACGTCCACTGCTCGCATGGAAACGAGCGGCCGACTTCCTGTTCGTACAGGTCAGCTACTCGGTGGACGCCCTGCTGCGCTGGCGCGACGCCCATCCGGTCGAACTGCCGGTCTACGCCGGCGTGATGGTCCTCGCGAGCGCCGGGATGGCCCGCCGCCTCGCCGCGACCATCCCCGACATCGACATCCCCGACGACCTCGTCGAAGCGGTCGAACGGGACCAGGCGGCCGGGGTCGAAGCGGCCTGCGACCAGGTGCTACGGCTGCGCGACAGCGGCGCCTTCGCCGGTGTGCACCTCGTTCCGGTCAGCCGCTACCGCCAGGTCGCCACCCGATTTGAGGACCTTCTCTAACCCCCCGGGCCGTTTCTCGCAGGTCTTGGTACCCCCTGCCGGATAGCGCGGCCGTAACCCCCCGCTGAAAGCGGTCAGGGAGCGGTAGCGGGCGATCACTGGACCCAGCGCCGGTGGCGATCTTCCTGCCGCCCTGGGTGTCTGGCAGGAAGCCAATACCGCCCGCGGACGACCTCCTGGCGCTCAGCGGGTCCGCTCGAACCGCGGATACGCCGTCCGCTCGATCGATGCCACCGGCCACCCCGCACCGCGCCCCCACCACCGTGATCGGCAGGCTACCGACCGGCCCGCCGATCACAGCCACCGGGTGCGGTGGTCGCCGTGCTCGGTCCGGGGCGGGTGTACGGCTCCGCCAGGCACATCCTTCACTGTTTAGTATCGTTTTGTTTTTGCATTTCGTATAGTAACGAAACTATAGATACGAAACTGTAGGCGGGCTGGCGCGCGATAAGCTTTACTTCTCGCGCGTCAGGGAGGCGCGGGAGAGAAGGGCTGGGAAGTGGGCGGCGACGGGACAGAAGTTGCGATTCGTCGAGATGGCGATTACACGGTGCTGCCATCCGACCTGGTCGAGCGAGTGGCCGACTATGCCCGGGCGGCCAGGGCCGCCTCGACGTGGCGTGCCTACGAAACAGACCTGCGGCACTTCGCCGCCTGGTGCGCCGAGCGCTCCCCGCACCTGGTGGCGCTGCCGGCGCTGCCGGCAACCGTGGCCGGCTACCTGACGGCGCTGGCCGACGCCGGCTACAAACCGACCACCATCCGCCGCAGGCTGGCCGCCATCTCCGTGGCCCACCAGCTCGGCCGTCATCCCAATCCGGCCACCTCACCCGAGGTCGCGACCGTCTGGGACGGTATCCGCCGTGTCCACGGCACCGCCGTGAAGCGCAAGAACGCGCTGGAGACCGGCCTGCTCACCCGGGTGCTCGCCGAACTGGACGACTCCCGGCTCGCTGACCTGCGCGACCGGGCGCTGCTGCTGGTCGGTTTCGCCGGCTGCCTGCGCCGCGGCGAGCTCGTCGCGCTGGACGTCGCCGACATCGCCGAGACCCCGGACGGCGTGGTGCTGACCATCCGCAGGTCCAAGACCGACCAGGAACGCGCCGGGGCGCTGGTCGGCCTCACCTTCGGCTCCTACCGGCCGACCTGCCCGGTCCGCTCCTGGATCGCCTGGCGTCAGGCCGCGGGCCTCACCGACGGGCCCGCCTTCCGTTCGATCAACCGCCACGGCGGGGTGGGCGCGGGCCGGCTGCACCCGGGCTCGGTCGCCCGCATCGTCCAGCGCCGGGCCGCCGCAGCAGGCCTGTCCCCGGACGACTTCGGCGGGCACTCCCTGCGGTCCGGGTTCGCCACGGCCGCCGCCCGTGCCGGCGTGCCCGACCGGGCGATCATGCGACAGGGACGCTGGCGGTCGTCGGCGTCCCTGGACAGTTATGTACGCGCCGGCCGCCTGTTCGACCGCGACAACCCCTCGGGCAGGGTCGGCCTGTAGCGGGCGCCGGCCACGGTGGCCGGGTCACGACCGCCAGCGCCGGCGCGCTGACGCCGTGGGCAGGGCCGGCCCGCGGTCCGCTGGGCACGGTCGGTTGCCCTGGTCGGTCTGGTCGGTCTGTAGCACCGGTCACCCTGCGCTCATGATCTATGTGCGCTTCGTGCGACAGACCGATAATGAATCCTGCCGGTTGGCTCCCGTCCGCAGTCAGGAAGAGCCACACAGTCAGGTGGATCCGGAAGATGGTGGAACGATCCGTGTGCTCGACATCAACACCTGGCCTGTGCTATCTGACCTGCATGGCAGCCTGCGACGTCCAGGCCCGCCGCCCCGTCCACACAGGCGATTCCGGAGGTAGCAGCCCATCCCATGGCCGATCATACCCCCCGCCGCAACATCGAGACCTGGGCGCACGAGCTGCCCGCCAGTTTCATCGAGTGCCGCACCATGGGACACCGTTGGGAACCCCACAGCGCAGTCTGGGACAAACAGGCCCGCGCCTACCATGTCATCCACGAATGTGACCGTTGCCACACTCAGCGCAAGGCCTGGTGGTGGAGGGTTCCCACTTTCGTGGACAGTCCTAACTATGCAGCACGAAGTGTTTGTCCGTCAAATTCTTCCTCGAACTCGACAGGCGTGAGATAGCCGATCGAGGAGTGCAACCGCTGCCGGTTGTAGTAGATCTCGACATATTCGAAGATCCCCGCCCGGACGCGGTCTATGGTATCGAACGGGTGGAGGTGGACGAACTCCTTCTTGAGGGTGGCCCAGAAGGACTCCGCCGCGGCGTTGTCGAAACAGATCCCGGTACGGCCGACGGAGTTTCGGACGTTGTTGTCGCGACAGAAGGCGACGAACTCACGGCTGGTGTACTGACCGCCTCGGTCGGCGTGGAATATGACGCCGCCGGGTGGCCGCCGGCGGGTGACGGCCATACGAAGCGCGTCGAGAACGAGTTCGGTGCGCATGTGATCGGCGACCGCCCAGCCGACGATCTTCCGAGAGAACGCGTCGATGACGGAGGCCATGTACACCCAGCCATCCCAGGTGCGAATATATGTTATGTCGCCGTACCACAACTGGTTCGGTGCGGACGCGGCGAAGTCTTGGCCGACAAGATCAGGCAGCGATGAGGAGTCCGCGGCCTGCACCGTCGTCACCGGCCGGCGGGGACGCGGATGCACGCTGACCAGGCCCATCGTCGCCATCAGCCGCTGGACCCGCTTGTAGGCGACGGCGACGCCCTGGCGGCGGATCTCGTGGAAGATCCGCCGCACGCCGTACCGCCCCTCGTGACGGTCGAAAACAGCTCTGATCATGGTCGACAAGGTGGCGTCGTCCTTCTCCCTCCGAGACGGGCCGCGTTTCTTCCACGCATAGTAGCCCTGTCGGGACACGTCGAGTTTCTTGCACATGTAGTCGACGGGAAAGGTGTTCGCGCCGTCGGCGGACACAGGCTTCTTCGGAGCGTGTATCGAGATGAACTCGAACTTTACTTCTGCTCGCTCGCGAAGAAGCTCGCCGCTTTTTTTAGGAAGGCGATGTCCATCTGCGCCTGCGCGTACTTCTTCCGGAGCTCCTCAAGTTCCGCGCGCTCCGACACCGACAGCGGCCGCTCCTCGGTCTCGCCGTTCTCCTTCGCCTTCTTCACCCAGTTTCCCAACGTGGTCTCGTGGATACCCAGACTCTTCGCGACCTCGGTCACCGACCGGCCCGAGTCGAGCACCAACCTTACTGCCTCGGATTTGTACTCCTGGGTGAACTTCCGGCGAGCTGACCCCATGACGCTCCTTCCCTATGGACAGCGAACCTCAGGTTCGCTGTCCACGGAAGCGGGATCACTCCAGTCCCAGCAGCGGTTTCCACCGACGGCTGGGCCCTACCACCTATCGATCCTGGTTGGTCGGCGTTAGTGGGTGTCGCCGACGGCGCGGACACGGCTGACCGTGATGATCTGGGTGTACGTGGCGACGGTCGGGTCCGGGGGGAGGCGCAGGCCGGGCGGGGGGCCCGGGGTGTAGACGGTTTCGGTGGTCAGTGGTGTGCCGCTCTCGGCGAGCACCAGGTAGCTGGTGGCGACGACGAGGCTGGTGTGGTCGGAGACCACGACGCCGATGGCATGGCCGGGACGGCCAGCGCGGTCACGGACAGGCCCGGCGTCGAAGACGCCCGGGAGCTGGGCGAGGACCTCATAGTAGGCGGCGTTCTGCTGGGGGCTGGTGAGACCGGAGGCGAGATCGGACAGGGCCTCCCCTGCGACGGCGATGTCATGCAGGCTGGCGGGGGCGCCGCTGGTTACGGCACGGGCGATCAGCCGTGCGCGGAGCTGGGCGGCGTCGGTGGGCATCGTCGCGGGGTCGAGGTCCGGCGAGCCCGGTGGGAATTCCGTCTGGCGGTTGTACCGGTCGTCGGCGGGTTGTGGTCCGCCGACGTTCGTGCCGACGCGGTTGACGTTCTGGACATGGCGCTCGAGGTGCCGCGACCTGTCGGGGCGCTGCCAGGTGTCGATGATGGTGGTGCGGGCCACGGTGGTCGCCTGGTGCCGGGCGACGGTGACGTCCAGTCCGTAGACCTGGCTGCGACTGTAGAGCAGCGGACCGGCGCCGGCCGGTGACAGCGCGCGTTGCCGTTCGGCAGCTTGGGTCAGCGCCTGGACGGCCGCGGCGTGATCACCGGTGGTGGCCGTGCGCAGCGGGGCCGGCAGCAGCGGTGTGGCCGTGGCCACGTCACCGGGCCGGAGCACGGTCGTCCCGACGAGCAGCAGGGTAACCACCGCAGTCACGGCCGCGGCCACCGCGAGCGCCCGGAGCCGGGAGCGGGGAACGCGCCGGGCTGCTGCGCGCCAGGGAACGCAACGCACGCGCTCACGAACAGACGCACGAAGGCGTCGCAACGGCCGACTATGTGACGGCACTCAACGTCCTGCGCCGCATGATCGACAATTTGGGCGGCAACAGCGACCTTCCCTGAAGCCCCGGTTATTCGAGGACTCGCTCGAGGAGCCGACCGCCGATGCCGCGGGACGAAGACGCCGTCGCGCCATGACGGCGCGACGGATCGGATCCCGTGGCTGGCGATCGGCGCCGACTGCCGTCTCGACCTCAGGGGAAGGTGAGGATGCGGGGGCCGTCGTCGGTGATGGCGACGGTGTGCTCGACGTGAGCAGCGCGGGTGCCGTCGGTGGTGTGCAGCGCCCAGCCGTCCGGTGCGGTGCGGTAGCGGTCGCCGCCTCCGGCGGTGACCATCGGCTCGATCGCGAGGACGAGCCCTGGCTGTAGCCGCAGGCCCCGGCCGGGGCGGCCGTCGTTCGGGACGTGGGGGTCCTCGTGCATCTGCCGGCCGATGCCGTGCCCGCCGAAGCCGTCGGGGACACCGAGGCCCGCCGCCCGGCACACCCGCCCGATCGCGTGGGAGATGTCCCCGACGCGGGCACCGACCCGGGCTGCGGCGATGCCCGCGGCCAGGGCCTGCTCGGCCGTGGCGATCAGCCGCAGATCGGCGGGGAGCGGGGTGCCCACGACGAAACTGACCGCGGCGTCACCGGTCCAGCCATCGAGCTGCGCGCCGCAGTCGATGCTGACCAGGTCACCGTCGCGCAGACGGTAGCCATCCGGGACACCGTGCACGATCACATCGTTGATCGACGCGCAGATCACCCCGGGGAACGGGGTCGGCGCGAAGGACGGCAGGTAGTGCAGGAACGCCGGCTTGGCGCCGGCCTCGCGGATCACCGTCGCGGCGACGTCGTCGAGCTCGAGCAGGCTCGACCCGACCTGTGCGGCGGCGCGGACCGCAGCCAGCGCCCGTGCGACCACCTGGCCCGCTTCCCG
Source organism: Candidatus Protofrankia datiscae (assembly GCF_000177615.2). Taxonomy (GTDB): domain Bacteria; phylum Actinomycetota; class Actinomycetes; order Frankiales; family Frankiaceae; genus Protofrankia; species Protofrankia coriariae. The sequence goes on along the minus strand of NC_015656.1, from coordinate 2,671,575 downwards.
CATCGCCGCCAGTGCCACGTCCGTCTTGAGCTCGACCATGCCCCCACCTCGCCTCGTCCTTGCCCTGTCGTCGCTCTGTCGTCCCGCCCACCTTCCCCGTCCAATAACTATACCGGTATTAGTATTGCGTTCATGGTGCGGACCGCGCTGACGGCGATGGATCTGGAACGCGGCCGGCGGCTCGGGGCGGCGCTGCGCGAAGCCCGCGGTGAGCGCAGCATGGCGCAGGTCGCCGCCGCCGCCGGGCTGTCCACCGAGACCGTCCGCAAGATAGAGACCGGGCGGATCCCGACACCAGCGTTCTTCACCGTGGCCGCCCTGGCCGGGGCACTCGGGATCTCCCTCGACGTCCTGGCCCGCGCCTGCGCCACAGGCGATTCCTCGGCCGACTCCGACCGACACCACGCCCTGCTCCACGCGGGCAAGTGAGGGATCAGACGGTCGCCATCTCGACCGTCTGATCCCTCACTCCCGTGGTCCGGTGTTACCCGGCCGGTAGCGCCGTAGCCCTCGCCGCTGGGTCACGGGAGCCGGGAAACGGCATGACGAGCGACGCGACGGTTGCGCTGGGCGAATGGGTGTTCTGGTGGGGCCTCCCGAGCATGTTCGGTGCATGTTCGGTGTTGGGAGGCCCCACCAGGGCAGCCAAAAGCCGCCGTCAGGTGGTAGCGATTGCCCGGAGGATGTCCATCTTTGCGGCTCGGCGGGCCGGGAAGATAGCGGCGAGGACACCGAGGAGGCCACCGACGATCACGACGGTGATGATTGTCGGCGTCGGGTAGGCGAAGGTGTCGATGCCCTGTTCCTTCAGCGCGATGGTCAGCGCCCAGCCGAGGAAGCTGCCGACCGCGACCCCGAGCAGCGCTCCGAACACCGCGATCACGACCGCCTCCAACCGGACCATTCTGCGTAGCTGCCGTCTGCTCATGCCGACCGCGCGCAGCAGCCCGATCTCCCGGGTCCGCTCGATGACCGACAGGGCCAGCGTGTTGACGATCCCGAACAGGGCGATGACGACGGCCAGCGCGAGCAGGACGTAGATGAAGCCCAGCAACTGGTCGACCTGGTTCTCCTGCTGCCGGATGAACTCGGACTGGTCCCGGACCTCCACGTTCGGATGGGGTTTGACCGTGGCGTCGATCTCCTGGCGTACCTGGGTGAGATCCGCGTCCTTCACCGTTTTCGCGAGAACGAAGAAGTCCAGGGTGTTGGTGGGGAAGCGTTGGCTGAACTCGTCGAGCGAGATCAGGTACTGCCCGGCCACCGGGCTCTTCTCGAACGTGCCGGCCAGGCGCAGCGTCGTGGGCCCGTCCGGGAACACCACCGGGACCTCCTGGCCAACGGACAGTTTCTGGTCCCTGGCGGTGTCCTCGTCGATCAGGATCGAGCCCCTGCCCAGGGCCCGGAGATCACCGGCGGTGGTCTTGAGCGCCAGCAGGGTCGGCAGCGCCGCCGGGTCTCCCGCGGTGACCTGCTTCTTGCTGTCGTTGATCCGCACGACGTCGGACCGCAGCCCCGTGACGAGCTCGATACCGGGGGCGTCCCGCAGCGAACGGGCGACGTCGGGGCTGAAGCCCTGCGCGAAACTGGTCGAGGTCAGGTAGAAGTCCGCGCCCAGGTTGTTGCGGACCGTGTCCGTCACCGACTGCTTGATGGACTGGCCGAGCACGGAGAAGGCGCTCACCAGCGCAAGACCGATCATCAACGCGGACGCCGTGGACGCGCTGCGGCGCGGGTTGCGCATGGCGTTCTCTCGCCCGAGCCGCCCGGTCGCGCCGAACAGGGCCGGCAGCGGGCTGCCGATGACCCTGGTGACGGGCCGGGCCAGCAGCGGCGAGAGGGTGGACACCCCGAGGAAGGCCAGCCCCGCCCCGATGCCGACGACAGCCGCCGCGCCCTTGCCGCTGGCCGTCGTCAGGCCCAGCACCAGCAGCGCGGCACCGATGAGCGCCAGCGCACCACCCGCGACCCCCCGGATACGCAGCGAACGCGCGGGTAGCACGAAGGTCTCCCGCATCGCCGCCACCGGGGGTACCGACGCGGCCTTGCGCGCGGGAACGAACGCGGCGACGGCCGTGACGATGATCCCGACGGCATAGGCGACGATGATCGTCCGTGGCCGGAAGACCAGGCCGCCGTCGGGGAGGGAGACCCCGATGGCGGCGGTCACGATCCGCAGCAGCACCGCCAGCCCGGCACCGAGCAGCAGCCCCAGGGTGGCTCCGACGAAGCCGACGATCAGCGCTTCCAGCTGGACCGTGAACTGCACCTGCCGTCTGCGGGCGCCCAGCGCCCGCAGCAGGGCCAGTTCCCGCACCCGCTGGGCCACCAGCATCGTGAAGGTGTTGAAGATGATGAAGGCGCCGACGAAGACCGCGATGCCCGCGAAGACGAGCAGGAACGTCGAGAAGCCGGCGATGGCCTCCTGGACGGTGTTGGCGTTCTCGTCCGTCAACTGCTTGCCGGTGATCGCCTCGACGCCGGTGGGCAGCACCCGGGCGATCCGGTCGCGAAGCTCGTTCTGGGAGATGCCGTCGTCGGCCGCGATGCTGATCGAGCTGAACTCGCCCGGGGCGAGCAGCACGCGCTGCGCGGTGGCGGTGTCGAACGCGGTCACCGCGGCGCCGCCGAAACTGTCCTGCCCGGCGATCCGGAACGTCCCGACCAGGGTGTAGGGGGTCGGCCCACCGTTGGTGAGGACGGTTACCTGTTCCCCGAGCCGCAGGTCGGCATCGTCCGCGGTGGCCCTGTCCACGACGATCTCCGCTCCGCGCGGCGCGCGGCCGCTGGCGAGTTCCACCGCGGAGGTCTGGCTGCCACCGTCCCAGTTGGTGCCGAGCGAGGGCCCACCGCCGGTGTCGAAGGCCTTGCCGGTACGGGGGTTGACCAGAACCGCCGTGCCGTCGACGCCGCCGAAGGCCTCGCGCACGCCGTCGACGCCCCGGACGGTGTCCAGCACGGAGGCGGACAGGGGCTGTCTGCTACTGGTCCCGGAGGTGTTGTCCACCGCGTTGGTCGACCGGACCGAGACGGCCACGTTCTGGAAGATGTTGGCGAACAGTCCGTCGAAGGTCCGGTTCAGCGTGTCGGTGAGGACCAGCGTGCCGGTGACGAAGCTGACGCCGGCCACGACCGCCAGCGCGGACAGCACCAGCCGGATCTTACGGGCCAGCAGGCTCTTGAGGGTCGCGCGCAGCATCGTGTCAGACCCTGCCCGCGGATCCGTGGTCCTGCTCCTGGCCCGCCTCGTGCCACTCGTCCGGGCTCTGCCGGGGCTGCGGCTGAGGGGCCTCCGGCGACGCGCCGCCGGCGGCAGACGCCTCCTGTTGGAGATCGTCGAGATGCTTCATGCGTTCGAGGACGCTCTCCGCGGTCGGGTTCGGGATCGAGTCGACGAGTTGCCCGTCCGCGAGGAAGACGACCTCGTCGGAGAAGGACGCCGCGGTGGGGTCGTGGGTGACCATGACGACGGTCTGGTCGAACTCGCGCACCGACCGTTGGAGGAACGCCAGCACCTCCGCGCCCGACCGGGAGTCGAGGTTGCCGGTGGGCTCGTCGGCGAACACGATCTCCGGACGGGTGACCAGGGCGCGGGCGCAGGCGACTCGCTGTTGCTGCCCACCGGAGAGCTCTGCGGGACGGTGGCCCAGCCGGGAGGCGAGCCCGACGGCGTCGACCACCGCGCGCAGCCACTCCTGGTCGGGCTTACGCCCGGCGATGCTGAGAGGCAGGGTGATGTTCTCCGCGGCGGTCAGCGTCGGCAGGAGGTTGAACTGCTGGAACACGAACCCGACGCGGTCCCGCCTCAGCTGGGTGAGCTGCTTGTCCGACAGCTTGGACAGGTCCACGTCGCCGACGTAGACCCGGCCGCTGGTCACCGTGTCGAGACCGGCCAGACAGTGCATCAGGGTCGACTTCCCCGACCCGGACGGCCCCATGATCGCGGTGAAGTGGCCGCGGGGGAAGGACACGTCTATGTTCCGCAGGGCGGTGACCGCGGTCTGCCCCGATCCGTAGATCTTGACCAGGCCCTCGGCGCGGGCGGCGGCCGCGGCGCCTGCCACCCCGCCAGCGGCACCGGCCGAATCCGAAGGCTCCGGGGACATAACCGGCTCGGCCTGAGGACCGGCGCCGGAGATCCGGCCCGCTCGGCTCATGGAAGAAGCTCCTTTCAAACAACATGTCGATCACAACATGTCGATCACGATGCGCTGATCAAACAACGTGCTGACACCACGAACAACCTGCTGACATCGTCCGCCCGGACGCCCGACAAATGCCGGCACCCCGCTGATCGTCCCGCGGGCCGGGACCGGCCGGAACGGATCCGCGGCGGCGCATTCATCGGATCAGATCCACCCGGCTCCCGGTACTGTCCCACCCTCGTCCGACGATCGCCCGTGACTTTTTCGGTGTCGTCCTCGACTTTTCAACGTTGTCCGGCCCGGCGGCGATCCGAATAACCGTCGAAATCCGGATGTACGGTGACTGGCAATCTATGAACGCATACCGCCATGGACGCATATCGTGCCGGGTTGTCGTAACCAACTGTCAGCCATCTGTCGGGTCCGGGTCGGGGCCCGTGCCTGGCCGATCCGGGTCCGGCTGGTGTGCGTCCGCTGCCCGCCGTACCGCCGGCTCTGACGCCGCTGGTTTCGGCTCCGGACGATCGACTGTCGTGGCCTGCGGGGCCGGACGGTCGGCGGCGGGCAGCGGCGGCGGCGTCCCGCCGAACGCCGGACATCTGATCTTGTGATCGCACCAGTCGCACAACTTGCTGGGAGTCGCCCGCCAGTCGCCCGTGCGCCGGGCCCGGCTGATGGCTGACCACACGGCGTCGATCTTCCGTTCGGTGGCGCGCAGGTCGCTCTCGTCGGGCTGCACCCGTATCCAGGTCCGGTCGGCCAGGTAGTACAGCCGCAGCTCGCGGGGGATCACACCACGGATCCGCCAGAGGAGGTAGGCGTAGAACTTCATCTGGAACAGCGCCTGGCCCTCGAACGCCGGGCCAGGCGACCGGCCCGTCTTGTAGTCGACGACCCGTAACGCCGGGCCGTCGCGGGTCGCCGCCTCGTCGAGACGGTCGATGTAGCCGCGCAGCCGCACCCCGGAGTCGAGCACGTGCTCGACGTAGAGCTCCCGGGCCGCCGGGGTGAGACCGGCGGGGTTCTCCAGGCTGAAGTAGCCGGTGAGCAGGGAACGGGCGGACTCCAGCCACGCGGCCCGCTCGGCCTCGTCCGCGAACAGGGTGGCAAGCTCCGGCTCCCGGGCGAGCAGGTCGTGCCAGGCCGGCTCCAGCAGCGCCTCGGCGGCGGCGATCGTGCGCCCCGGCGGGGGATGGTCGAACAGCCGCTCCAGGACGGTGTGGACGACCGTCCCGCGCACCGCGGCGGAACTCGGCGGCTCGGGCAGCCGGTCGATCACCCGGAAGCGGTAGCGCAGGGGGCAGTTCATGAAGTCGCCCGCCCGCGACGGCGAGAGCGATCCGACGACGCGAATCCCGCCCGCGGCAGGCGGAGCGTCCCCGCCGGGCGCGGGCGGCTGGTCCATGGACGGGCTCATGCCTCCGGACCATAGGCGGCCGGTCCGACAATCCGGGCGCCGGCCCCGACCGACCCGTCCCGACCATCTCCAGCCCGCCGCCGGCACGCCGGGTACGCCCGACACGCATCGGCGGTCATGGGGTGTCCCGCCACCGGCAAAGACTCCGTAGCATCGCAGACATGGCCGATCAGCCTGACCAGGTCCCGCGTCCCGGCTTCCCTCACGCCGGCGGAGGCGGCCAGGAGGGCGAACCCGGCCGCCGGCCACCCGGCATGCTCGTCGGGCGGGTCCGCGGCGTACCGGTGTACCTCTCCCCGCTGGCGCTGCTGTTCGGCCTCATCATCGGCCTGCTGCTGCTTGAGCCCAACCGGGAGCGTCTGCCCGGTGTGGCGGACGGGCGGCTGTACCTGCTGGTCGCGATTACCTCCGCCGGGTTCATCGCCTCCCTGGTCCTGCACGAGATCGGCCACTGCCTGACGGCCCTCGGCCTCGGCCTGCGGGTGCGCGCGGTGACGGTGCACGGGTTCGTGGGATTCACCGAGATCGAGCCCGAGCCGCCCACCCCCGCCCGGGAGTTCCTGGTCGCCGTCTCCGGGCCGGCCGTCAACGGGGTGCTGGCCGGCGTGGGCTTCGCCCTGCTGGCCGCGCTGAACAGCGGCACCCAGCCCAGCGTGGTCATACTCGACCTGGCCGCGACCAACCTGATCCTCTTCGTGTTCAACCTGCTGCCCGGTCTCCCGCTCGACGGGGGCCGGCTGGTCGTGGCCGCCGTCTGGGGCGGCACCCGGGACAGGCTGCGCGGCGCCCGGGCCGGCGCGTACGGCGGCTACGTGGTCGCCGGCCTGCTGGCGCTGTGGGTCCTGCTCTCCCCGGGCAACCGGTTCGCCGGTCTCTACCTGCTGGTGGTGGCGGCGTTCATCGCGCTCGGGGCGCACCAGTCGCTGCGCCAGGCGCGGATCCGGATGCGCCTGCCGGGGGTGTCGGCCGGGCGTCTGGTGCGGCGTACCCTACCGGTGCAGGGGGACGTGCCGCTCGCCGAGGCGCTGCGACGCGCCCGGGATCTCGGGGCGAGCGCGGTGGCCGTGGTCGACCCCACCGGCACACCCGTCAAGATCATGAATGGCTCCGCGGTGGACGCCCTGCCCGAACACCGCCGGCCATGGATGACCGTGGACGAGGTCAGCCGCACGATCACCCCCGGCATGGTGCTGGCAGCGGAACTGGAAGGCGAGGACCTGTTGGCGGCGGTACGCGGCACACCCGCGAGCGAGTATCTGGTGACGCAGGACGGGCGCCCGGTGGGCGTGCTCGCCATGGTCGACCTGGTCGCCCGTATCGACCCGGCGAGCATCGGCCGGCTGGTGAACCAGCGGTGAGCGCCGAGCCAGCGCCGCACGGTGACGCGAGCGAACCAGACGAACCAGGAGAGCCAGTGGTGCACCGGTCACCCACCGGCGCCGCCAACCGTCGCGGGACCCTCACCAAGGGTGACCGCGTCCAGCTCACCGATCCCAAGGGGCGGCGGCACACCGTGACGTTGGAGCCGGGCCGCCAGTTCCACACCCACGCCGGCGCCATCGAACACGACGACCTGATCGGCCGCACCGAGGGCGTGGTGGTCACCAGCACCGGGGGGACGCCCTACCTGGCGCTGCGCCCGCTGCTGACCGACTTCGTCCTGTCCATGCCGCGCGGCGCCGCCGTGGTCTACCCGAAGGACGCCGCGCAGATCGTGACCTACGCCGACGTCTTCCCCGGCGCGCGGGTGCTGGAGGCCGGCGTGGGCTCGGGGGCGCTGTCGTGTTCGCTGCTGCGGGCCGTCGGTGACCAGGGGCTGGTGGTCTCCTACGAACGGCGGGCCGACTTCGCCGAGATCGCGCGCAGGAACGTCGAGACCTTCTTCGGCGGGCCGCACCCCGCCCACGTCCTGCATGTCGGGGACCTCGCCGAGGCGACCGAGCGGGACATCGACCGGGTGGTCCTGGACATGCTGGCCCCCTGGGAGGTGCTGGGCACGGTCAGCGCGGCGCTGGTGCCCGGCGGGGTCGTCTGCGCCTACGTCGCCACCACCACGCAGCTGGCCCGCGTCGTCGAGGAGCTGCGGGCCCACGGCGCGTTCGCCGAGCCGGCCGCCTGGGAGTCGATGACGCGCACCTGGCACGTGGACGGGCTGGCGGTGCGCCCCGATCACCGCATGGTCGGCCACACCGGCTTCCTCGTGACGGCCCGGCGGCTGGCCGACGGTGTCACCGCCCCGCCGCGGCGGCGACGGCCCGCCAAGGGCGCGCGTCCCGAGGAGGCACAGATTTCCGGAGCGGTCCAGACAGCCGCCCCGGTGTCGGATTCCTGACGCCGGTACCGCCCGGATGTCGGATCCCCGACATCCGGATGCCCGGCTTTCGTGACGCTGAGAACACCGGGACGCTCCCGGCTCCCGTCCGGCGCCCGATCGGCTGAGATGTTCCCGGGGTGCCGCCGGGCGCCGGATGCCGGTGCACCCGACACCCGATGGGGCAGTGCGCCCGGGTGGGACAGTGCGCCCGGGTGAGACGGTCAGGAGCCGGGGCCGGCCTCGAGGGTCCCGTCGGGGCGTTCGACGTAGATGCAGTTGCCCGGGCAGTCGTCCGCGGCGGCCACGACGTCGTCCACCAGCGGCAGCGGTACCGGCGCCGACGCGCCGGCCTGGGTGCGCAGCTCGCCGTCGGAGCCCTTGACGTATGCCAGACCGTCAATGTCGAACTCGAACACGGTCGGGGCGAGTTGGACGCAGAGGCCGTCGCCGGTGCACGCGCCCTGGTCCACACGTACTCGCAACGTCGAGGGCGCTGCCGTGGACCCCGCCGAGGAGGCCGCCGTGGACCCTGCTGCGGGCGCTGTCGCGGGCCTCGTCGTGGGCGCTGTCGAGGGCGTCGATGCCTCAGGGAAATTCGTGGGCGTTGCCACAGGGCTCCGATCGTCTGTCACCATGGCACCGTAACTCGCTGTTTACGCCAAAGCAGGCCCGTAGTCGTCAGACCGGCGTGCCAGCGGCGGTCACAACGGTAGTGTTGGGTGCGTCCCGGTCAGCACGGGGGAGGTGGAGGCGCGGTGTCCGGTCCCCGTTCGGGCTCTGGCTCCGGTGGGAGTTCGGGCCGTCCAGGTGATGGTGATCCACGAGCATCGGCGTACGAGAAAGAAGTACACGAGCTCACAACACAGGTCGCTTTCCTCGAGGAGGAGGTGGCGATGCTGCGGCGCAGGCTCAACGAGTCGCCGCGGCAGGTTCGCGTGCTTGAGGAGCGACTGGCCGAGGCCCAGGCGGACCTCGCCGGCCTCAGCGGGCAGAACGACAAGCTCGTGGCCACACTGCGCGAAGCTCGTGATCAGATCATCGCCCTGAAGGAAGAAGTCGACCGACTCGCCCAGCCGCCCAGCGGCTACGGGATCTTCATCGGGTCGTACGACGACGGCACGGTCGACGTGTTCACCCAGGGGCGCAAGCTGCGGGTGACGGTGTCGCCGAACGTCGGCGTCGACGATCTGAGCCCTGGGCAGGAGGTCATGCTCAACGAGGCCCTCAATGTCGTCGACGCGCGCGCGTTCGAGCGTCATGGCGAGATCGTCCTGCTCAAGGAGGTCCTGGAAAGCGGTGACCGGGCTCTGGTCATCGGCCACACCGACGAGGAACGCGTGGTCCTGCTCGCCCGGCCGCTGCTGGAGGGGCACCTGCGGGCCGGCGACTCGTTGTTGATCGAGACCCGGTCGGGGTACGCGTTCGAGCGCATCCCCAAGTCCGAGGTGGAGGAGCTGGTCCTCGAGGAGGTACCGGACATCGGCTACGAGCAGATCGGCGGCCTCAAGGGCCAGATCGAGTCGATCCGGGACGCCGTCGAACTGCCGTTCCTCTACAAGGATCTCTTCCTCGAGCACAAGCTGAAGCCCCCGAAGGGCGTCCTGCTCTACGGCCCGCCCGGCTGTGGCAAGACGCTCATCGCCAAGGCGGTGGCCAACTCGCTGGCGAAGAAGGTCGAGGCCCAGACCGGCCAGGGCAGCGGCCGGGCGTTCTTCCTGAACATCAAGGGCCCCGAGCTGCTGAACAAGTACGTCGGCGAGACCGAGCGGCAGATCCGGCTGGTGTTCCAGCGGGCGCGGGAGAAGGCGTCCGAGGGCATGCCGGTGATCGTGTTCTTCGACGAGATGGACTCGATCTTCCGGACCCGCGGGTCCGGGGTGTCCTCGGACGTCGAGAACACGATCGTCCCGCAGCTGCTCAGCGAGATCGACGGTGTCGAACAGCTCGAGAACGTGATCGTGATCGGCGCGTCCAACCGTGAGGACATGATCGACCCGGCGATCCTGCGCCCGGGCCGACTGGACGTCAAGATCAAGGTGGAGCGTCCGGACGCCGAGGCGGCCAAGGACATCTTCGCCAAGTACGTCACGCCCGATCTGCCGCTGCACGCCGAGGACCTCGCCGAGAACGGCGGCAGCCGGGAGGCGACCTGCCAGGGCATGATCCAGCGGGTCGTCGAGCGGATGTACGCCGAGAGCGAGGAGAACCGCTTCCTCGAGGTCACCTACGCCAACGGTGACAAGGAGGTCCTGTACTTCAAGGACTTCAACTCGGGCGCGATGATCGAGAACATCGTCGCCCGGGCGAAGAAGATGGCGGTCAAGGAACTCATCGAGGGGGGCGTCAAGGGGCTGCGCATGCAGCACCTACTCAACGCCTGCGTCGACGAGTTCAAGGAGAACGAGGACCTGCCCAACACGACCAACCCGGACGACTGGGCACGGATCTCCGGCAAGAAGGGCGAGCGGATCGTCTACATCCGCACGCTCATCACCGGGACCAAGGGCACCGAGGCCGGCCGGTCCATCGACACGATCGCCAACACGGGCCAGTACCTGTAAGTCGGTCGGCCCAGCCGATCGGAGGAAGAGACCGGAAGGCAGACGGAGCGGGGCCCGGCCCCGGGGCGCCCACGCCAGGGTGTCCCAGAGCCGGGCCCCGCGCTCCGTCTCGGTTTCCCCTCGGTGTCCTCCCGGTGTCCTCTCCTCGGTGTGCGCAGAGCCGCGAGGGAGCATCGGGGAGCGCGGCGAGGGAACGGCGAAGAAACACAGCCACGGGTCTCTTCCGGGTACGCAGGACGTTCCGCCGAGGGCGGGAGAAGCGGGGGATTCCCTGCTCTCCCGCCCTCGGCGTTGACGGGGCGCGGCACGCGCCCGGGCCGGGCGGGGCGGACGTCGAGGGCATCGAGGATGCGCCGAGGGAGCTCCGAGGGAGTGGATGTAAACGATTTCCCTGGGCGTTCCGCGGGCGCGGCACGCTCCCGGGCCAGGGTTTTCCGGTCCTCAGCGGGCCATCGATGGGGTATTTGGTCCGTATTTCTAGAGGTTTGTCAGGCAGTCACCGAAGGTCACCCGTCCGGTCCAGGTCTCAGTGCGGGCTCAAAGCACCTACGCTGACAGTGTGAGCGTTCGCCGGATCATGGGAGCCGAGACCGAGTACGGCGTCTCGGTGCCCGGTCAGCCAACCACCAACCAGATGCTTGCCTCGTCGCTGGTGGTCAATTCCTACGCCAGCCGACAGGCGACCGGCGGCAGCCGGGCCCGGTGGGACTTCGAGGAGGAGTCGCCACTGCGCGACGCGCGGGGCTTCGAGCTGCCCCGCGAGCCGGTGGTCGATCCGTCCGCGCCCGCCAACGAGGACGACCTGGGCCTGGCCAATGTCATCCTCACCAACGGCGCCCGCCTCTACGTCGACCATGCCCACCCGGAGTACTCCACGCCCGAGGTGACCAACCCGCGCGACGTGGTGCTGTGGGACAAGGCCGGCGAGCGGGTGATGGCCGAGGCCGCCCGGCGGGCGCTGTCCGTGCCGAACACCATGCCGGTGCACCTGTACAAGAACAACACGGACAACAAGGGCGTCTCCTACGGCTGCCACGAGAACTACCTGATGGCCCGGTCCACGCCGTTCGGCGACATCGTGCGCCATCTGATCCCGTTCTTCGTCTCCCGGCAGGTCGTCTGCGGCGCCGGCCGGGTCGGCATCGGAGTGGACGGCCGGGAGGCCGGCTTCCAGCTCAGCCAGCGGGCCGACTTCTTCGAGGTCGAGGTCGGCCTGGAGACCACCCTGAAGCGTCCGATCATCAACACCCGGGACGAGCCGCACGCAGACCCGGAGAAGTACCGCCGGCTCCATGTGATCATCGGCGACGCGAACATGAGCGAGATCTCGACCTACCTCAAGGTCGGCACCACCTCGCTCGTGCTCGCGATGATCGAGGACTCCTGGCTCGACGTCGACCTCAGCGTCGACAACCCGGTGAGCAGTCTGCGGGCGGTCTCCCACGACCCGTCCCTGCGCCACCTGCTGACGCTCGGCGACGGCCGGAAGATGACCGCCGTCCAGCTGCAGATGGAGTACCTCGAGCAGGCCCGCAAGTACGTCGAGGACCGCTTCGGCACCGACCCGGACGCGCAGACCGCGGACGTGCTCTCCCGCTGGGAGTCCGTCCTGGTGCGTCTTGAGGACGACCCGATGAGCTGCTCCCGGGAGCTGGACTGGGTCGCCAAGCTCGCCATCCTCGAGGGCTACCGGGCGCGGGACGGGGTGGGCTGGGACGCTCCCCGGCTCCAGCTGGTCGACCTGCAGTACTCCGACGTGCGGCCCGACCGCGGCCTGTACAACCGGCTGGTGGCGCGCGGCCGGGTCGATCTGCTGCTCACCGAGGACGAGATCGTCCGCGCCATGACCGAGCCGCCGCACGACACCCGGGCGTTCTTCCGGGGCCGCTGCCTGGCGCTGTACCCGCAGCAGGTGGCCGCCGCCTCCTGGGACTCGGTCATCTTCGACATCGGCCGCGACTCCCTGCAGCGGGTGCCGACCCTGGAGCCGCTGCGCGGGACGAAGGCGCACGTCGGCGAGCTGCTCGCCCGCTGCCCGACCGCGCTGGACCTCGTGGACGCCCTCACCGGCGGCTGACCGGGACCACCCACAGCCTCCACCAAACCCCCCACCGGGCCCCCACCGTCCCCACCACACGGACGTCAGGCCCCACGCCAGCCGGCTCTACCGCAGGCGTGGGGCCCTGCTCGGCCGGGGCGAGCAGGCAGGGAACCGACCGCCGGGCCGGGCCGGGCGCCCCTGGGCCCGTGGGTGCAGCGTGCGCCCTGGGGTACGGGCCCGCCTCGTTCGTCCTCGTAGCGGGTGCGCAGCGGGCCCGCAGGCCCGCCACACCGCCGCTGACGACGAGGTGGGACCTGGTGGCCGAGCGGGCCGTCCGTGCGTTGCGCCATGGGCGGACGTCGCGACGGATCCGCTGGATCGTGATGAAGTGGTTCTCCACCGGCCAAAGGCAGCGCGATCATGTTTTTCGCGCTGCCGGCGGCCGGAGCCTGCGGGTGGGCCCATGGCGGGCCGGGCTCGCGACCACCACGTCGGCGTGGTGAGGTCGATGGCGGGCGGCGAGGAACGCCTCAGGATGTCCGGGCCCGGAGATAGTGTCGCTCCAGACGATCGAAGGAGGGTCTCATGGCCACGAAGGACACCGGCGGCGGTCAGCAGCGCGCGGGCCGACGGACGGACCAGAGTGACGACGTCGAGGTCGAGGAGTCCAGCGCCAGCGACGTCAAGGAGAGGCACGAGAAGCTGTCCGAGGACGTCGACTCCCTGCTCGACGAAATCGACGACGTGCTCGAGGAGAACGCGGAGGAGTTCGTCAAGGGCTACGTCCAGAAGGGGGGCGAATAGGCAGCCCCCGCCGACCGGCCGCAACGGCCGAGCGGGAACACCGGGACCGGGGCCGGGAGACCGGCCGGGACGCCGGCCATCGGGTTGGGCACGGCACAGCCCGCCTGACGGACAGGGCGGGACGGGTGCGTGCTCGACCGCGGCCCGCCGGCTGCCGGGCCGCGTAGGGCCCATCCCGGTCGCGGCGGTGCGCGGCCCCGGCAACGTCGCCGGTGGGCCGCCCCGGCATCAGCGGCGCGGGACGACAGTGACATCGTGTGCGGCATCGCACTACGGGTTTTCGTGTGCGTCGTCACACCGTGGGTCATTGTGCACGTTGTCGCACCGCGGGTCATTGTGCGCCTCAGCGCACCGTGGGTCATGGCGTGCGTCATCCGCACCATGGGTCTCGGCGGCCTCACCGACGACCTGGTACCACTTATCCGACCCACCGACTACCTGAAGGGGGATGTGTGGCTGATCCAGCGGGAGTCACCGGGCGTCTACCGTCTGTGTTCATGACACCGGGAACGTCGTCGTTCACCGAGTTCCTGGCCATGGCCGCGCCCGAGCTGCTGCCAGGCGCACGCGGCAGTCTGCCGGCCGCCGTCACCGAGGTGGCCCATGGCACGACGATCGTGGCGGTGACGTACCCCGGCGGCGTGATGATGGCCGGTGACCGCCGCGCGACCATGGGGAACGTAATCGCACAGCGGGACGTCGAGAAGGTCTTCCACGCCGACGAGTACTCCTGTGTCGGCTATGCCGGCACAGCCGGGATCGGCGCGGACCTCGTCCGCCTGTTCCAGGTCGAGCTCGAGCACTACGAGAAGATCGAGGGTTCCACTCTCAGCCTGCACGCGAAGGCCAACCGACTGTCCTTCATGATCAAAAATAACCTCGGCCTGGCGCTGCAGGGGCTCGCGGTCATTCCGCTGTACGCGGGCTACGACCTCGACGCCGGCAAGGGGCGGATCTTCTCCTATGACATCACCGGTTCCCGGGCCGAGGAACACGGCTTCCAGGCCATCGGCTCCGGCTCCGTCTTCGCCCGTGGCGCGTTGAAGAAGAAGGTCCGGGACGACCTCACCCAGGACGAGACCGTCCGGGTCGCCGTGGAGGCGCTCTACGACGCCGCCGACGACGACTCCGCCACCGGCGGCCCGGACCTGACTCGCCGCATCTACCCGGTGGTCGCCTCGGTGACCGAGGACGGTTTCCGCCGCTTCACCGACGACGAGGTGGGCGCCGTGGTCGAGGCCGTCGTCGCCGGCCGTCTGACGAATCCGGGAGGCTGACATGACCATGCCCTTCGGCTATGCCAGTCCGGAGCAGCAGGTCCGAGACAGGTCCGAGTACGCCCGCAAGGGGATCGCGCGCGGCCGCAGCGTGGTCGTGCGCAGCTACGCCGACGGCATCCTGTTCGTCGCGGAGAACCCCTCGTCCACCCTGCACAAGATCAGCGAGATCTATGACCGGGTGGCCTTCGCCGCGGTCGGCAAGTACAACGAGTTCGAGAACCTGCGGACGGCGGGCGTACGCATGATGGACGTCCGCGGGTACATGTACGACCGCCGGGACGTCACCGGGCGGGCGCTGGCCAACTTCTACGCCCAGACCCTCGGCACGATCTTCACCGACAGCATCAAGCCGTACGAGGTGGAGATCGTCGTCGCGGAGGTCGGCGAGGATGCCGTCTCCGACCAGATCTACCGGCTGACCTACGACGGGTCGATCGCGGACGAACGCGGGTTCGTGGCCATCGGTGGGCAGTCCGAGCAGGTCAACACGTCCCTGAAGGAGCATCACGCGGACGCGCAGCCGCTGGCCACGGCGCTGCGGGTCGCCGCGAACGCGCTGCGGGCCGGCACGCCCCCGGGCGCCAACGGCGACCGCGTCCTGTCCTCGGCCAACCTCGAGGTCGCGATGCTCGACCGCACCCGCAGCCGTCGGCTGTTCAAGCGCATCTCCGGCCCGCAGCTGGACGCGCTGCTGGACGAAGGCGCCGACACCCCGACCTGACCCTGCAGGCTGGTCGTTCCTCCGCCGGAGGGCCGGTGGCGGCGGCGATGTGTGACTCGTCTCACGTCGTCGCCGGCCTGGGAGAACTGGTTCAGGCTGCGGTCGCGTGGGCGCGCAGCCAGGCCAGCGTTCGGTTCCAGGCGTCCTCGGCCGCCGCCGGCCGGTGAACCTCGGCGCGGTCGTCGCTGTGGAAGGCATGGCCGGCGCCGGGGTAGCTGATCAGCTCGGTGGGCACCGTCGCCGTGCCCGCGGCCGTCCGCAGCGCGTCGATCTCGTCGACGCTGATCAGCGTGTCCTGCTCGCCGTACAGACCGAGCCATGGCGCGCGCAGTGCCGGAGCGAGGCGCACCAGCGGCGGTATGCCGTCCCAGTACGGTGTGCGCACCCCACCGCCGTAGAACGACACGGCCGCGCCCACGGCATGGCGGGTGGCGGTGGCCAGCGCCACGGTCCCGCCCATGCAGAAGCCGAGCACCGCGGTCCGCCCGGGAGCGAAGCCTGCGCCGGCGAGGTGGGTGAGGCTGGCGTCGACGTCCGTGGTGATGCCGGCGGCGGTCAGGGTGCCCATCTGCCGCGGCGCGGACGGCCAGCTGCCGGCCGGGTCGACCTCGGCGATCCCGTTCCGGTGGTAGAGGTGCGGGGCGACCGCGAGCCAGCCGGCACCGGCCAGCCGTACGCACACCGACACCAGGTACGGCGTGATCCCCGCGCGTCCTGGACCACGATCACCCCGCCGTGGGTCGGACTGCCCGGGCGCGGCGTGACCACTGTGGCAGGGGTGGTGCCACCCACGGTCGTGACGACCGCGGAGGGTTCGGGCGTCACCGTCATGCTGGTCGTCCTCTCTCCCGTCTCCGGCGGAGACGGCCCTCGGAGTTCTCGGATCGCGCCCCGGATCATCTCCGGGTTGTCTCTGGATCGTCTCTGGATCGCAGCCTGCGGCTCCGGCGTGGACGCTACCGGACGCGAGCGGGCATCCGACCCGCTCCACCACCCTGTGCGTCATGATTGATACCCTCTGTGCCATGACGGGCGCTGAGGAGGTCACGGGCGGCCACGGACGAGGGCGGCTGGAGCGTCCGCTCACACCAGGGTGGGCGGACGGCATAGGGTCGTCGGTGTGGATCGCCGCATCTTCGGCCTGGAGAACGAGTACGGGGTCACCTGTGTCTTCCGCGGCCAGCGCAGGCTGTCCCCGGACGAGGTGGCCCGCTATCTCTTCCGTCGGGTCGTCTCCTGGGGTCGTAGCAGCAACGTCTTCCTGAAGAACGGTGCCCGGCTCTATCTCGACGTGGGCAGCCATCCGGAGTACGCCACCCCCGAGTGCGACTCCGTGCCCGACCTCGTCACCCACGACAAGGCCGGCGAACGCATCCTGGAGGGGCTGCTGGTCGAGGCGGAACGGCGGCTGCGCGAGGAGGGTATCGCCGGCGACATCCACCTGTTCAAGAACAACACGGACTCGGCCGGCAACAGCTATGGCTGCCACGAGAACTACCTGGTGGGGCGGCACGGCGAGTTCAGCCGGCTCGCCGACGTCCTGGTGCCGTTCCTGGTCAGCAGGCAGATCCTGTGCGGGGCGGGCAAGGTCCTGCAGACCCCGCGGGGGGCGGTGTACTGCATCTCGCAGCGTGCCGAGCACATCTGGGAGTCGGTGTCGTCGGCGACCACCCGGTCCCGTCCGATCATCAACACCCGGGACGAGCCGCACGCCGACGCCGAGCGGTTCCGGCGCCTGCACGTGATCGTCGGCGACTCGAACATGAGCGAGACCACGATGCTGCTCAAGATCGGCTCGACCGATCTGGTCCTGCGCATGATCGAGGCCGGGGTGGTGCTGCGGGACATGTCGCTGGAGAACCCCATCCGGGCGATCCGCGAGGTCAGCCACGACATGACCTGCCAGCGCAGGATCAAGCTGGCGAACGGGCGGGAGGCGAGCGCGCTGGAGATCCAGCGCGAGTACTTCACCAAGGCGCAGGAGTTCGTCGAACGCCGCGGCGGGGACGCGGTCGCCAAACGCGTCCTGGACCTGTGGGGCCGCACCCTGCTCGCGATCGAGACCGAAGACCTGGAACTGGTCGCCCGCGAGATCGACTGGGTGACCAAGTACGTGCTCATCGACCGGTTCCGGCACCGGCACGGCCTGTCGCTGGCCTCACCCCGGGTGGCCGAGATCGACCTGAAGTACCACGACATCCATCGTGACCGAGGCCTGTACTACCGGATGGAACGTAGTGGGTTGGTGGAACGGGTCAGCCGCGACCTCGACATCTTCGAGGCGAAGTCCGTCCCGCCGCAGACCACCCGGGCCCGGTTGCGTGGTGAGTTCATCAAGCGGGCCCAGGAGAAGCGGCGCGACTTCACCGTCGACTGGGTACACCTGAAACTGAACGATCAGGCACAGCGTACGGTGCTCTGCAAGGATCCGTTCCGGTCCGTCGACGACCGGGTCGACAAACTCATCGCCAGCATGTGAGGACCACCTACCTGTGACCGTCGTTCCACGCCTTGGCCGAGGTGTCCGTTTTGTTATACTCTCCGCCGTTCTGCTCGCCGCGCTGCCCGTCACACTTGCCGCCTGCGGCAGCTCCACCGCACCCGACGGGACGGGCGACTCGCAGCTACCGACAGTGACAGGCGCGGGCGACCTGTCGGCCAAGCCGACGATCGCGGCCGGTGCCGGCACGCCGCCTGCGACGCTGGTGACCCGCGACCTCGTGGTCGGCACCGGCGCGGTGGCGTCGCCGACCAGCACCGTGTCGGTGCAGTACGTCGGCACCCTGTGGGCCAACGGCAAGGAGTTCGACGCGAGCTGGGACCGCGGGCAGCCGTCGATCTTCCCGCTGGAC
The DNA here is from genome assembly GCF_000177615.2 of Candidatus Protofrankia datiscae. Taxonomy (GTDB): domain Bacteria; phylum Actinomycetota; class Actinomycetes; order Frankiales; family Frankiaceae; genus Protofrankia; species Protofrankia coriariae. Next base: position 2,653,440 of record NC_015656.1, on the reverse strand, counting down.
GGCGTCATCCCCGGCTTCCAGCAGGGCATCGCCGGGATGAAGACCGGCGGCCGGCGCACGCTCGTGATCCCGCCCGAGCTCGGCTACGGCGCGGCGGACCAGGGGCCGATCCCGGGCGGATCCACCCTGGTCTTCGTCGTCGATCTCGTCGGCGTCCAGGCCAGCGACCACTGACCGGCGTCCCGCCTGACCGGTCCGTCCGCGTCCGCGCGGACCGGTCAGGCGGGGCGAGGCCGGGTCGGGCCGGGTCGCCGGCCAGTCCGGGCGACAAGCGTCGATCGTGTGTTCGATCTCCTCGAACGTGCGGTCGACGCTTTACGGGTCGGGTTGTCGCATGGGCGACGCTGAAGATCCAACAGAGGTGTTCTAGCCTCGTACGGTGTCCCGTCGTCGGCTGGAACGGCTGCTGAACCTGACGATGTGCCTGATGGCCACATCGCGGTTCCTCACCGTCTCCGAAATCGGCGAGCTCGTGGAGGGTTACACCCCCGGCGACACCGCTGACGAGCAGGAGGCGTTCCGCCGCATGTTCGAGCGGGACAAGCAGTACCTGCGCGACATCGGCATCCCGCTGGAGACCGGGTCGGACTCGTACTGGAGCGACGAGGTCGGCTACCGCATCCGCCGCGGCGACTACGCGCTGCCGGAGATCTCCCTCGACCCGGACGAGGCCGCCGCTCTCGGGCTCGCCGCCCAGCTGTGGTCCAGCAGGGCGCTGGCGGACGCGTCCGCCAGCGCCCTGCGCAAGCTCGCGGCCGGCGGTATCCGCACCCTGCCCGGCCCGGACGGCCTGGAGCCGCGGGTCGCCACCACGGAGCCCGCGTTCGCGCCCTGCCTGGCCGCCGTGCAGGCTGGACGGGCCGTCCGCTTCCCCTACCGCAAGGTGGAACAGACCGAGGCGCGCGAACGCCACGTCGAGCCGTGGGGGGTGGTCTCCTGGCGGGGACGCTGGTACCTCGTCGGCCACGACCGTGACCGGCGGGCCCCCCGGGTCTTCCGGCTGTCGCGGGTGACCGGCGCCGTGCGCGCGGTCGGGCCGGCAGGCGCGGTCCGCGTCCCCGACGGGGTCGACCTGCGGGCGCTGGTGTCCGCGTCGGCGCCGTCGCCCGAGCCCACCCGCACCGCCATCCTGTGCGTCCGCCCGGGGGCCGGTCACGCGCTGCGCCGGTACGCCCGGGCGCTCCCCGGCGACGGCCCGCGGCATCTCGCGCCGGGGAGCGACGAGGGCAGCCTGGCCGCCGCGGCGGCCGGGATGGACTGGGTGGAGCTCGACTACTCCGACACCGAGCAGCTGGCCAGGTGGATCGCCGGCTACGGCGCGGACGTGCTGGTGGAGCAGCCGGCACAGCTGCGCGCCGAGGTGGTACGCCGCCTCACCGACGCCGCTCGGGCCCACGACGGCATCGATCGGCCGCGCCCGGTGGCGAAACCGGCGGACCCGGCCGGTTCCCGGGCGTTCTCCTGCTCCGCGGCCCCGGCCTCCTCACCGGCCACCTCTGTGAAAAAGCCGACCGGGGGACGGAAGAGGCAGTCGACGGCTGTGTCCCCGGGGGAGCCAACCGGGGACACGGTGGTTCCGCCGGTCGCTGACACGGTGGCCAGGGATCCGGCGGTTCCGCCGATGCCCCCGTCGGCCGGGGCGTCCGACGGGGAAGCGGGCAGGGCGTCCAGCGGGGCGGCGACGCTGCCGGAGAACGTGCCGTGAGCTCACCGGCGTCCTCCTCCGCGGCCACCGACCGTCTCAGCCGGCTGCTGGCCCTGGTGCCGTGGCTGCGCGCCCATCCCGGGGTGTGCCTCGACGAGGCCGCCGCCACCTTCGGGATCACCGTCCGCCAGCTGCGGGACGACCTGGACCTGCTGTTCGTCTGCGGCCTGCCCGGCGGCGCCCCCGGTGACCTGATCGATCTGAGCTACTCCGCCGACCAGATCTCCGTCCTCGACCCGCAGACCCTCGACCGTCCGTTGCGGCTGTCCGCGGACGAGGCGATGGCGCTGGTCGTCGCGGCCCGCACGCTCGCCGACGTGCCCGGCCTGTCCGCCCGCGACGCGCTCGACCGGGCCCTGGGCAAGCTGGCGGACGCCGTCGGTACCCTGCCCGCCGACCGGGTCCGTGTCGAGCTCGACGCCCAGGACGGTGTCCTGCGGGCCGTCCAGGACGCGGTGGCCCGCGGCCGGCGGCTGCGCCTGCGCTACCTGGTCTGGTCCCGCGATGAGCTGACCGAACGTGACGTCGACCCGATGCGGGTGCTCACCCGGGACGGCCACTGGTACCTGGAGGGCTGGTGCCACCGGTCACAGGTGGTCCGGCTGTTCCGCCTCGACCGGATCGACGGCCCGGACGGCGTCACCGTGCTCGACACACCCGCCGACCCGCCGCCGGAGGCTCGCCCACGGGACACCGACGGCCTGTTCGAGCCCGGCCCGGCGGAGACGCTCGTCGTGCTCGAGCTGTATCCGCCCGCGCGCTGGGTCGCCGACCACTACCCGGTCGTCTCCCGTCGCGAGCTCGGTGACGGACGCCTGCTGGTGGAGTTGCGGGTATGGGAGACAGGCTGGCTGTGCCGGCTGATGCTCGGCCTCGGCGACCAGGCCAGGGTGGTGGAGCCCGCGGACGTCGTCGCGAGCATGCACGCCACCGCCGCGCGGGCGTTGGCGGCCTACGGCCGCGACGGGTACGCCACCACGGGTGGGCCCTTGGGCCTATAGGTTGATCTCATGCGCTGGCTGCTCATCGATCTCGGTCTCGTCCTGTTGACGTTCGTCCTGCTCGTTGCGTTGGCGTTGCGGGTATGGGGGAAGGTGCGGCAGGTCAATCATGAGGCCGCCGAGCTGCGCGGCCGGCTGTCCACGCTCACCGAGGAAACCGCGACGCTCGCCGCGCGGCTGGACGCCGCCGAGGTGGCCGAGCGGCTGAACGGACGGATCCCGGCCTGACATGCCCCGTGGGGTCCCCCAGGGCCCCGGTGTGTTCCCGAGGCCCGCGGCCCCTGCGGACCTCCCGGATCGGCTTCCGGGCCTTCCCGGAGATCTGGCAGGAACCACGGGTGTGTAAAGAACATGATCGCGCCGCCTTTGGCTCTCGGCGCCCCGCGGGAATCAGCGTTTCGTACTCTCCCTTCCCGGCCCGAGCGGCGCGTCCGGTGGACGGCCCGCCTCTTGGAGATCTTGTTCCGATGGCACAAAGTAGTCGACAGTTTCTGCCGCAAGTACATTGACCGCGTTGCGGATCTTCTTCTATTGTTGCTCACGTGAAGCGGGGCGAGATTCTCATAGCCTGCCTACATGTCGACTATGGACGGAAGGCGAGCGCGCTGTGTTCGCCCGCCCTCTCCTGACAGTCGAAGCCGCGCCCGCCGTCGCGCGCTGATTTTTCGGCGGTCCATCTTCTCCGCCGGATGTCCCCGGTGTTCCCACCGTGCCGGTACGTCGTCATCCGGATTTTCTTTCTTCGTCCGTAACCGTGCGATGCCGCCTGCCGGTGCCTTTCCGCGCGGTCCGGAGTATTCGCATGTCCGGTCGGGTGCGCATCTGACCGGATGGTGAAACAGGTTCATCGGCCATGTCGGGACCGCGCTTGCGCGCGACTGCCGCATGGCGGAGTCCTCGACCGCAGGGGCGAGGAGCAGCCGGCAACCGAAGGTGGCGCGAGCTTGCATTCACAGCCGCGTCGCCGACGGCCCAGAAAATAAAGGAGGGCACTGGAGTGAGCAAGGAAAACCAGGAGGACGAGGAACAGGGACAGGCCAGTCGCCGTGGTTTCCTCGCGGGTTCGTTGGCGGCCGCCACGGCGGTCGCGACGACCGGCTTGTCGGCGCTGCCGGGCCTCGTCCAGCCTGCGTCCGCGGCCACTCGCCCGAATATCCTGGTCATCGTCACCGACGACCAGCCCAAGCAGACCAACTGGGCAACCCAGAAGATCCGCAACTGGCTTGTGACCCAGGGCGTGGAGTTCAACAACGGCCATGTCACCACGCCGTTGTGCGCACCCTCAAGGTCGTCGATCTTCTCGGGTCGCTACGCGCACAACCACGGCGTCCTGGACAACGGGCATCCGTACAACCTGGCCCAGAACACCACCGTGCAGCGTTACCTGAAGCAGGCGGGCTACCGCAACGGGTTCTTCGGCAAGTACCTCAACGCCTGGAACGTCGCCGATGCCCCGCCGCACTTCGAGGACTTCGCCCTGCTGGACCCGGTTGTCTACAACGACGGCCAGTACAACGTCAACGGCACGATCCAGACGATCTCGGGCTACAGCACCCACGTCATCAGGGACTTCGCCAAGGGCTTCATCCAGAAGGGCACGACCGACACCCGGCCGTGGTTTCTCTACATCGCTCCCAAGGCCCCGCACGGACCCAACACACCAGAGCCCCAGTACGCCAACACGGTCGTACCGACCTGGGACGGCCGTCCGTCGGTCTTCGAGACCGACAAGAGCGACAAACCGGACTACATCCAGAGCGCGAACGCGACGCTGGCAGACGGCCGGGCGATACGTGAGGCACAGTTGCGTACCCTGCTGTCGGTAGATGACGCGGTGCAGGCGGTCCACGACAAGCTGGTGGCCACCGGACAGCTCGACAACACGCTCGTCATCTACATCGGCGACAATGGATTCACCTGGGCCGACCACGGCTGGACCAAGAAGTCGGTGCCTTACCTGCCGTCCGTCGAGGTGCCGTTCTACCTGTCCTGGCCCGCGGGCGGGCTGGGCGCCGGAACGGCCGACAACCGTATCGTCGCCAACATCGACATCGCGCCGACCATTCTCGACGCCGCCGGGATCACCCCCGACACGCCGCAGAACGGCCATTCGTTGTTGTCCACCTACAACCGCGACCATCTGCTGGTCGAATGGTGGGAGCAGGGCAGCCACACTGCGGGAAGCCCGCACACCTGGTCGTCCTATGTCAGCACGGCCAAGCAGTACACCGAATATTATCATCTCCACACCGATTCCAACGGTCAGCAGGTCGGCACCGGAACGGTGGCATTCCGGGAGTACTACGACCTGGCCAACGACCCGTACCAGCTGGTGAACAAGCTCTACAACGCCACCCCGGCACAGGAGCAGGCACTGGGCATCCCGGCCCTGGCCGCCCAGCTCGCCGCCGACCGCACGAGCTGACCCCGAACACAATACGAGCGACTGTCGAACGTCGGCGTCCGCGGTCGTGCCGGAACCCGGTCCGGCGTCGGGCTGGTTCCGTACGGCCACTCGTCGTTCTCTTTCCTTTTCTCGTTCGCCGCCCGTGCGATGGACGCCGCACGGGCGGCGAACACCGGGCCGAGGGCGGCGCGACCGCATCTGCGTTCCCGCGCCGCCGGAGCCCGGAAAAACCACCGAGCCGGCAGCCACAAAAAATCGGCCACAAAAATCGAAGGAGGACGCTGGAGTGAGTGAGGAGAACCAGGTGAACGAGGAACAGGGGCAGGAACAGGGACGGGCCAGCCGCCGGGGCTTCCTCGCGGGCTCGTTGGCGGCGACCGCCACGGCGGCCGCGGCGACCGGCCTGTCGGTGCTCCCGGCTTTCGCCCAGCCCGCGTCCGCGGCTACCCGGCCGAACATCCTGGTCATCGTCAGTGACGACCAGCCCAAGGAAACCCAGTGGGCGACACAGAAGATCCTGAACTGGGTCACCGGGCAGGGCGTGCGGTTCACCAACGCCCACTCCACCACGCCGCTGTGCGCGCCCTCACGGTCGTCGATCTTCTCAGGTCGCTACGCGCACAACCACGGCGTGCGGGACAACGGGCACCCCTACAACCTGAACCAGAACACCACCGTCCAGCGCTATCTCAAGCAGGCGGGCTACCGCACCGGGCTGTTCGGCAAGTACCTCAACGCCTGGAACATCAATGACAACCCGCCGCACTTCGAAGAGTGGGCACTGCTGCAGCCGAGCTACACCGACGGAACCTTCAACGTCAACGGCACCGTTCAGACGATCAATGGGTACACCACCAACGTCATCAGGAACAGGACGCTGAGCTTCCTGGACAAGGCCGCCACCGACACGCGGCCGTGGTTCGCCTACGTAGCTCCGTACGCCCCGCACGAGCCGAACACCCCCGCCGCCCAGTACGCCGACACGGTTGTGCCGACCTGGAACGGGCGTCCGTCGGTCTTCGAGACCGACAGGAGCGACAAACCGGGCTACATCCAGAACGCGACCAACACCCTCGCCGACGGCCAGGCACTGCGTCAGCGGCAGTTGCGGACCCTGCTGTCCGTCGACGACGCGGTGCAGGCGTTCCGGGACAAGCTGGTCGCCCTCGGCCAGTTGAACAACACCCTGGTCATCTACATCCCGGACAACGGCTACCTCTGGGCCGACCACGGCCGCCTCGGCAAGTCGACGCCTTACACGCCCGCCCACGAGGTGCCGTTCTACCTGTCCTGGCCGGGCGGAGGACTGGGCGCCGGAACGGTCGACAACCGTATCGTCGGCAACATCGACCTTGCGCCGACCATCCTCGACGCCGCCGGGATCACCCCGACCACGCCTCAGAACGGCCACTCCCTGCTCTCCACGTACAGCCGCGACCACATACTGACCGAATGGTGGAAGCAGGGCACCGGCACCGGCGGTGTGCCCACCTGGGCCTCCTACGTCAGCACCACCCGGCAGTACGTCGAGTACTACGACCTGCACACCGACGCGAATGGCCAGCAGGTCGGCACCGGGCAGGTGCTGTTCCGGGAGTACTACGACCTGGTCAACGACCCATACCAGCTGGTGAACAAGCTCTAGTGTCCTGAGTCGTTGATTCGTGTGCAGATAGAATGGGCTGGTGCCTGGCCCGAGCGCGGATCCCATCGAGTTGTCGTCTGCTGAGCGTGCGGTGCTGGAGGGCTGGGCCCGACGGCGGAAGACCGCGCAGGCGCTGGCGTTGCGCTCGCGGATCGTGCTGGCCTGCGCGGACGGCGGGACGAACTCGGGGGTCGCGGCCGAGCTCGGGATCACCCGGGGAACGGTCGCGAAATGGCGGGAGCGGTTCGCGGTCGACCGGCTGGAGGGCCTGTCAGACGAGGCACGTCCGGGAGCGCCTCGGAAGGTCACCGACGCCCAGGTCGAGGCGGTGATCGCGAGGACGTTGGAGGAGAAGCCACCGAACGGCGATACCCATTGGACATCGCGGTCGATGGCGAGGGCCAGTGGGCTGTCGCAGTCGACGGTGTCACGGATGTGGCGGGCGTTCGGGTTGAAGCCGCATCTGGTCGAGACGTGGAAGCTGTCCACCGACCCGCTGTTCGTGGACAAGGTCCGTGACGTGGTCGGGGTCTACCTCGACCCGCCGGAGAAGGCGATCGTGCTCTGCGTCGACGAAAAGTCGCAGGTGCAAGCTTTGGATCGCACGGCACCGGTGCTGCCCCTGATGCCGGGTACCCCGCAGCGGATGACCCACGACTACGTCCGCCATGGCACGACCAGCCTGTTCGCCGCGCTCGACCCGACGTCCGGGTCGGTGATCGCGCAGACCTTCCGGCGGCACCGTCACCAGGAGTTCCTGCGCTTCCTCAAGCTGATCGACTCCTCGGTCCCGAAGGGCTACGACCTGCACCTGGTCCTGGACAACTACGCCACCCACAAGACCCCGGCAGTGAAGAACTGGCTGCTGCGCCACCCCGCTTCCACCTGCACTTCACCCCGACCTCGGCGTCGTGGATGAACCTGGTCGAGCGCTGGTTCGCGGAGCTGACCACCCGCAAGCTGCGCCGATCGACGCACCGCTCGGTCGTCGAACTCGAAGCCGACATCCGCCGATGGATCAACGCCTGGAACAAGGACCCGAAGCCGTTCGTCTGGGCCAAGACCGCCGACGAGATCCTCGAGACCCTCGCCGCCTACTGCCAGCGAATCAACGACTCAGGACACTACAACGCCACCCCGGCACAGGAGCAGGCACTGGGCATCCCGGCCCTGGCCGCCCAGCTCGCCGCCGACCGCACGAGCTGACCCCCGAACGGTCGACCGCGGTGGTCCGCCTGCCCGGGGCGGGGCGGACCATCCGTCCATCACCGCCCCGGTCGAACACAGGATGACCAAAAGCCGAACAAAGAGAGACGCCGTGTCTGCTTCCTGCTGCACCCCCGGTCGCGATCCCGTCGGCATCGCGACCGTCACACCCGTACGCCTGTCCGCACCCCGAACCAGGCGTATGGTCCAGCTGCCCGGCGGACGCTTCCTGATGGGCACCGAGGACAACGAGGGCTACCGCGCCGACGGCGAGGGCCCGGTCCGGGAAATCGAGCTGAACCCGTTCTCGATCGAACCCACCACGGTGACCAACGCCCAGTTCGCCACATTCGTCAACGCGACCGGATACGTCACCGACGCCGAGCGGTACGATTTCTCCTTTGTCTTCGAGGGTTTCCTGTCCGAGGAGCTCAACCGGGTCTCGTCGGCCGTGCACACCACTCCCTGGTGGCGTGCCGTGTCCGGAGCGGGATGGAAGCACCCCGAGGGGCCGGGTTCGTCGGTCGCCTCCCGGCAGAACCACCCGGTCGTGCACGTCTCGTGGAACGACGCGCAGTCGTACTGTGCCTGGGCCGGCGTCCGGCTACCCACCGAAGCCGAGTGGGAGTACGCGGCGCGGGGCGGGCTGGAACAGCGCCGTTACCCGTGGGGGGACGAGCTGACGCCCGGTGGGCGGCACCGGTGCAACATCTGGCAGGGTGACTTCCCGAACCTCAACACCGGCGAGGACGGGTACATCGGCACCGCCCCGGTGAAGTCCTACCGGCCCAACGGCTACGGCATCTACAATGCCGTCGGCAACGTCTGGGAATGGTGCGCCGACTGGTTCAGCGCCACGTTCCACGTGACCGGACCGCGCACGAACCCGACCGGGCCGCCCGACGGTCACGCCAAGGTGATGCGCGGCGGATCACACATGTGTCATGCGTCGTACTGTAACCGGTACCGTGTCGCCGCACGGAGCTCGAACACCCCGGACAGCTCCGCTGGCAACATCGGCTTCCGTACGGCGGCCTGAGGTGTCGTATGCCCGTCATGCGCAGGACATCGGACCGCCGTCTGACGGGGCAAGGCTGGCCGACGTAGCATCAAACACGCCCCGGTCGACGGGCCGGGCACCGGAGCAAAGGACGCATGCCATGCCCAACCTCGGTACCCCCGAGCTTCTGATTATTGCGTTCGTCGTCATCCTGCTGTTCGGTTCCAGGAAGCTGCCCGACGCCGCGCGTTCACTCGGGCGCTCACTGCGGATCTTCAAGGCGGAGACCAAGGGGCTCAGCCAGGACGAGCAGGCCCAGGCCGCCGCCCCCTCGGCCGCCGTACCGCAGCCGCAGCCCCAGCAGCCCCAGGCACAGCCGGCTCCCCGGCCCATCGAGGCCGGCCAGCCGTCCGTCGCCTCGCAGCCGGCGTCGAGCGGCGTCAACGGCGCCTCCGCCGCCGCGGGCGACAGCACCCGGGGCTGACCGGGTCGAAGACCATCAACCGCCTTTCCCACGAGCAGGAGTAGCCGGCCCGTGCCCGCGTTTCCCACGCCACGGCGGATAGCGCAGGCGGTGCAGTTCCGCCGTACCAGGACGGTCGAGGACAGCCGGATGTCGCTCACTGAGCACCTGCGGGAGCTGCGTGACCGGCTGGTGAAAGCACTCGTCGCGCTCGCCATCGCCGCGGCGGTCTGTTTCTACTTCGAGCCGCACATCTTCAACTTCCTCAAGGAGCCCTACTGCTCCCTGCCCGCGGACGTCCGCTCCGGTGTCGACGGGCAGTGTCAGCTGGCGTTCTTCGGCATCCTCGACGCCTTCATGATCCGGCTGAAGATCTCGATGATCGCAGGGGCGGTCTTCTCCTCGCCCGTCTGGCTCTACCAGCTCTGGTCGTTCATCACGCCGGGCCTGCACCGGCACGAACGCCGCTGGTCACTGATGTTCGTCGGCTGTTCGCTGGTCCTGTTCACCCTCGGCGCCTTCTTCGCCTACCTGACCCTGAGTACGGGGCTGGAGCTCCTGCTCGGATTCAGCGGGGACGGGCTCGTCAGCGTCCTCGACGTCAACAAGTACCTCAGCTACGTCATCGCCATGCTGCTCGTGTTCGGGCTGTCCTTCGAGATCCCGCTGCTGGTGGCGATGCTCAACCTGGCGGGCGTGGTCAGTACCGCCAAACTGCGCTCGTGGCGGCGCGCCGAGATCTTCCTCGTCTTCGTCTTCGCCGCGATCGTGACACCGAGCCAGGACCCGTTCACCATGATCGCCCTCGGCCTGCCGATGGTCGTGCTGTACGAGGTCGCCCTCGTGATCGGATGGGCCAACGACAGGCGCAAGGCCCGCCACGGCGACACCTCGCCCTACGCCGGCCTCGACGACGACGAGGCGTCACCGCTGGACCTCGACCTGCCGCATCCGATGGCGGGAGAGCAGACGAGGCCCACGGCGTCCGCCGACCCGGTGGGTACCGCCGTCGGCGCGACCGGTGCTCCGGACTCCTCGCCGAACACCACCCACATCGACATCACCTGACATCACCTGGCATCGCTGATATCACTTGGCGTAACTTAATGTCGTCCGGCATCGCCTGACGGCACCTGGCGGCACCACCCGACATGATCATCCAGTTCATCCGAGCGGGCGTCCAGCCCGGTCCGCCGGCCATGTCGAAGCCGACCAGGCCCGGTGAACATCCGCCCGGCAACGGCCCGGCGGCGTGGGCGTAGGCTGACGAAGTGTCCACCGCGCCGGCGGGCCCGCCGTCCGGGCCCGGGGCTTTCCCCGCGGCCATACCCACGGCTCTGACCGACTTCATGGGCGGTTATCCCTTCGGTCTCGACCCCTTCCAGATCGAGGCGTGCACCGCGCTCGACGCCGGTGAGGGCGTCCTGGTCGCGGCGCCCACCGGGGCCGGTAAGACGGTCGTCGGCGAGTTCGCCGCCCACCTCGCGCTCGCCCGCGGGCAGCGCTGCTTCTACACGACCCCGATCAAGGCGCTGTCGAACCAGAAGTACACCGATCTCGTCGCCCGCCACGGCGCTGACGCGGTCGGCCTGCTCACCGGCGACACCACCCGCAACCCGGACGCGCCGGTGATCGTCATGACCACCGAGGTCCTGCGCAACATGCTCTACGCGCAGCCGGCCGGGCGGGAACGCCTCGACCGGCTCGCCTTCGTCGTCATGGACGAGGTGCACTACCTCGCCGACCGGCAGCGCGGAGCCGTCTGGGAAGAGGTGATCATTCACCTGCCGGCGTATGTCCAGCTGGTGTCGCTGTCGGCGACGGTGAGCAACGCGGAGGAGTTCGCGGACTGGCTGATCACCGTCCGCGGCCACACCCGGGTCGTCGTCTCCGAGCACCGCCCGGTGCCACTGTGGCAGCACGTGCTGGCCGACCGGCAGCTGCACGACCTGTTCGTCGCCGGCCCGCTCGCCCCCGACGGCGCCCCGCACACCCAGCGGGACGCGGTGGCCCCCGAGACGTCCGCCGCCGCGCGTCCCCGGATCAACCCGGATCTGATCCGCCTGTCCCGGCAGGACAGCCGCCGCCCACCGCGGCCGCGTGGCCGGGGCGGGGCCGCCGCCGCACCGCGCGAGCGGCCCTGGGTACCCAGCCGGCCCGAGGTCGTCCGCCATCTCGACCGTGCCGGGCTGCTCCCGGCGATCACCTTCGTGTTCAGCAGGGCGGGCTGTGACGCCGCGGTGTCCGCCTGCGTGCGCGCCGGCCTGCGGCTGACCACGACGGAGGAGCGGCAGAGCATCCGCGAGTACGTACGCGCCCGTACCGCGAGCATCCCCGCGGACGACCTGCGCGTACTCGGCTACTGGGAGTGGCTGGACGGTCTTGAGTGCGGCATCGCCGCGCACCACGCCGGGATGCTGCCCACGTTCAAGGAAGTGGTCGAGGAGCTGTTCGTCCGCGGCCTCGTGCGTGCCGTGTTCGCCACCGAGACCCTGGCACTCGGCATCAACATGCCGGCGCGCACGGTCGTCCTGGAGCGGCTGAGCAAGTTCAACGGCGAGACCCGCGCCGACATCACCCCCGGTGAGTACACCCAGCTCACCGGGCGGGCCGGGCGGCGCGGCATCGACATCGAGGGGCACGCGGTCGTGCTGTGGCAGCCCGGTCTCGACCCGGTGGCCCTGGCCGGGCTGGCGTCGGCCCGTACCTATCCGCTCCGGTCGTCGTTTCGGCCGTCGTACAATATGGCCGTCAATCTCGTCGGGCGACTTGGGCGGACCGAGGCCCGGAGTGTTCTTGAATCGTCCTTCGCACAGTTCCAAGCCGACCGCGCGGTCGTCGGTCTGGCCCGGCAGGTCCGCCGCAACAGCGGCGCGCTCGACGAGCTGGCCGCCGAGCTGACCTGCGAGCAGGGCTCGGTCAGCGAGTACGCGCGCCTGCGTGAGGAGATCCGCGCCCGCGAGGCGGCGTTGTCCCGGGAGGGTGCCAACCGCCGCCGCGCAGAGGCGCTCGAGGCGCTGTCCAGGCTGCGGGTCGGGGATGTCGTGCGCGTCCCGGCCGGTCGGCGCAGCGGCCTGGCGGTCGTGCTCGACCCCGGGGTGAACGGCTACGGCGACGACGGCCCGCGTCCGGTCGTCCTGACGGTGGACAGGCAGGTCCGCCGGCTGTCCACCGTCGACTTCCCGATGGCCGTCGAGGCGCTGGGCCGGGTGCGGGTGCCACGGACGTTCAACCCGCGCTCACCGCAGTCACGTCGTGACCTGGCATCGTCGCTGCGTCAGGTCGACGTCCCGCCCGAGCAGGGGCGGCGGGCCCGCGCCCGGGCCGCCGCCGCGGACGACGCCGAACTCGCCCGGCTGCGCCGCGCGCTGCGCGCCCATCCCGTGCACGGCTGCCCGGACCGGGACGCGCACCTGCGCGTCATGGACCGCCACGCGAAGCTGCGCCGGGAGACCGACACCCTGCAGCGACGCATCGAGAACCGCACGAACACCGTTGCGAAGATCTTCGACCGGGTGTGCGCGGCTCTGGAAACGCTGGACTACCTGCGAGGTGACACCGTCACCGACGTCGGCGCCCTGCTCAGCCGCGTCTACACCGAGCAGGACCTGCTCGTCGCCGAATGCCTGCGCGACGGCGTGTGGGAGGGGCTGTCACCGGCCGCGCTCGCCGCGGCGGTCTCCACGCTCGTCTACGAGCCCCGCGGCGAGGAGACGGCGGCGACGAAGACACCTGGCGACCCCGGGCTGCGGGACGCGCTTACGGCCACGGCCCGCATCGCCGGCCGGCTGCGCGACGTCGAGGCCGCCCACGGGCTGGACTTCCTGCGCCCGCCCGAGCCCGGGTTCGCCTGGGTGGCGTTCGGCTGGGCGTCCGGGCAGTCACTGGAGAAGGTCCTGACCGACTCCGGCCTGGACCTCACCGCCGGTGACTTCGTCCGCTGGATGCGTCAGCTCATCGACCTGCTCGACCAGATCGTCCAGGTCGCCCCGGAGGGTTCGACCGTGCGGGGCACCGCCCGAGCGGGGCTCGACGCCGTCCGCCGCGGCGTCATCGCCTACGCCATGTCGATATAACGCTCCACCTGGCACCTGGCACCTGGCACCTGGCGTCTGGTGGCACGGGCCCGGGCACCGCGGCCGCATCGGCGGTGCCCGGTGGCGTCGGGCACCGCCCCGCCCGACCATCACTCAGAGATATAGATCTATGACTTTCCGTCCTCGTAGACAACAATGATCGTCACTAATGTGAACAGGAGGGAGGCGTATCCGTGACCTTCCAGATCGACCACACGAGAGGACAGGAACATGACCACCGCCACCAGCGATCCCATCAACATCAAAATTGGGCAGGTGTTCGACACGCTGGACGCCAACCAGGACGGATATGTCGACTGGTCCGACTATCAGCGGCTGATCGACCGCCACATCAGCGCGTACCGCCTGGACCGGAACGACCGCAGGGTCGCCGCGCTCACCGCGACGTACGCGATTTCCTGGCAGGAAATCCTCCGCCACGCCGGCTCGAGCAGCGACCGCCTGACCAAGGACGAGTACGTCGCGGCAACCCGCCTGGCGAGCATCGACACCAGCCGGATAAACCTGATCGAAGGTCTTCCGCACGCGGTCTTCGACGTCATCGACGTCAACGGCGACAACGAGGTGAGCGGGGACGAGTTTGCGCGCTACACGCAGGACGTCTGGGGAATCGCCGCCCCGGACGCCCTGGAGGCCTTCACGGCTCTGGACATCGACGGGGACGGACTCATTTCGCGCCAGGAGTTCATCCGGGCGTTCCGGGAGTTCTATTTCTCCTCCGACCTGCATGCCCCGGGCAGCCTGCTCTTCGGACGCCTCGTAGGCGCCTGACACCGACGCTTCTCACCTGCCTCGCGGGCAGCGTCTGCCGTGATCACTCCCGGCGGGCGCTGCCTCCGCCGGCCGCCAACAAGGAAAATCCACGCGTCGCGACGGCGTCCGGAGGCAGCGGCCCGACCCGGGACCAGGTCCGTCGCGCCGTCACGGCAATCCCGTATCCGGCGCGAACCACGGCCCAGCGGGCCGAGCCGGCTGATCGATGCCTTCAGCTATCACGAGCCGGATACCGGGCAGCCCATCGCGGCGGCACTGGCGCGATATCTGGCCGGGGCCGACCGGGCAGCACGCTGGCCCGCATGCCTGCCGCCTGGTGACCTGGTGGGCGCCCGCTGCCGGAGGGGCGCATCCGGCCCCTCTTCTCCCCGCCTTCCCGTTGCTGTCAGGCGTCGCCGAAGCGGACCGGAAGCTCGAGGAGGCCGCGGAAGGACGACGCCGCGGGCAGCCATCGAAGGTTCTCCGGTGCCACATCGAGCGCCAGGTTGGGCAGCCTGCGCAGCAGTGTGCCGAGGGCGGTCCGCGCCTCCATCCGGGCCAGTGACACACCCAGACAGTAGTGGACGCCGTACCCGAAGGCCATGTGCGGATTGTCCGTCCGGTCGACGTGCAGACCGTCGGGGTCGGTGAAATGCGCCGGGTCGTGGTTCGCCGCGTTGAGGACGACGGTGACGATCGAGCCCTTCGGAATACGCACCCCGCTGTACTCGACATCCTCCGTCGCCAGCCGGAAGCTCGCCACCGGGACCGATCCGTTGAACCGGAGAAGCTCCTCGATCGCGCCCGGCAGGAGGTCCGGGTTCCTCGTCACCAGGTCAAGCTGGTCCGGGTTCGTCAGCAGCGCGGTGACCGCGTTCCCGATGAAGTCGGCCGTTGTCTGGTGACCGGCGAACAACAGCAGGAAGGCGGTCGAGACCAGCTCCTCCTCGGAGAGTTTCCCACCGCCATCACGGGCCGCGATCAACGCGCTGATCAGGTCGTCGCCAGGCCGGTCGCGCTTGTTCCCGACCAGCTTGGTCAGATAGGCGTACAGGTTCTGCTGCGCCTCCTGGATGGCGGCCCGGTCCTCCTCGTTGCTGCGCCCGGCTGTGCCCTGGGTGCGGATGACCTGCGTGCCGCTGAAGAACTGCTCGCGGTCCTCGACCGGGACGCCGAGAAGTTCACAGATGACGTTCATCGGCAGCGGCAGGGCGAACTCGCTGATCAGCTCGGCCCGGCCGGCGGGCACGATCGGGTCCAACAGGTCATCCACGACCTGTTGGACGCGCGGGGCCAGCGCATCGATACGGCGCGGGGTGAACGCCTGGGAGACCAGGCGGCGCAGCCGGCTGTGTTCCGGCGGGTCCGCGTTGAGCATGTTCCGGTTCAACGCGACCGACTTCTCCCCGAAGACCTGCAGGTAGAGGTCCCCGGCCCGGTCGATGTCCTTGCTCAGCCGCGGATCGGAGAGCACTGCCCTCGCGTCGGCGTACCGGGTGACCATCCAGGTCTCGAACCTGGGCGTCCGCACCCGGCAGACCGGCGCGTTCTCCCGCAGCCGGGCGTACGTCGGATACGGGTCGAGACGGAACTCCGGGGTGAAAAGCTCGGCCGCGGGAACCGCCTGCGTGACTTCACTCATACTGGATTCCTTCTACTGGATGCTTCCACCAGGCGCGTCGACGCCCGATATCCGGGGATCTCGCTGTGGATTCGTCGATAATCAGAGAACCCAGCCTTTCGGATCTCGTCAGATCTCATCGGATTCCACCGGATCTCGTCAGATCTGCTTCGCGGATTCCGCCGGCGCGCCGGTCGGATGACCATACGCCCTGATCCGATCTTTCGATCATGATATCGAGAGCGAAAACGGCTGCTGTCACGACCGTTTAATCTCTCGGTTTCATGATTCGGCCGTGTTCGATGCACGCGCGCACGTCACGGCATCGACAGTATGAGACCGACGCCGCCCACGCCCGTCGACAATGAAAATTCGGCCGGGTCACGCGTCACCGGACATCGGCATTTCTCCGCTCTCCGCTTCGTCCTCCCCGGCGGCCGAGAACTCCCGGAAGACGTGAATACCGTCAGTAACCAGCCAGTTTTCCGGCCGATTTGCCGCCTGTCTCCACGGATATCTCCGCGGACGCGGCCTGCCACGCTGCACAGTCACATCGCGGAACGCAGGGTGATCTGACGGATATACCAGGTGACGACCCGTCGGTCGTCGGATGCGGCCAGGTCATCCAGCGCCGCCTGGAGGGAGGCCACGTCATCCGCGGCCAGCGGCACCGCCGAATCGCTGCCCCACACCCGCAGGTTGAGCGCGAACAGCGTCGCCGCGGCCGGCAGAGCCACGGGCCACTCCCGGACGCCGTTGCGCACGACATCGCCCACCGGCGAGGGGTCGAACGCGGCGAGCAGCGGACCGGCTTCCAGACTCGCGCCACGGGCGGCGACGACGTCACGCGCCAACGCCAGATATCGGACGAGCACCGGCTCGGCGCTGTCGATCCGCTCGGTCTCCTCCAACAGCAGCACCCCTCCCGGGGCAAGCTGGGTGAGCCAGCTTTTCACCCTGATGGCGGGGTCGGGCAGATGGGCCAGTACCCACCGGGCGTAGGCCACGTCCGCGTCCGCGAGGGGGAAGGGCGTCCGGGTCAGGTCGTGGACGACGAACTCGAGCTCGGGCGCGACGTCACGGGCTGTCCCGACATGCGCGGCGGAAGCGTCGATCCCGACCGTGCGCCGCGCCTGGGACGCCTCGGCGAGCATCCGGGTGCTGTGCCCCGGCCCACAGCCGAGGTCGAGCGCGAGCCGGGGCGACCTGGGCGCCTCATCCGCGATCAGGAGGCGGGACGGGGTGTCGAAGACGTCCGCCAGCAGGGCGAGTCGTTCAGCGGCGACGCTCGAGTCCCCGAACGCGTAGGTCGGCATCCGGACGAAGGTGGGCTGTACGTCGACCTCGCAGCGCAGGCTGTTCGCGATGTAGCACTCCTGGTGGGCCAGCTCCACCAGGCGGTGCAGCCGCTCGAGCGGGACGTCCCCGGCAACCACGATCCGTGGCCGCAGCAGGATGTGGCTCAGGCCCGTCCTCCGCCCATGAGGCATGACCGCCTCCGCCTCGTCGGAGTAGCCACGGACGTCCACCCGAGCCCGGGCCGCCACCGCCAGGAAGGACAGCAGCTGGCAGGAGGCCGCCGCGAGCAGCAGGAGCTGTTCGGGGTTGGGATGCTCGGGTGAGCCGCGGAAGGCGGGGTCCGCGCTGAGTGGGACGCCCGCGGGCGCGGGCGGGCACTCGCCGTGATGCCCCCGGTCGTACCCTTCGTAGCCGGCGGCCGTCGAGCCCTCCCAGCGGCAGCGGGCCTGGTAGCGGTGCTGTCCGTGCGGATCCACCCGACCTCCTGACAAGAGGGGAAAGACCTCCGCCGCCACCCGGCGGGCGCGGCCCGGACCACCCGCCCTTCCGTGCCGTGCCAGGTGGTGTCCGTGCCAGGTGGCGCGGCCTGAGACCGCCAGTGTGTCAGTTCCGCCTGATGGGCAGTTCCGCCTGATGGGCAGAGCGCGCTCCGACGGCCACGGCGATGACGGGATGATGACGGGACCCGGCCGGACGCACGGCCGGCGTGTCGCTCATCGACGAAGGCTGGCGATCTCTCGGCTGTCGTCAGGCGGTTGCCGGAGCCTGCGCGGCACGCCAGCCGGCGGCGCCCACGGGTGCCGCGCCCAGCGGCGGCTCGCCGTCCGCGATCCGTTGCCGGTCGCGTCGGGCGACCTCCTGGCGCAGCAGCGGGATGAGTTCACGGCCGATCGCGACGGTGTCGTCGTAGACGTCGAAGCGGGTGCACTCCCTACCCGGCGGACAGCAACTGCCACACCAGCGACCCAACGCACCCAGCGGTTGTTCCTCGGGCGGCCGGACGATCCGTTTAGCCGGATCAGTGGGCCAGATCGTCGAGGTGCTGGCGCAGGACGGCGCGGATGCCGGCTGGCGTGACGCCGAGCGGGTCGGCGATGCCCTGCACGGCCAGGCCGTCCAGGAGCGCGTGCAGCCGGGCCGTCTCCACCTCGGGACCCCGGTGGGTGGCGAGGCGGCCGAGGTCGCCGAGCTGGCGGACGACGGTCCGCACGACATGGGGGTCGAGTAGGAACCAAGCAGAGAGTGCAGTTTGGTGTCACATGATTTGACACCCGGATTGAGCTGGCTGTTCGCTGTGCCGCGTGGATAAGGTGAGTGACCCGCGGGTGGGGTTTCTGCGCTCGGATGTGGAGCGCTTCTGTCAGCAGCTGGACGGGCTGGCCCCGGCACTGCGGATGCGGTTGCTGGAGGAGCTGCGGAGCGCGCTGGTGGGCGCGTTGGACGAGGCCCGGGTGGAGGCGATGGCGGCGGCCTCGGATGAGGGGTGGGGGCTGCGGCGGATCGGTACGTTCTGCGGGGTCTCGCATGAGCAGGTACGGCGGCTGCTGGCCGAGCGGCAGGCCGGGGGCGGCCCGCCGGTCAGCTGACGACGGTCTCCCGTGTGGTGCGCAGGGGGCGGAGCTTGCCGGCGGCGAGTTCGGGCGAGAGCCGGAAGTGGTAGCGGCCGATCATGCGGATGTGGTCGTGGCCGAGCGGGGAGAGGCGGGCGAGGTCGGCGTCGGAGATGTGGTGGCCCTCGGCGCGGAGCTGGTTGACGGCCTCCTGGATATACACCGAATTCCACAGAACGCAGGCATTCAGGACGAGTCCCAGCGCCGATAGCTGATCTTCCTGCCCCTCTTTGTACTTTTGCCGCAGTTCGCCCTTCTGTCCGTAGAAGATGCGGCGGGCGAGTTCGTGGCGGGACTCCTGTCGGTTGAGCTGGGTGTTGATCTTCCGGCGGAAGAGTTCGCTGTGGTAGTAGCAGGCGAGGAAGGCGGAGCGGTCCAGTCGGCCGATCTGCATGACCGCGCGGCCGAGCGGGCTGGGGCGGCCTTGGCCTGCGAGGACGGGCAGGATCTGGGAGGCGCGGACGGTGCCCTCGCGCAGGGAGCCCGCGAGGCGGAGCAGGTCGTCCCAGTTCTCGGTGATGGTGCGCATGCGGATGCGGCCGCCGGTGAGCGGGTTCAGCGGGCCGTAGTCGGCGGCCGGGTCGGCGCGGTAGAGCAGGGTGTGCCCGGCGTCTGCGAGGCGTGGGGAGAACTGGTAGCCCAGCAGCCGGAACAGGCCGAAGATTATTTCGGAGGCGCCTGCGGTGTCCGTCGCGATCTCGGTCGGGTTCAGCGAGGTCGGCTGGTCGAGGATGCCGTCGAGCAGGTAGAGGCTGTCGCGTCGGGTGCCGGGGATGACGATGTGGTTGAAGCCGCTGTACTGGTCCGACAGGTAGTTGTAGAGCGTGATGCCTCTTGCGGCGAAGTACTTCGGGTTCGGCCCGGAGTTGAGGACCCGCAGCGGGGTGGCGAAGCGCAGGCCGTCGGCGGAGGCCAGTTCGCCGCCGCCCCAGTGCCCGACGATGGGCAAGGTGGCCTGGTAGTCGACCAGGACCGCGTTCGCGAGGCGGAGGGTCTCGGCGCGCAGGTAGTTCTGCTCGACCCAGAACAGCTGGTCGCGGGAGCGGCCGAGCTCGTCCTCGGAGACCATCGCCTGGATCCCGATATTGCATGCCTCAGCCACCAAAACCGCCACCAGCGAAACGATCAGATGCTCGGCGCGGCTGCCCGCTTCGGAGACGTGGTGGAAGTGGTTCAGGAACCCGGTCCAGGCGTGGACTTCGAGGAGGAGTTCGGGGAGGTCGACGGTGGGGATCCGGGCATCTACGGCCTCGCGTAGGTCTTTGAGGCTGGCCGGTTCGGTGAGCTTGTCCAGGCCGGTGAGGACGAGGTGGTCGCGCAGCCTGCCGTTCTCGGTGCGCTGCTCGATACGGACGTGCGGGTCGTCGGCGAGCCCGGCGGCCAGGCGCCGGTAGTCGTCGTCGAGTTCGCGGCACCAGCGGCCCAGGTCGACGCCCGGCTTTGCGGACAGGCCGAGGCTGCGGCACACCCGGGTGCGGGCGTTCTCCCAGGCGGCGTCCTGGAGCAGGGCCTTGCGGGGGTCGCCCCACTTGTCCAGGCCGGGCACGAACACGTCGTGGCGGCGCAGAGCGCCGCGCAGGGCCTCGGCGGTGCCGACGATCCAGGCGTGCTTGTCGACGCCGCCGGCGTGCTCGCCCTCGGTGGGGAACACCCGGGTCTGCCAGGTGGGTCCGAGGTGGCCGGTGGGAACGGAGGGGAACAGCTCGCTCTGGCGGGTCTTGGCCAGGGTCCGCTCCAGTTTCGGCAGGAACCTCAGCGCCTCCATCAGGGGGCCTGCCTCTTCGACGCCCTCCAGGTCGAGGTGCTTGGCCAGGCGGCGCAGCGGCTGGTTGATGGTGCGGTAGCGGGCGGTCAGTTCGGCGGCGATGGTCTCGGCCTCGGGCCGGGCCAGTTCGCCGACGGTGCGCGCGGCCTGGTGCATGGCGGTGATGTCGAGCAGGTCGAAGCCGCTGCGGACGTCCTGCTCGGGGTCGGCAGCGGCGTGACTGAGGGTGATCCACGCCTCGCGCAGCATCAGGGCGGCGGAGTCCAGGTCGCCCAGGGTGCGCATGCGCTGCTTGGCGGCCAGGTTCGCTGAGGTGCGGGCGAGGTCGGACATCAGCATGTCGAAGACCTCGATCGCCTCGTCCGCGGCGCGGGTGCGCATCGCGGCGGCGAACGCCACCAGGGTGGCCATCCTGCGGGGTTCGGCGAGGTCGGCGACCGCCTTGGCGCGGACCGAGGAGACGTAGCGGGACAGCGAGTGCAGGCGGCCGGCGGGGATGGCGGCCAGGTCCCAGGTGGAGGCGCCGAGCTTGTTGAGCTCGATGAACCGGTCGATGGCCTTGCCCGCGCCGGGACCGGTGATGTCGCGCGGGTTGGAGGGTTCCCACTTTCGTGGACAGTCCTAACTATGCAGCACGAAGTGTTTGTCCGTCAAATTCTTCCTCGAACTCGACAGGCGTGAGATAGCCGATCGAGGAGTGCAACCGCTGCCGGTTGTAGTAGATCTCGACATATTCGAAGATCCCCGCCCGGACGCGGTCTATGGTATCGAACGGGTGGAGGTGGACGAACTCCTTCTTGAGGGTGGCCCAGAAGGACTCCGCCGCGGCGTTGTCGAAACAGATCCCGGTACGGCCGACGGAGTTTCGGACGTTGTTGTCGCGACAGAAGGCGACGAACTCACGGCTGGTGTACTGACCGCCTCGGTCGGCGTGGAATATGACGCCGCCGGGTGGCCGCCGGCGGGTGACGGCCATACGAAGCGCGTCGAGAACGAGTTCGGTGCGCATGTGATCGGCGACCGCCCAGCCGACGATCTTCCGAGAGAACGCGTCGATGACGGAGGCCATGTACACCCAGCCATCCCAGGTGCGAATATATGTTATGTCGCCGTACCACAACTGGTTCGGTGCGGACGCGGCGAAGTCTTGGCCGACAAGATCAGGCAGCGATGAGGAGTCCGCGGCCTGCACCGTCGTCACCGGCCGGCGGGGACGCGGATGCACGCTGACCAGGCCCATCGTCGCCATCAGCCGCTGGACCCGCTTGTAGGCGACGGCGACGCCCTGGCGGCGGATCTCGTGGAAGATCCGCCGCACGCCGTACCGCCCCTCGTGACGGTCGAAAACAGCTCTGATCATGGTCGACAAGGTGGCGTCGTCCTTCTCCCTCCGAGACGGGCCGCGTTTCTTCCACGCATAGTAGCCCTGTCGGGACACGTCGAGTTTCTTGCACATGTAGTCGACGGGAAAGGTGTTCGCGCCGTCGGCGGACACAGGCTTCTTCGGAGCGTGTATCGAGATGAACTCGAACTTTACTTCTGCTCGCTCGCGAAGAAGCTCGCCGCTTTTTTTAGGAAGGCGATGTCCATCTGCGCCTGCGCGTACTTCTTCCGGAGCTCCTCAAGTTCCGCGCGCTCCGACACCGACAGCGGCCGCTCCTCGGTCTCGCCGTTCTCCTTCGCCTTCTTCACCCAGTTTCCCAACGTGGTCTCGTGGATACCCAGACTCTTCGCGACCTCGGTCACCGACCGGCCCGAGTCGAGCACCAACCTTACTGCCTCGGATTTGTACTCCTGGGTGAACTTCCGGCGAGCTGACCCCATGACGCTCCTTCCCTATGGACAGCGAACCTCAGGTTCGCTGTCCACGGAAGCGGGATCACTCCAGTGGAGCCGTAACGGCGAGATCACCTCCGCGGGCTACAGCTACCCCGAGGGTTACCTGACCAAGGACGTCGGCTACATCGGCGCCGACGGCCGCGGCGTGCTGCGCACCGAGTACCTCGCCCGCGTCTTCGCCGCGACCGCCAGCCGCGGCACCGGCAACGGCAACGCTCCGCGAACCTCCTGAGGAGGACACAGACACACGTCGGCCTGGACAGGGACGGCTGACTGAGCCCTGCTCCACAACGCAGGACGGACCCACCCTGCCGGGACAGGTCACCGGCCCGGAACGGTCACCGGCCGGCCGGGACGACCAGGCTTCCCGGGATACCGACGGCCGGCGGTCCCAGCTGTTGGCAGTGACCTCGTCTACCGCGCCGACAAGCGCGGCCGACCTCGGATCGTGCGCATGGTCTACGAGGTGGCCACCTTCCAGGCCCTGCGCGAGCAGCTGCGCTGCAAGGAGGTCTGGGTGGTCGGCGCGGGCCGTTGGCGCAACCCGGACGAGGACCTGCCCAAGGACTTCGAGGCCCGCCGCGTTGAGCACTACGGCGAACTGCGTAAACCGCTGGACCCGGCGGTGTTCATCACGTCTCTTCGTGAGGAGATGACCGAGGCCCTGGCCGACCTCGACGAGGCTCTGCCGGAGCTGGACTGGGCGGAGATCAAGGAACGTAAGGCCGGAGCGATCAAGTTCACCGCGCCGGAGGCGTCCGAGGAGCCGCGTAACCTGCGCCGGGTCAAGAACGAGGTGGGCCGCCGATGGAACGCGGTGCCGCTGATCGACATGCTCAAGGAAGCCGTGTTACGGACCGGCTGCCTGAAGGCAGTCACCTCCGTTGCGGGCAGCGGGCACTTGGCGCCCGAGGTCCTGGCTGAACGGCTGATGCTCGCGATCTACGCCTACGGCACCAACGCCGGTATCCGGTCGGTGGCCGGCGGCGCGCACGGCCACACCGAAGAGGAGATCCGGTACGTCCGGCGCCGCTACCTGACCTCGGAATCGGCCCGGCGGATCGCCGTTGAGATCGCCAACGCCACCTTCGCCGCGCGATATCGGGTTGTGGGGCAGTGGGTCGACGGCGGTGGCGTCGGATTCGTCGCCCGCTACCTGCGGGATCGTGACCTGCAGCGGGAGATCGAGGAGGGGTTGAACGTCGTCGAGTCGTGGAACGCGGCCAACGCGGTGATCTACTACGGCAAGGGCGGGGAGATCTCCACTGGATCGGCAGCGCAGGGAACAGGGTGGGCGCGGGTCAGGTGGTGCCGGTGGCGATGGGGCGGTGGTCGAGGCGCCATTCGAGCATGCCGTCGATCAGGCGTGCGGCGCGGTGGCCGTGGGCGGTGAGTAGGCGGACGGCGTCGTGGGCGAGGACGCAGTTGGTGCCGCGGCAGTAGGCGACGATGTTGGCGTTCTCGGGGAGTTCGGCCAGGCGGGCTGCGAGCTGGTCGAGGGGGAGGCTGACGGCGCCGGGGATGTGGCCGGCGGTGTACTCCTCGGTCGGGCGGACGTCGATGACGGTGGCGGTTCCGGCGTGGACGCGGTCGAGGAGTTCGTCGCGGGTGATCTCGTCGGTGTCGTCGGGGCCGAGGTAGGCGGTGCGGGCGTGGTCGGCGTCGGGCTGGTGGGTGTGTGCGACGTTCAGGAGCAGCCCGTACAGTGCGGCGACGTCGTCGCCGGCGAGGCGGTAGTGGATCCGCACGCCGTCGCGGCGGGTGCTGACCAACCCGGCCTGTTTGAGGGTCTGCAGGTGCGCGGATGCGGTGGTCAGGCCGAGTCCGGCGGCCTGGGCGAGGGCGTCGACGCTGCGTTCGCCCTGGGCGAGCAGGTCGAGTAGTTCCAGGCGCTTGCCGTTGGCGAGGGCTTTGCCGGTGCGGGCGAGGGCGTCGTAGAGCGCGCTCTTGCGCTCGGCCTTGCGTTGCGGGTCTCCCATGAAGCATCCTCCAAATATCCATGGAATATTGTAGTAGTGGGTCGGGGGGTCCGTGACCTCACCCTGCTGGTGTCTGGAGGACGCTGTGGGTTTCACCGACGATCACCTGATACCGCTGGTCGACGCGGGGCTGGGTAACAGCGCCTACCTGGTCGATCTGGG